>CAZAWU010000012.1:24333-26747 GCA_964488915.1 uncultured Burkholderiales bacterium
ATCCACCTGAACGCGCAGGGGCCGCAGCCCGAACGCTTCGCGCGTACTCGCAGCATCGACGACCTCATTGGGCGGGCCGTCGGCAGCGATCTTGCCGCGATGCATGAGAATCAGACGCGTACAGAACTGCAACGCGACAGACAGATCGTGCAGCACCACCAGCACGCCGGTTCCTGACTGCGCGGCTGAGCGCAAGCACTCAAACAGCGTGTGCTGATAGTGCGGGTCCAGGTGCGCTGCAGGTTCATCGGCGACCAAGTAGCTACTTTGCGTCGCCAGGGCGCGCGCGAGGAGCGCGCGGGCACGCTCGCCGCCGGACAAGGTGGAGACGATGCGCGTGCGCAGCGCCAATAAATCTGTCAGTTCAAGCGCGCGCTCGACGGCCGTGCGATCTGCAGCGTTCATGCTTGCGCGCAATTGCAGATGCGGTAGCCGACCGAGCTCGACTAGCCGTTCGACCGAGATCGGCCAGTTCACTTCGCCGAATTGCGGCAAGTACGCGATGCGTTGAGCGCGTTCGCGCGGCGACAGTGCCGTGAGATTGCGATCATCAAGCCAAACGGCGCCTGAACTCAGTGTGCGCAAGCCCGCGAGCGCCGCGGCGAGGGTGCTCTTGCCGGCGCCGTTGGGTCCGATAACACCAAGCAGTTCGCCGGGCCTCACGCCGAGCGAACAATCATCGAGGATCGCTATTGCACCGGCGCGCACGACGAGATTTTTCGCGGAGAGCATCAGATCTCCCGGTTGCGCGAGCGCAGCACCAGCCAACCCAGGAATGGGGCGCCGAGCAGTGCAGTAACGACGCCGAGTTTCAATTCGACGCCCACCGCGATCAAGCGCACTACGAGATCAGCGGCGAGCGTCAACGCCGCGCCGCCCAGCGCCGACAACGCGAGCAAGCGGCTTGGCACACCGCCGACGAATCTGCGCAGCAAGTGCGGCACCACCAATCCGACAAAACCGATGGCGCCGGTGAAAGCCACGCCCGCACCGACGCAGGCCGCTACGCCAATAATCAATCGCAATCGCACGCGCCGCAAATCGAAGCCGAGGCTGCGCGCGACGTCTTCTCCGAGCGTGAGGGCATCGAGCGCGCGACCGGTAGTGAGAATCAGGGCCCAACCGGCCAGCATGAACGGCGTGCAGAGCGCGACGTGCTCCAGGCTGCGGTCGGCCACCGACCCCAGCAACCAAAACATGATTTCATATGCCGCGTACGGACTTGGCGCGAGGTTTAGCGCCAACGCAGTGAGCGCGCCGGCAAAACTATTGAGCGCTACCCCGGCCAAAATCAACGTCAGCGTCGAGGCGCTCTGTCCCGCCAACGCGTACAGCAGCGCGACCGATAGCGCCGCGCCCGCCAGGCCACCGAGCGGCAACGCGAGCGCGAAGGCGCTCGACCAGCCCGTGTAAAACACGAGCACCGCGCCGAGCGCAGCACAGGTGGAAACGCCGATCACACCAGGTTCGGCCAACGGATTGCGTAACAGTCCTTGCAGCGCCGCGCCAGCCAGACCGAGGCTGGCGCCGACTAGCGTGGCCAGCAGCGCACGCGGCAAACGCAGCTGTAAAAGGATGAGTGCTTCCGGTGAGTTTGGATCGGTCAGCGCGGCGGCGAGCGCCCGCCAAGGCGCAATCGGCGCGCGGCCGATGCCGAGCGAGGCGAGGAACAGCACCAGCCACAGCACAGCCAGCGCCAGTGCGAGTTTCATTTCCGGGCGCGCATGCTTGCCGTGGATGGAAGCGTATGTCAGCGTTGGCTCGATGGCGCGCTCGGTCATGCTAACGAGGAAGCACAGTAAGCCGCACCGGTGCCAACGCTTCGACCGCCGCCACCGATTCCGTGGTGGCGCACATCGTCAACCCGGGCGGCAGTTCGATCAACCGCCGAGCCGCGGCGAAGCGCCGCATGGCGGGATGATCGAATAATGCCGTGGCGAGCGCGGCACCTGGGCGTGAACGCTGTTCCAGCACCAACACGTCAGGCGCTGCGTGGATCAGCGTTTCCAGCGGCAAGTAGGCACGCTCGGCAGACCAGCCTAAACGTCGCGTCAAGTTATCCAATCCCGCGCGTTGCAATATTTCGTCGGCGAACGATCCGGACGCGGCGGCAAAGCCATTCGGCTGATACAAGACCGCGACGCGTTGCGGCTGCGCTGGCGGCGCCACCGCAGCCAGCCGCGCACGCATGCGCCGCACCGCGGCCTCGCCGCGCTCGCGCTGGCGCAAGACCGTGGCGACATCGAGGGTTTGCCGCGCCACTTCATCGAAACTGCGCGGCATCTCCAATTCCATGACGCGCAAATGAAATCGGCGCAGCAGCGCGAGGCTTTGCGGTGCGCTATGTTTGCCGGCGAGCACGAGATCGGGGCGCAGCGGCAGAATTTCTTCCAGCAGTCCGTGATTGATCGGGA
>CAZAWU010000012.1:26847-36371 GCA_964488915.1 uncultured Burkholderiales bacterium
ATCGATAGATCAGGGCGCAGTATAGCTTTGTTGCTCGCAAACCAGAGGCGGCAAGGAGTAGTGCTCCAAGCTGTATGCCGAATAGGTAATTTACGCGCGCATCGCTCGCCAGGACTGTTAATATAAACAGTATGCGACCGCTGCCTAATGAACTGCTCAACCATCCGGCGATCTGGCGCCTAGGCGATAAACCGAAACCGGCTCTATCCGGCATACCCAGTGGCTTCAGCGAACTGGATTGTGAATTGCCCGATGGCGGTTGGCCACGTGCGGGGCTGACGGAATTGCTGTGCGATGCCATCGGCATCGGCGAAACGTCGCTGTTGCTGCCGGCGCTGGCGCACGCGAGCGTGCGCGAGAAAGGCGTCGTTTGGATCGCGCCGCCGTATTTGCCGTACGCGCCCGCGCTCGCGGCAGCGGGGGTCGACTTGCAAAAGCTGCTGATCGTGCAGCCGCTGAATGCGGCCGATACTGTATGGGCGGCGGAACAAACCATGCGTGCCGGCGCTGCGGCGATCGTGGTGGTGTGGCTGCCGCAGAGTGTGGAGTACGCAATGCTGCGTCGCTTGCAGCTTGCGTGCAGCACGGCCGAGTGTGCGGGTTTCATTTACCGCGCCTCGAATGCGCAGCGGCAAGCTTCGCCCGCACCGCTGCGTGTGATGCTGACGCAAGACGCGCAAGGGTGGTTGGAGTTGCGCCTATTCAAACGGCGCGGCATGCACGCGGCGCGGGCGTTGCAGTTCGCAATAGCCAACCGAGTGAGTTCCCATTCAAAGCCACTGCGGCCAGCGTACCTCCATGTGCGGGAGGCCGCCGCATCATGACGATGCGCGCTGTACACGATGGCTCGCAGTGTTTGGATTGCGCTCTATCTCCCCGACTTGTCGCTGCAAGTCGCGCATCGCGGTTTGATCAAGGATTTGCCCCTGGTCATAAGCAGCGGGCCGGGCAATCGTCCTTGCGTTTACAGCGCCAATGACGCGGCGCTGCGTTGCGGCGTAAAGCATGACATGGCGATCGCCGCGGCGCGCGCGCTGTGCGCCGAACTCATCGTATTGCCGCGTGAGGAAAGCAAAGAGCAGCGCGCACTCGAGCAAGTGGCAACAGGAGTATGCTGCTTCACACCTAATACCAGTCTTAATCGGCAAGGTGTACTAATTGAGGTATCAAGCACACTCAGACTATTCGGCGGTTTGCCGGTGCTCTTGCGCAGCGTGCGTGCGGCAGTGCGCGAGTTGGGTTATCGCGCGGTCTTGGGTGTGGCACCGACGCCGCTGGCGGCTTGGTTATTCGCACGTGCACGCGCATCGAATGCTTTATCCGGTGAGCAAAAAGCGCGCTGCGGCTGCCAAGATCTTGCGCAACTGCCGCCGTGCCTAGCCGATCTGCCACTGACGCTATTCGATTGGCCGCAGGCAACACTCGATGCTTTAGCGAGTCTCGCCGTGCGGTGCGTACGCGACTTGATAGCGCTGCCGCGCGACGGCGTGAGCAAGCGTTTCGGCGCGCAAATCATCGACGATGTCGATAAAGCGCTCGGGCGCCGTGCCGATCCGCGCCAATGGTTTACACCGCCGGAAGCATTTTTCACGCGCATCGAACTGCCGGCAGAAATGCAAGATGCGCAAATGCTGCTGCTGCCGCTGCGGTGCATGTTGAATGAGCTGCAGCAATTTCTGCGTGCGCGCGGTGCAGGCGCGGATGCGCTCGCCATCGAATTCGAACACGGCAGCGCGCTGCGCACGCCGCTGGCGATCAATACCAGCGAGATTGCACGCGAGCCTTCGCGCTGGGAAATCCTACTGCGCGAACGGCTCGGCAAGACGGCGCTGCCCGCGACGGTATCGGCGCTATCCCTGCGTGTTTCGAGCTGGCGTGCGTACACGCCAGTCAACGACAGCTGGCTGCCGGAGCGCGCTGTGCAGGCGAGTGCGTGGCATGCGCTGGCCGATCGCTTGGCGGCGCGTTTGGGGGCTGGCCAAGTGTTCGGTGTGCGCTTGCAAGATGATCATCGTCCCGAATTGGCTTGGACGCGAGAGACGGGGAGGGTGGCGCCGTCGTCAAGCGTAGGAAAAACGCGCCCGCTTTGGTTGCTCGAACAGCCGCGCACGCTGACGCAACAAGCGGCGCGCTTGCAATATCACGGCGATTTGGAACTGATCGCCGGTCCCGAGCGCATCGAAACCGGTTGGTGGGACGGCCGGCCCGCACGCCGCGATTATTTCATCGCGCGCAACGCGCAAGGCGAGCTGGTTTGGATTTATCGTGATTTGTACGAGCGCACACAGTGGTATCTGCATGGGGTGTTCGCTTGAAGATGCGAGCGTAGCCACTGCATTGTATGATGCCCTGGTTCGGTTTCTCGATAGGCTCGATATGCAAGAAGCGCGCAAGCCTGCGCCCGGACAAGACGCCGCGGCGCATAAGCACGACATGCATACGGTTGGCGCGCACACCGCCGCCACGCGCATCCAGCACGATTTCGCGCCGCTCGGTGCGAACGTCGCGCTTGCCGATATCCTGCATCAGCGCCTGCACGTGCCGTGGTTCGGTCTGCCGATAGCGGCGGCGCGCCATGGTGTGCAGTGCGGCAAATTGGCGCTTGCCGCCGGTTGCGACGAAGAAACCGTGCTCGCCTGTTTACTGCACGACATCGGCCTCGGCGTGAACCGCGCCGATCATGGTTGGTGGGGCGCGCAGTTGGTCGAGCCCTATGTCTCCGAGCGCGTCTCCTGGGCGATCCGCTATCACCAAGCGCTGCGCTACTACCCGGACGCGGAAGTCGGCTACGAATATCCCGAGATGTACGTGAAGATGTTCGGCGAGGGCTACCAGCCGCCCGAGTACCTCGAAGCCGCGTACCGACAAGCGCGCACACACCGCTGGTACATGGCCGCGCGCCACATCACACTCTACGACGATTACGGCTTCGATCGCAGTGCGCCGATCGATTTGACGCCGTTCACCGATATTATCGGGCGGCATTTCAAGCAGCCGAAAGAAGGCTTGGGCAACGACAACAGTCCGACGGCGCACATGTGGCGCACGATCATCGATCCGGGGAAACCACTTTGACAGATACTGGCTATAGCCTTAACTGATGAATGAGAATCTATGAGATTCAATGAATCATACCAATGACTGTATATAGAATCGCGCGAGCCGCGGCGCATCGCTTGTGCATATTGGCATTCGCTTGTTTCGCGCAGGCGGGTAGCGCCGATGAGATCAAACCGTATAAGTACGCCAAAGTGTTCAAAGGCGCCGAGGGCGAGGTGATCACCATCGTGCCGCTCGAACCACGCAGCGAGAACCGATTCCTCATTAAGTTTCATCGCGTGGAAGGCGACTGGGACGACCGCGTTTTGCTGCACGAGCGACGCGCCTACGACGGCAAGGAAGATTACGTGGTGAAAGACGAAAAGTGGGTGAGCGTGGTTTCGCGCCACGGCCGCTACAGCGCCTATCCGAAAGGCGGCAAGGAACTAAGCGTGTTTTTCGCCGAGGACGCCTCCCGCAGCGTCGATATCGGTGCCATCGTCGAAGCTTACAGAAAGCAGCGCTAGGCTGCTACGTGCAAGATTGTCAGAGTTTCGCGCGCGGCCGAACAAACGCTAGCAGGTCGGCCGTGCGATGCCTGCGCGTTAGGCGAGTGGTGACTAGAGGTTCTTCAACAACCAAGCTTTGATGAAGTCATCGTAGTTCGAAGCTTCCCAGTCGATGATCATCTTCAGCGTGCCGCCGCCGAGCGATAGCGCGCGTTTGTCCTTACCGCCGAACGCGCACTCGATTTTGTTGATCTTCTTCTGCACCGCTTCCTTGCCGTCGGGATCGCTGCACAAGCCACGCAGCGCGCTGTACAGCGAAGCGCAATAGCCATATACGCTGTTACTCGTTTCCAACTGGCCCTTCCAAGTCGGTTTGTCGAAGCCGCCGGGGATATCCTTGCCGCAGACGTCTTTCATATCTGAACCCTCCCCCTTCAAGTACTCTTCCTGTTCGCGCCAGATCTTTTTTTCGCCGAGCGAGTCTTCTGCGCTCACTGGGGCCACCGCGCAGTTCAGTGCGAGCAAGGCAAGAACTAGATAACGCTTGTGCATGATTGCTTCCTCCGTGTTGTTGAGCAGAGCGCAATCATCTTAACAGGGAGATCAAACGGGGCGTTGCGCTTAACGGGCCGCGAAACTTTGACTATCACCTATGCACTCACCGCCTTCGCAATCCGCGCAATACCCTCCTGCAAGTTCTTCATCGATGTCGCATAGGAAAGCCGTAGATAGCCTTCCGCGCCGAACGCCGAGCCCGGCACCGCGGCCACGCCGTTGTCGAGCAGATAGGCGGTCAAGCTCAAATCGCTGCCATCTTTCAGCTTGCCGCGCTTGTGCAGCGAGGCGATGGCTTCGCGGCAATCCGGGAAGGCATAGAAGGCGCCGCCGCTCGTCACGCACTTGATGCCGGCAATCTTGTTGAGCGCTTCAACCACGAAAGCATGGCGTTCGCGGAACGCCGTGACCATCGGTGTGATGCAGCTTTGATCTCCGTTGAGCGCTGCTTCGGCCGCGGCTTGCGCGATCGAAGTCGGGTTGGAGGTGGAGTGCGACTGCACGTTTTCCATGGCGGTGATGACATTCTCCGGCCCCGCACAATAGCCGATGCGCCAGCCGGTCATCGAGTATGCTTTGGAAACGCCGTTCATCACCATGGTGCGCGCGTACAGATCCGGGCAGACGTTCAAGATGTCGTAGAACTTGTCCTCCGGGCGCATGAGGATGTGCTCGTACATGTCGTCCGTGATCGGGCACACGTGCGCATGGCGGCGAAATACTTCGCCGAGCGCGCGTAGCTCACCGGCGCTATAGAGTGCGCCGGTCGGATTGCTTGGGCTGTTGATAATGACGAAGCGCGTTTTCGGCGTGATCTTCGCCTCCAACTGCGCTGCGGTGATCTTGAAATTTTGGTCGATACCCGCCGGAATAATGATTGGAACTCCATCGGCCATCAGAACCATGTCTGGGTAGGACACCCAGTATGGCGCCGGGATGATAACTTCATCGCCCGGATCGAGCGTGGCTTGGAACAGGTTGAAGAAACTGTGTTTGCCGCCACATGAAACCAATATTTGGCTCGGCTTGTATTCCAAGCCGTTTTCGCGCTTGAACTTATCGACGATCGCTTTCTTCAATCCAGGCGTACCGCCGACCGGGGTATACTTGGTTAACCCCTTGTTCATCGCCACGACTGCGGCGTCTTTGATGTGCTGTGGCGTATCGAAGTCCGGCTCGCCCGCGCCGAATCCGATGATGTCTTTGCCCTCCGCCTTCAATTTCGCGGCGAGCGCGCTGACAGCGAGGGTGGGCGAGGGCTTGATGGCGTTGAGGCGTTCTGCGATTTTCAAGGTGTGATCCGCTGGGTGTCTCGGTAGAACCTGCATTTTAACCGTTAGCACTTGGTCGATTGAGAAAATGATTCAGACTTTTCCCAACAGCCCCTTCCGCCTGCATCAGCCGTTCGCACCCTCCGGCGATCAACCGGAGGCGATCGAGCGTTTAGTGGAAGGCATCAACGACGGCCTGGCGTATCAAACGCTGCTCGGCGTGACCGGTTCTGGCAAGACCTACACCATGGCGAACGTGATTGCGCGCATCGGCCGCCCCGGCATGGTGTTGGCGCCGAACAAGACGCTCGCCGCGCAGCTTTATTCCGAAATGAAGGAGTTTTTTCCGGAGAACGCGGTCGAGTACTTCGTTTCGTATTACGACTACTACCAGCCGGAAGCTTACGTCCCGTCGCGCGATCTTTACATCGAGAAAGATTCCAGCATCAACGAGCACATCGAGCAGATGCGCTTGTCGGCGACCAAGTCGTTGCTGCAACGCGTGGACACAGTGATCGTGGCCACAGTGTCATGCATCTACGGTATCGGCGATCCGGCCGAGTATCACAACATGGTGATCCTGCTGCGCGAACGCGAGAAGATGTCGCAGCGTGACATCATCCGCCGGCTGACGGAGATGCAGTACACGCGCAACGAACTCGAATTCAAGCGCGGCACCTATCGCGTGCGCGGCGACATCATCGATATCTTCCCCGCGGAGCACGCCGAGACGGCGATCCGCGTCAATCTCTTTGACGACGAGATCGAGAAGCTCACTTTGTTCGATCCGCTCACCGGGGAGATGGGGCAGCGCGTACCGCGCTTTACGCTGTTCCCCTCGAGCCACTATGTGACGCCGCGCGAAACAACGCTGCGCGCCATCGAGACGATCAAACAAGAACTGCGCGAGCGGCTCGAGTACTTCACACAGAGCGGCAAGCTGCTGGAAGCGCAGCGCTTGGAGCAGCGCACCCGCTTCGATCTAGAAATGATGAACGAGATGGGTTTCTGCAAAGGCATCGAGAACTATTCACGCCACCTTTCAGGACGCGCGCCAGGTGAACCACCGCCGACGCTCATCGACTATCTGCCGCACAACAGTATCGTGTTCATCGACGAGTCGCACGTCACCGTGCCGCAAGTAGGCGGCATGTACAACGGCGACCGCTCGCGTAAAGAGAATCTGGTCAACTACGGTTTTCGTTTACCGTCGGCGCTGGATAACCGTCCGCTGCGCTTCGATGAGTTCGAGGCGGTGATGCGCCAGACGATTTTCGTCTCGGCCACGCCCGCCGACTACGAGAGGCAACACGCTGCTCAAGTGGTCGAACAAGTGGTTCGCCCCACGGGTTTGATCGATCCGGTGGTCGAAGTGCGCCCGGCGGCGCGCCAAGTAGATGACCTGCTCTCCGAGATCAATCTACGCGTCACCAAGGGCGAGCGCGTCCTGGTGACGACATTGACCAAGCGCATGGCCGAGGATCTGACCGACTACTTATCCGAGCATCAAGTCAAAGTACGGTATCTGCACTCGGATATCGAAACCGTTGAACGTGTCGAGATCATCCGCGATCTGCGCAGCGGCGTGTTCGATGTGCTGGTCGGCATCAACTTGTTGCGCGAGGGCTTGGATATTCCCGAGGTGTCGCTGGTGGCGATTCTCGATGCCGACAAGGAGGGATTCCTGCGCTCCGAGCGCTCGCTCATCCAAACCATCGGCCGCGCTGCGCGCCATATCAACGGCACCGCGATTCTCTACGCCGACACGATGACCGATTCCATGCGCCGCGCCATCGGTGAAACCGACCGGCGCCGGCACAAGCAGATGGCATACAATGAAGAGCGCGGCATCACGCCGCGCGGGGTATCCAAGCGCATCAAAGACATGATCGATGTCGCTTACGATAACGAAGTCGAAGAATCGGCGTATGCGCTGGCGGAACCCGAAGCGAATTACAAAGCCATGAGCGAGAAACAGTTGAGTGCCGCGATCAAGCGCTTGGAAAAGGAAATGCTCGCGTGCGCGCGCAACCTCGAGTTCGAGCGTGCGGCGCAACTGCGCGATCAACTGAAGGCGCTCAAGCAGCAACTTTTCGTGACCCAAGCATGAGTTTGATGCGGCGCCTGCTGGGCAAGAAAGAGACGCCGGTGCCGGTAGCGCGTGTGCTGTTTGTCTGCATGGGCAACATCTGCCGCTCGCCGACTGCGGAGGGCGTTTTCCGCCGCATGGTCGAGGAAGCCGGCTGCGAGGACTTGGTCTTCATCGACTCCGCCGGAACACATGATGGCCAGGCCGGCAGTCCGCCCGATCGGCGCGCGCAGTTGGCTGCCGCCGCGCGCGGCTACGATTTGGCGGGACAGGCACGCCAGGTGCGACTTGAAGACTTCGAGTTCTTCGACTTCGTACTTGCCATGGACAGTTCAAATTTTGAAGCGTTGGCGCAAAAATGCCCACCGGCGTTACGCGGCAAGATCGCGATGTTCATGGATTTCAGCAAGAGGTTTCCCGATAAAGACGTGCCCGACCCGTACTTCGGCGGGCTCAACGGCTTCGAGCAGGTGCTCGACCGCGTGGAGGACGCAGCGCGCGGCCTGCTGCAGCATTTGCGCGAACAGCAGTATCTACCGTCCGCACTGCTCACTGAGCGCAAACCGCGTTGAGGAATCGTAGGTTGGGCGGCAAAGCTCAACGAGTGAGCATCCCAAACTCCCGGCGCTCGTTGTCGTTCCCGTGAATGCCGGAGCCATGCGGCGCATGAGGCGAGTTGCTCAATCCCCGTTTAGCGTGGGAGTGCGTGGTTTGATTTCATGTGTCACCATTTCTGGCCACCTCAAAAGCGGCGCATCCGAAAGTGTGGGTGGTGTGAATGGGTCGCTGAGTGTTGGGCTTCGGGAGGCACTCAGCCCAACCTGCAACGCGCGCGCATGCTTGAGCTAAGCGAGTACGGTAAGTTTCTGGTCGCCCTACTGGTGATTGTCGATCCGCTCGGCATGGTACCCATGTTCATCTTGTTGTCGGCATCGTCGCCGCGCGAGGCGGAGCGCAAACGCATCGCGTGGTTGGCGAGTGTCGCGGTGGCAGTTGTGCTGATAGCCGCAGCTTTGATCGGCGAGGCGGTATTGCGCTTGTTTGGCATCGGACTGCCCGCGTTCAAAGTTGCGGGCGCCATCTTGATCATGTTGATGGCCATCTCCATGATGCAGGCCAATCCACTCAAAGAAAAACAAACCCCCGAGGAAGCGCGTGAGGCGGAAGACAAGGACAGCATCGCCATCGTGCCGCTGGCCGTGCCGCTGCTGGCCGGGCCAGGTGCGATCTCAACGACCATCATTTACGCCGCCTCGGCGAGTAGCGCTACGGGAAGCGCATTGTTCACGCACTACACGCTGATCGTCCTTTGTTGCGCGGTGACCGCGCTGGTCACGTGGATCACCCTGCGTGCAGCGATCCCGACTTCGCGCTGGCTCGGCAAGACCGGCATCAACGTCATGGTGCGTTTGATGGGTATTCTGCTGGCGGCGGTGGCCGTAGAGATATTCTTCGACGGGGTACGGGCATTGATGGAGCGCTGAGCACCGACGACTTGGAGCTAACACGCTTGCGCTGCTAATGCCACGCGAACGCCTTTACAGCCGGGAGACCGGCAACATCATTCGCCGCGAGGCGGCGCGTAGCCGCCGCGGCATCTTCGTTGTCTTGGCCATAGTCATGGGCGCGTTGCTCGCGGTCCTGCACCACGAGATGCCATTCCTTGCCTATTGGACGCAGGCCTGCTCGCCGCACGAGTACGCGTACAAGTGCCCGGTGCGGATGTCCTACAGCATCGCGAGCGGGGCCGCCTTTGGGGTGCTGATGGCGGTGATTCTTCTGCTGCTCAACCGATATCGGCGTGTTCCTCCCACCATTCGCTGCAGGGCCTGCGGCATGTCGGGATGGGTACTCGATCTCGTGCCGCACGGCGGCGGTTGTCCACACTGCGCAGGCGAGCGTTTCGACTACCAAATTTGGTTCGGCTCCGGTACCGCCGCAGGCCCGCGCCTTGAACGCGTGCGCGAGTATGACGTCGCCGGCGCCGACCTTGTGGTGCGGTTTGAAAAGACGCGCCACGACTGGGAGCGGCGCTACTACTGAGGTCCAAAGTGCTGGATC
>CAZAWU010000012.1:36471-37792 GCA_964488915.1 uncultured Burkholderiales bacterium
AGCAAACCGGAAGTCGGCAATATTCACGTATTCGTCGCTGAACCAACGTCCAGCTACGCGGAAACAACGCGTATGCGGCGCTGACGCCGTGCACTTCAGCGGAGGATACGATGCGAAACCCAGCCCATGCTCCACGCAGCCCGTTACAGCGCAACGCTTTCTTCATGCGTTGCGCGGTGCTGTTGACCAGCTTTTCGGTCGCAACGCTCGCTTGCGCCGTGCCGCAGATTATTACCACTGTGGACGCGAAGCTAGAAAACTTAAGAGGGCAGTTCGATCTAGCAGGTGAGCAAACTGGTTTTTCTTTTACGGGTGAGCCACTGGAAATCTTGTTCGAAGCAAAATCACGCGGAAATCCCGGTACGCGTTGGTTCTCCTCCGCGTATGCGGACAAAGAAGGTAACCTCGAAGTCGGCGTGGACAACGATCCTGCAAGCGGGGTGCGTGGCGAATCCGTCGCCAATTCAGTGGTAACTTTGATCGACACCTACAATGGCGGCCCGCGTCCGGCGAGTGTTGAATTCACCCTGCAGGCGGGCGAGATTTTGTTCGAGACAGACCCACGCGTTCGTGGCGCACCCGGTTTCGGCAGCCTCGGGCAGATCAATGCATTCCTCTCGATGGACTTGAACGGGACACCCATTGATCTGTTTCAGCATAGCTTGATCCTATTCTCGACTGACACGGGTTTTGAGATCGATCCACGTTCTAGCTCAACCGGGCTGCTTTCGATTGATTCGGTAAGTGCCGGCACGGGCGGTGTGTGGGGCGTCAGGACTAAGGAATTCACCGGCGTCGCTGTGTTGCCGCCATTAGAAGTTGGCGATAAATACTCGATCAACTACTCGATGGCCGCGATCGGGGACATGCTCAACCCGATCGATCAAAATTTGGGCATTAGTGCCAAGATTGGCGATCCGCTTGATTTCGTTCACGCGGGCGGCCTGCGCTTGATCACCGATAGCGATGCTCCGCCGCCACCGCCGGTAGGGATTGCGCTGCCAAACAGTTTTTCCCTGCTGCTCGCAGCGGCCGCGGCTGCGTTGTTGCAGCGTCGGTACACGGTGAGCCCTGCATCGCGCTGAGGTTTGCGCCGCTGCTGTGAGTCGATCGGGGCGCGCCAGGTCGCGACACGCGCGGAACAGGAACAAGCCCGCAGCGAGGGGCAACGAAAAAACGCCCGCTCGTTTCCGAGCGGGCGTTCGAACCTACTGCGCGACTGAGCCGAGCGCTTGCGCCCCCGGCCAGCCGCCTCGGTGCGACTACTACGCCGTCAACTGATCCTTCAACGGCAAGTTGCGGATGCGCTTGCCCGTTGCCG
>CAZAWU010000013.1:0-1372 GCA_964488915.1 uncultured Burkholderiales bacterium
ATCAACCGATCATCGGCTTCGCCCGCCGCATGACGGCTTATAAACGCCCCGATCTACTGTTCGCCGACCTCGAGCGGCTCAAGGCGATCGCGCGCAAGCAACCGCTGCAGATCGTACTGGCCGGCAAGGCGCACCCTCGCGACGAAGCGGGCAAGCGCTTGATTAGGGAGATTCATCGCTACATCACGGCGTTGCGCGATGCCGTCAACATCGCCTACTTGCCCAACTACAATCTGCAAACCGCCGCTCCCCTAGTCGCCGGCGTCGACATCTGGCTCAACACGCCGCTCAAACCGCTGGAAGCCTCCGGCACCAGCGGCATGAAAGCCTCGTGCAACGGCGTGCCCAGCCTGAGCGTGCTCGACGGCTGGTGGGTGGAGGGCTGCATCGAAGGCGTGACCGGCTGGGCGATCGGCGAGGCATCCGAGGTATCCAACGGCAGCGACGCGCCTGCCCTGCTGACCAAGCTCGAACAAACCGTGCTGCCGCTCTACTACACCAACCGCAGTGCTTGGATCACTATCATGAAGAATACGATCGCCAAGAACGCATCGTATTTCAACAGCCATCGGATGATGCGGCGCTATGTGACCGAGGCGTACGTGCGCTAGTCTCATGACGTTGACGCAGATCAATGTCGCTCGGCTCTTGCAGCGCTAGCGTTGGCCCGGCAGTGCACACGAAACCTCTCCGATGGACTCTCCTCAACGTTCGCTCGCATTTCAACGCAATCGCCGCAGGCTCTTGATCGCGCTTTCCGCTGCACCGTTGGCAATGTCCGCGCGCGCACGCGACGTGAACGACCCCACCGCGCGCGCCGTGCCGGACATTGCAAGCCAGCCGCAGTCGCAGCGGCCGATCAAACGTGATGAACTGACGATCTTCACTTATGCGTCATTCGCCCCGAGCGGGCACAATGCGCAGCCGTGGAGCGTGCGTCTGCTCGAACCCGGTCATTGGCAAATCGGCACCGCGCGCGAACGCTGGCTTCCCGCGGTCGACCCAACTAACCGCGAAGCCGCTCTTTCGGTCGGCGCCTTTTTGGAGAACCTCATCGTCGCGGCAGAGCGGCTCGGCTATGCCGTCGACTACCGCGTCGTCGCCCGGGCCGCAAGTGATCTGCTCTTGCTCGACGTGTCGTTACGCAAGGCGCGGGGGATCGACTACCCACTGCAACGTTTGCAAACGCGCAGGACGGTGAGAACCGGCTACGCAAACGATCCGATCAAGGGCGAAGATCTGCAGGCCGTGACGGACGCACTATCGGACTTCGTCTACTTCCCGCGCGACGCGAAACAAGCGCTGTACTTGGCGGAGGGCACCATCGAGGCCAACCGCAAGCAAGCTTACCGCGATGCGGCGCAGCGCGAAC
>CAZAWU010000013.1:1472-37619 GCA_964488915.1 uncultured Burkholderiales bacterium
CGCGTGCGCCAAGGCGGCGGCTGGCTCGTGCTTACCGGCGGCTCGAGTGTGGCCGATCTGATCGAGACTGGACGCAAATTCCAACGCATGTGGCTCAAACTGCGCGAGCGTGGCATCGCCATCCACCCGATGACTCAGCTGCTGGAAGAAACGCCCCGCGTCGTTGACGTTGCCAAAGAACTGGGCCTGGCCGCGTTGCCGCAGTTGCTGCTGCGCATCGGCTATGTCAAACGCTACCCCGACCCGGTTAGCCCGCGCATGCCCGTGGCCTGGTTCACGCGCGGCGGCTAACCCGAGCCTTGGCGTAACAGCTGCCGCGGGCGCACGGAGCCATTGAAAGCAGACATGGGGCGAACCCTCGTAGGCGCATTCGCGCTTCTGCTCATAGCCATCGGCATCAGCGTGTGGCTGGCGCAGCGGCATTGGCAGCGCACTACGCGCGAGACGCAGCAGCGCTTGTACGCGTCCGCGCGAGAACCGCGGATGACGCGCTATTCAGAAGCCGAGCTGTCGGACCTGCCCCCGCCGGTAGCGCGGTACTTCCGCAACGTGCTCAAAGACGGCCAGCCAATCATCCGGCGAGCGCACGTAAGCTGGAAGGGCGAGTTCAATATGGGTAAACCCGGCGCCGACAAGTGGGTTGCCTTCAGCGCTCGACAAACGTTCGTGCCCGGCGCGCCTGGTTTCGTTTGGGACGCGCGCATGAGCATGGGGTACGGCCTGGAAACGCTGGTGCGCGATGCGATCGTCGATGGCGCGGGCTCTATGCGGGCAAAGGTGCTCGGCTTGGTGACGGTCGTCGACACAGCATCAACACCTGCGCTCAGTACCAGCGCGCTGCAGCGCTATCTGGGCGAAGCCGTTTGGTTTCCGACTGCGTTACTGCCGAGCCAAGGCGTACGCTGGGAGGGGATCGACGATTCCCGTGCGCGCGCGAGCATTACCGCCGCCAGCCTAAGCACCTCGCTTGAGTTTCGCTTCGGTCCCGATGGGCTGATCGCTTCGGTCTACGCAGCGCAACGAACGTTCGATGACGGCAGCAATCCCCCCGCGCTGCATCCCTGGCAAGCGCGCAATCTCCATTACGGCGAGTTCCACGCGATGAAGGTGCCGGTTGAATCAGTCGCTGAGTGGTTGTTGCCAGCTGGCCCTTACGCATATTGGCGCGGTAGCCCGGCGCGGGTCGAATATGAATATGCCGAGTGAAGAATCGGCGCGCCGCAACCGCCGCGCGTTCGGAAAGCTCGCTTTTGCGACAGCCTTGGCGAGTGCCGGCGGCGCAGCCTGGGTGCGGCACGCGTACGCATCCGATCTAGGCCGCGCCCGCGCGCGCATCGCGCAGGGCAGCCGCTTGGTCCGCACGCGCGCTGGTGTAATCGAAGTCGCTGTGAGCGAGGGCCGGCGACCACTGCTGATGATCCACGGAACTGGCGGCGGCTTCGATCAAGGCCTGGACTTCGCCGCACGCTTAAGCGCCGCCGGTTGGCAAGTCATCGCGCCTTCGCGCTTCGGTTATCTGCGCTCGCCGTTGCCGCTCGACGCATCCGCCGAAGCGCAGGCTGACGCGTTCGCCGCGCTGCTCGATCGTCTCGGCATCGAACGCGTTCCCGTCCTCGGTGGCTCCGCGGGGGCGCTGTCCGCGCTGCAGTTCGCGCTGCGCCATCCGCAGCGCTGTTCGGCGCTAGTGCCCATCGTACCGGCAACTCATGTACCGGGCCGCACCGCCACGCCCGCCGCAGTACCCTGGGCTACCGCAATCACCGAGCGCTTACTGCGCTCGGACTTTCTCTTCTGGAGCGCACTAAGGCTGGCGCCTAGCGCCTTGATCGCATCGTTGCTCGCCACTGATCCGTCGCTATTGAGCAACGCCAGCGCGTCAGAGCAGCAGCGCGTGCGGCGCATTCTGTGGAACATCCTGCCGGTGAGCGCACGCGCCGGCGGCATCCTGAACGACGCGCGCTTGAGCAGTCATCCCACCGCCATACCGCTGGCGCGCATCGCGCTGCCCACGCTCGCCGTGTCGGTGCAAGACGACAAATTCGGCACCTTTGCGGCAGCCCAGCACATTGCCGCCAGCGTGCCGCAGGCGCAGCTGCTTTCCTTTTCGTCGGGTGGCCACATTTGGGTCGGCCATGATAAAGAGCTATTTGAGGCGGTCGACCAATTCTTACGAAAGCACTTGCATTGATCTCGAGGCACGTGGCCGTCGCCTCATACCCCTAGTAGACCCATTGCGTGAGTAGCTTCGCATCTAACTACCAACCTTATACTCTCACCTCAATGCTCTTCCAGACGCGGCCGCCCTTCCTCCGACGGTGCGCCGATGTCTTGATCGATCCATTCGGCGATGCCGATTTCCGCTTCAGCTTCCTCGAGCGTTTCACCCGGTTCGATACTGCTCTCGGCGTTGAACTGCATGTCGGCGACGACCGCTTCGCGCGTCTCAAATGGCCCGAAACACTCCAAGTTGCCTTTATCTTCCCAGTAGAAACCGTCTGGGCGCTCGATGATGCGCGCTTCGTCCGTTTCCAGCGGCGGCGCGGAGACAGTCTTGTGCATTGTGACCCTCCATTGAATGTGTGAGCAGATTCTGCGTAGCTGCATCGCAGGCGCGTTGATCGAGATCAAGCTTCGCCGCGATAGACCTGCAATGCTGTTGCCCGCATGGATCTGTCCCGACTGCAGCCGCAAGACGAATACAGCTGGACGCTGCCGCTGCAACCCGGCGAGCAGCGCAAGCCGGTGCGCCTGTTCGGCGCCGCGCCGCTGCTCGCGACGATGGACGACAAAGTATTGGAACAGATCGCCAACGTCGCGCGCTTGCCAGGTCTGGTGGGCGAAGCGATGACGATGCCCGACGCCCACTGGGGTTACGGCTTTCCGATCGGCGGCGTGGCGGCGTTCGATGCCGAGCGTGGCGGCATCATCTCCGCAGGCGGTGTGGGATTCGACATCTCGTGCGGGATTCGCTGCCTGCGCAGCAACCTCACCCTAGAGAGCGCGCTGCCGCAGCTCGAGTTGCTGGCGGAACTCTTGTTCGATCGTATCCCAGCCGGCATGGGCGAAGAAGGCAACATCCGGCTTTCGCCCGAACAGCTCCACCAGGTATTGCAGGGCGGTGCGCAATGGGCGGTCGCGCACGGCTACGGCACCCACGAAGACCTCGAATACATCGAGGAGCACGGCCGAATGGCAGGCGCGCTGCCGCAGAATGTTTCCGATTTGGCGAAGAAGCGCCAGCGCGGCGAGATGGGCACGCTCGGATCCGGCAACCACTATCTCGAAGTGCAAGCGGTCGACAAACTCTACGATGAAACCGCCGCGCGCGTATTCGGATTGGCACAAGGCCAAATCGTCATTTCCATTCATTGCGGCTCGCGCGGCCTGGGCCATCAGATCGGCACCGATTACCTCGTCTCGCTGGCCAAAGCGGCAGCGCGCCTGGGGCTGCGTCTGCCGGACCGGGAACTTGCCTGCGCGCCGATCCTCTCAGCGGAGGGGCAGCAATACATCGGCGCCATGAATGCCGCGATCAACTGTGCATTAGCCAACCGCCAAATCCTTACGCATCTCACCCGCGCCGCGGTCGCTGAGGTGTTCCCCGGTGCGACGCTGGAAACGCTGTTCGACGTCTCGCACAATACCTGCAAGGTTGAACAACACGAGGTCGACGCTACGCTGCGCACGCTCTACGTGCATCGTAAGGGCGCAACACGCGCGTTCGGTCCCGGTCATAGCGCGCTGCCGGCGCGCTATCGCACGGTCGGGCAGCCGGTCATCATCGGCGGCAGCATGGGTACCGGCTCCTACGTGCTGGCCGGCAACGAAGCCAAGCGCAACCATGCCTACGCGTCCGCGAGCCACGGCGCTGGACGCGCGATGAGCCGCGCCGCGGCGCTCAAGCGCTGGCGCGGGCGCGAGCTGATCGACGAACTGCGCCACCAAGGCATCTTGATCCGCACCAAGTCGATGCGCGGCGCGGCCGAAGAGGCGCCGCTGGCGTACAAGGACGTCGATCTAGTCGCCGAATCCACCGAGATGGCGGGCTTGGCGCGGCGCGTGGCGTTCTTACGACCGAAAGTCTGCATCAAAGGTTAAGCACAACTCTTTTTTTAACATGAGGAGCTAGTCATGTATGGTTTCGATACCACCCTAACCGTGCCCTTTGCCACGGCCGTCACGAAAGTCACCGAAGCGCTCAAGGAAGAAGGCTTCGGCGTGCTCACCGATATCGATGTGCAAGCAACCATGAAAGCGAAGCTCAACGTCGACACTCGCCCGTACCGCATCCTGGGCGCTTGCAATCCGCCGCTGGCGCACCGCGCCATCCAAGCGGATCCGGATATCGGCCTGCTGTTGCCCTGCAATGTGGTCGTGCGCGAGGAAGCAAACGGCAAAATCACCGTCGCTTTCATGGATCCGGTCGCGGTACTGAAACTCGTCGACAAAGCCGAAATCGTCGCGCTTGCAGGTGAGGTCCGCTCCAAGCTCGAACGGGTACGCGACAAACTGCGAGCGTGACACGGGGCTCCGGCTGCATGCAGCAGGCGCATGAAAGCGCCGCGGCGTTCGAGTTCTTCGAGCACGATGCCGACGTCGGCATCATCGGCCGCGGCAGTACGGTTGAAGCCGCGTTCGAGAACGCCGCGCGCGCCATGTTCGCGGTCATGGCGCCGTCGGCGGAGGGAGCGCCTCAGCGCACAGTTGTGTTTGAGTTCGAAGAGGCTGATTTGGAATTCGCACTGGTGACTTGGCTCAACCGACTGCTGAGCGAGGCGCGCGTCCGAGCGCTGATCTTTAGCGAAGTATCGCTGCGGCGCGCGAATGCGCACTGGCACGCCGAGGCGACCGGCGTGCCCTGGTCCGCTGGCATGGAGCGTGGCGTGGAAGTCAAAGGCGCCACCTTGACCATGCTCAAAGTGGAGCAAACCGTACAAGGCTGGCTCGCGCGCTGCGTGATCGACGTCTAAGCATGCACGCAGAGGCGGCTTACTCTTCCACTAGCGATCAAAAGTGCCCGCGCTGCGGCGCGCCGCTGGTGCGCCTGCCGCGTCGCTTCATCGACCGCGTGTTCAGCTTATTGGTCCCCCTGCAACGCTTCCGTTGCAGCGAGATCGATTGCGCCTGGCTTGGCACGCTGCGCGTTCAAAAGCGAGAAGCGCCGCCAGAGTAACGGCTGAGCAGTCACTGGATTGTTCCCTCTCTGATTCATTTGATCTAGATCAAACTCTCTAGACCTCACGCCACCAAAATTGCCTGTGGGATTGATTCCCACGTTGGTAACAGGAATTGAGCACCCAACGACACGAAGCCAAGAAACAGAACTCCTCCCCAGCTTGCTTCGACCAGGCCGGCGCCCCCAAGGCGCCGAAGTACCCATTCATACGGAGCGCTTAATGATGAATCGCACTACCTACTCGGCTGCCATCGCAGCCGCACTTTCGCTTGCCGCGACCTGCGGGGTCTTGGCAGCGGAGCCGCAACCGGGACGGCTACTCGCGTCGAATTGTTTTCAGTGCCACGGCACCAACGGCAATCCCGTGGGAGGTTTCGACCGCCTGGCAGGCGAGTCTGCCAGCGAGATCTATGAAGAGCTGCTGGAGTTCCGCTCCGGCAAGGAGGAATCGGGGATCATGACGCTGCATGCGCGCGGCTACACCGATCAGCAGTTGCGAGCGATCGCCGACTTCTTCTCCAAGCAACCGCGTACGCGATAGGGGGGCACATGACTACCCGCAGACAGTTTCTCGAATGGATGGCAGTCACCGCTGGTGCGCTCGGATGGACCGCTTACGCCGACGACGGCAAGACGCGCACGAGCACCGCCGCGACCGCATACGCTGCGCCGAGTTCACCGAAGGGCCGAGTCATTGTGATCGGCGGCGGCATGGCGGGCGCTACAGCGGCGAAGTACTTGCGCATGTGGGGCGACCAACTCGATATCACCCTGATCGACCGCAGCGCCACCTACACCTCCTGCATCCTAAGTAACCTCGTCGTCACCGGGCAGCGCTCCCTCGGTTCGCTGCAATTCAACTATGCCGCCCTGCAGAACAAGTACGCAGTGAAGTTCGTTCAAAGCGACGTGCTGGGCCTCGATCCGGTCAAGAAGTCCGTTCGGCTCGCGAACGGTTCGACCCTGAGCGCCGATCGTATCGTGCTCGCGCCCGGTGTCGAGTTCGATGTCATCCCCGGCTTGGAAAGCGCCGCGGCCCAGAACCTCGTTCCGCATGCATGGAAGGCGGGCTCGCAAACGCTCACCCTACGCGATCGGCTGCGCGCGCTGCCAGCCGGCGGCGTCGTGGTACTCACGATTCCCAAAGCCCCCTACCGCTGCCCACCGGGGCCCTACGAGCGCGCTTGTATCTTCGCCGATTACCTGAAGAAGAACAAACCAGGCTCGCGCATCATCGTACTGGACGCCAATCCGGGCATTCAAGCCGAGCAAGCGACTTTCAGCAACGCGTTCAACTTTACCCACGCCGGCGTGCTGGAGTATCGCAACAACGTCGAGGTGCTGTCCATCGACGCGACCGCGGGAATCGTGCGCACCAACATCGGCAATGTGAACGCGCAACTCATCAACGCTATTCCGCCGCACCGCGCCGGCGCCATTATCGCTGCGAGCGGTCTGAACAACTCCGCGGGGCGCTGGGCCGGTGTCAACGTGCTGAGCTACGAATCGACCGCAGCGCCAGGTATTCATGTCATCGGCGATTCGAGCGCGACGACGCAACCGAAAGCGGGCCATATCGCAAATCAAGAAGCTAAAGTTTGCGCCGACGCCATCGCGAACTTGTTTGCCGGCCGCACGATCGATCCCGCGCCATCGACCAATTCAGCGTGCTATTCGACCATCACCATGCGCGAAGCATCTTGGCTCACCGCCGTTTTCGCTTATGACTCCGCCACCAAGACCATGAAGCCTGTCCCCGGCGCCGTCGGTGAAGCCGGAACGGGCACGCAGGATGACTTCGAAGACATGCTGAAGTGGTTCAGCGCTCTGATGGGGGACACGTTCGCGTAAACCGCGACAGCCGCGCCCGCTTAGGTGCAAGTGCGTGACCTAAGCGGGCGCTCTTCGAGTCCGCTGCAAATGTGCTAGCACGATACTTGATCTGCATCAATCCTATCCCGCGCGCTTGCAGTAGAGTGGGACGATGCTTCGGATTGCATGGATTGTCCTTGTCAGCGCATTGCAGGGCGTACTGCCGCTGCTGCACGCGCATGCGAACGGATCGACGAGCGCGGACCTGCACGTGCATCTGCACGGCGCCGCGCCGTATGGTCGGTTCGAGGTGCAGTTCAACACAGGGCTTCCCCACGAATCGGTGGCCATCGGGGTCGGGGACTTGCACTGGCGTGAATGGATTCTCGCGACCTCGGCATCGGCCGACGACTACATCCCGGTGGCTCGGATTCCGGAGCGGGTGGATTCGCCCCGCGCCTGCTACGCACACAACTTTCCGAGCCTCACAAAGAGCGCGGGAGTCGATCCCACTGCCCGCGCTCCGCCCTCACGCTAGATCCATCCTCGGGCGCAGTTAGCGCGCCGATCTTTAGCGAGCCACGCACTATCGTGGTGAGCGCATTCTTATTCATTCCATTAGGAGTTAACCGTGTTACGACGTTCCCTTATCGCAAGTTGCATCGCAGGTCTATTCTCTGTTTCATCATTCAGCGCGCTGGCAGCTGATCAAGATCGGGATCGCGACCGCGATCAACTTAAAACTCAGGACCAAACCAAGACTCAAGATCAGCTCAAAACTCTAGATCAAGACCAGCTGCGTTCTCGCGATCAACTACAAGATCGCGATCGCATCTACGGCGAAGAACTGATGACGGAACGTGAACGCAATCGCTACCGCGAACAACTTGCCAAACTGAAGACCGAGAGAGAGCGCGAGCGCTTCCTGGAGAGGCATCGAAGCAGAATGGACGCTCGCGCCAAAACGCGAACCAAGACGTTGTCCACGCCAGCTTCGCGCGGGAAAGGTGGCCCGGGCGGGTCGCCTGGTGGCGGAGGGGCTGGCGCGAGCGGCGGAGGCGGCGCTGGAGGAGCCGGTGCGGGCGGCGGGGCTGGTGCTGGTGCCGGGGGCGGCGCAGGAGCCGGCGCCGGAGCTGGGGCTGGTGCAAGCGGACGTTGATCGTCCAAGACACTAGTACTGCGACCCAGAGGTTACGATACAAAACGAAAGTGACGGATTCGACTCGAGGGCAAGGCGCAAACCGCAGCAATACCCTTCGGTATTGCGAGGATTTGCAACACCGCCATCGGGGCGAAGACGCGCTTTCATGTATCGAAACTTCTGGGTCGCAGTACTAGAAGTACTGAACACGCCCGCGCGAGGCAATCCCTTTTTCTAGCCCGCGCGGCGTTCTTTGCGTAGCGCACGAACTGGCATCGCGGTGATGTTTTCCGAATACTAGGCCGTCCTTATTAGCAAGAATCCCTCCGGTTCTGACTTCAGCTTAGCTACCGCAGTGAGTATGTTCTGTTCAATGTTCGCGCCGAAACAACGTATCTGCTGAATGCTCCCCGTGGAGGCGGCAAGATCGGCGGCCATGCCGGGAAGATCGTCGAATGCCTTGCCCTTGGCGCGCAACATGTTGAGATTAGAGAGCAGATCGCCGATATTGCGCGCGGCGTTACGGCAGGCGCGGATGCGCAAGGCGTTGGCGCCTTGAATTTCGAGCAAGTCCGCGATCTCGTCAAAGACCGCGGCGACTTCAGCGTTGTGAACCGGCACGCCCCATTAAGCGGCGCTCACATGGCGATCGTGTCCGCGCAGGCGCTGGGCATGCTGTTGCAATTGGCGCGACGCATGAGTGAAGGCTTCGCGTACGGCCGCCAGCGCGTCTTCGTTGTTGCCGACGGTGACGATTTCTTCGCCCGGCACATGCAAATCGACGCGCACCGTATAGAGCCCGCTTTGCGAGCCGGCGTCTTTGCCGCTGCGCGCGCGGCTGACGCTGACGCGGCAATTCATGATGTCGGCGAAGAAGCGCTCCAGTTTCACCGCTTGTTCGCGAATGCGGTTCTCCAGCGCTTCCGAGCGGGGCGCGTCACGTAATGTAATTTGCAATGGGCTGTTCATGATATCGAGCGTGTCTCCATCCATTAACTTAAGCTTATTGGGCTCGTTTGTGTTTGATGCAAATCAATGAATTCAGTTCTTGCCTGTCGCCCGCACCTCCACGCGAACCCCTTCGCGCACACTGTCGCTTGGGTAGAGCGCAACCAACTCGCCCGCCTTAAGGTTGTCTTCGACCACCGCTTCCACGGCATTGCGCGGCCCCAGCTTGATGTCACGCCTGCGCGCACGCCCATCGGCGACGGTGTAAACCATCCAACGCCCGTCCTCACGAAACAGTGCACCGACCGGCACTTTGAGCGCGTCGCGGGCGCTGGCGACGACGATGCGCGCATCCACCCGGTAGCCGTCGCCTAGCCGCGCTAGCCGCTCCGCTCCGCTGCTCAAGTCGATGATGACGTTTACGCGTTGCTCTTCCACACCCAAGGCTGAGATCTTGGTAAAAGCGCTCGGTTCCACCAACCGCACCCGCCCCTGCAAATGCACACCCACGCCCGCTTCCAGATGAACCATCGCCGCAGGCCGGATCTGGACAGCGTCGGTCGAGAGCACGTCCACCACCACTTCTAGATCGGTAGGGTCGGCCAGCTCCATGATGGTCGCGCCGATGCCGATCACGCCTTCGTTCTCCTGCGCCACGCGCAGCACGCGGCCTGACACCGGGGCACGAACCTCGAACGCCGCGTCGTTTGCGCTCTTGCTGCGGCCAAAAGCACGCGCCCGCGTGAGTGCCGCACGTGCTTGGTCGAGCTGGTGGCTGGCGGCGTCGCGCTCGAACTGCGCCGCTTGCGCCTCCCGCCCGCGCAGTTGCACGGCGAGTTGCGCTTGCTCGCGGTTTGCTTGTGCAACGAAGCCCTGCTGCGCCAACTGCTGCGTGCGCCGCGAATCCGCGTGTGCCTGATCGAGAGCGGCTCGCGCCCGCGCGAGCGCGCTGCCGCTGCGCGCGAGGTTCGCCTCCGCGCTGCCGACGCGCTCCTCTAGCTCGCGCTGCGTTCGGGCGTCGAGCAGCGCGGGTGCACTGGGAAAGAGCACGGCGATGACTTGATCTTTCTTCACATCATCGCCGGCGTGAATTTCGACGCGCGCCAACTCGCCCGTAAGCGGCGCGGACACGACGTAGCGCTCGCGCACACGCGTCTTACCGTCCTCGTCGATCGACTGCTCGAACGCCCCACGCGTGACTGCCGCCACGTCCACCGGAATCGGCTGCGGCAAGAAGGCCCAGACGAAGGCTGCTACAATTGCGATCAAGGCCGCCGCCCCAGCCAGCCAGTGCTTGGCTCTCATCATTCTCTCGCCTTCAGCACGCCGACCAAGTCGAGCCGGTCGATGCGGCGGCGCACCAGCAATGCGCTGGCCACCCCCGCCAGAATCACGACGAGGCTGGCATAGGCATAAGTGTGCGCCGTGATGACCAACGGTATCTCGAAGGTTTCGTGCTCGATCAGCTTCACGATACCGAAGGATAGCCAGTATCCCGACAGCCAACCCAACGGCAGTGCCAGCAGCAGTTCCAGTGCGAATTCCGCTAGCAGCAGGCGTGAGACCTCCGAGCGGGTAAAACCGAGCACGCGCAAACTCGCCAACTCCCAGGCTCGTTCCGCCAGGGCGATGCGCGACTGGTTGTACACCACCCCCACCGCGATAGTGCCCGCCAGCACCGTCAGTATCGAAGTGAACACCAGGATGTTGCGCGCCGACGTTTCGCGGAAGTTGCGGATGATCGGATCCAACTCCACGACAGCGGCTGCGCGCGGGGTATTCTTCATCGCCTGGAAAAATGCCAAGCGCGCGCCGCCGTCGAGCGCAATGCGCACACCCGAGATGGCATCGCCTTCGCCCAGCAGCCGATTGAGCGCCCCGCGCTCCATGTACGCTTGCATCTGCATCATTTCTTCGACCAGACCGGTCACCGGCACCGAGCGCTTGGTGCGCGCGCCCTGAAGCATCTCCACCAGCACCGGGTCGCCGAGGCGCAAGCCCAAGCGCCGGGCGAGACGCGCGTTCAGCACCAGGCCCTCGTCCGGCAGCGGCACCGAGCGCAGCTTCCGGTCGAGCAACTGGCGCATTTGGCTATCGGCGCTCAGTCCCGTGATGGAGGTACGATAGCTGTACTGACCGTTACGCAGGCGCACTGCTGCGAAGCGATCGGCTTCGGCGCGCAGCACGCCCGGCAAGTGCGACAGATCGTAGAAGCCACTGCTGGAAGTCG
This sequence comes from uncultured Burkholderiales bacterium, assembly GCA_964488915.1. Taxonomy (GTDB): domain Bacteria; phylum Pseudomonadota; class Gammaproteobacteria; order Burkholderiales; family JALYOK01; genus CADEHE01. Next base: position 12,780 of record CAZAWU010000013.1, read on the forward strand.
CCTCAGCCATCACCAGACTCACATCCTGGCGCTCGCGCAGACGCAGTTCGACTTCGAGCATGTAGTCGATGGCATCTCCCCACCAAGTGCCGGAAATAAGAATGGCGATGGCGCAGGCAATGCCGAACACGGTGAGCACTGCGCGCGCCGGGCGCCGCTCGATGTCGCGCACCACCATGCGCGCGCGCGGCGAATAAAAACGCTCGAAGCCCAGCCGTTCCATCAGTGTCGCGCGAAAGCTCGGCGGACTCGGCGGACGCATGGCTTCGGCAGCCGGTAAACGCACGACACGCAGCAGCGCGTGCAGCGCCCCCGCCGCCGCTGCCACCAGTGAGAGCGCTGAGGCAACCAATGGAATCCAGAGTTGCATGCGATAAGTGAACTGAGGAAAACGGAAGAACTGCGCGTAGAGTTCGGTAAGCAGCCGCCCCAAGTAGGCGCCCGCCGCCACACCGATCACGATGCCGATCGCCACGGTAATCAGCACAAACTTGAGGTAGTGCGAGCCGATCTGCCAGTTCGGGCGGCCCAGTGCTTTGAGCGCAGCGATTTGGTTGCGCTGCACCCCGATTTGGCGCGACAGCACCACATTGAGCAAGAACACCGCGACGCCCAGAAAAACGCTCGGCAGCACCGTGCCAAACACTTTCTGCTCGTTGATTTCCTGCGTGAGCGCTTGATGCGAGATCTGCTCGTCGCGGCCATGCGCACCGGTGGAGCCGTACGGTTCGAGCAGGCGATCCAGCGCGTGGATGACCACCGCTTCCGATGCGCCGCGGCTCAAGCGCAGCGCGATGCGATTGAAAGCGCCTTCCATATTGAACGCGCTCGCCAGGCGCTGACGCCCGATCCACAACACGCCGAAAGTGCCCTCCGCCCCGCCGCCCGGGCCGTGCGTAAAGATGTACTCGGGCGAGAGCGCAATGCCCACTATGTGCAGGCGTTCACGCTTGCCGTTGAGCACTGCGTCGAGTTGATCGCCCGGCTTGAGCTTGCGCGCGTTGGCGAACGCTTCGCTCACCAGCACTTGGTTTGAGTCGCGCGTTTCGACCCAATTGCCCGCACGCAATGCAAGCCGGTTGAGGCGCGGTACACCGCGCTCCGGCAGCGCCACCATGCGCCCCACCACCGGCTCGACAGCCCCCGGCAAATCGAGCATGACGTCGAAGCTGATGCTCGTTTCTGCCTCGGCCACACCGGGAATCTCCAGCAAGCGTGCTTGCAGGCTGGCCGGCGCGCGCCGCAACTGGGCGAACACGTGCGCGAAGCGCGCGGAATCGTAGTAGGACTGCTGCAACCAACGCAGCGAGTCGTACGTGGACAGAGACGCGACGAACGCGGCGATACCGCTCGCCACCACCAGCGCGATGCTGATCACTTGACCGCGCAGTTGCCACAGATCGCGCAGCAGCTTGCGGTCGAGCATGTTCACCAGGCGATCTCCGAAGCGCCCAACTTTTTCGCATTCGCCTCCACCGACACGATGCGCCCGTCGGCCATGCGCATGACACGGTCGGCGATGTTGGCGATAGCGACGTTGTGCGTGATCACCGCGGTGGTCGTGCCCAACTCGCGGTTGATGCGTGCGATCGCCTCCAGCACGACTTTGCCAGTCGTATAGTCGAGCGCGCCGGTGGGTTCGTCGCACAGCAGCACATCCGGCCGCTTGGCGATAGCGCGTGCGATGGCCACACGTTGTTGCTCGCCGCCGGAGAGCTGGGAGGGAAAGTGGTTGCGCCGCTCGCTCAAGTCAACCAAGCGCAGCGCTTCTTCCGGCGCCATCGGCTGCGCCGCCAGTTCCGTGACCAAGGCGACGTTTTCCAATGCGGTCAGGCTTGGGATGAGGTTGTAGAACTGAAACACGAAGCCAACGTGCTCGCGGCGAAAGCGCGTTAGAGCCTCTTCCGACGCGGCGGTCAGATCATGGTCGAGGTAGTGCACAGTGCCGCCGGTCGGCACATCCAAGCCGCCAATGATATTGAGCAGCGTCGACTTGCCGCTGCCCGACGGCCCGAGCAGTACGACAAACTCCCCCGGGAAGAAATCCAGATCGACGCCGCGCAGCGCCTGCACTTCGGTTTCGCCCATGCGATAGATCTTGCATACATCACGTAGGCGAAACACGGCCTCCGGTTTGGCGGCTGCGCCGGCGAGGCTCGCGGGCGCGGCGTGCGTGGACATGCGCTTCTTGTTGCTTGTTTGGAATGGTCGAGTCTAGTGGCGGCACAAAGCGGGGAGTTTGACTTAAATCATATCGCCGGGCGGCGCGCGAGGCTATGTTGCTGTCATTTCCCGATGAGCGAGGGCGAAACCATGTATCGCAGCATCCTGGTGCACCTGGATCACAGCAGACACTGCGCGGCGCGCATCGATGTGGCCTGCGCCATAGCACAACGCTTTGAAGCGCATCTGATCGGCTTGTACGCCATTGATAGCCGCGAAGGGCTCGCGGAAGCGCAGGGTGCCGACACCCTGCTCGAGCGCATGGGATTGGTGCCACCCCAATTTGCGCGCGTAGCCGCGCTATTCGAGCAGCGCGCCGCGCGCGCCGGCATCGCTAAGCGCGAGATCCGCCAAGCGTTCGGCGATGCAGTGAAGAATGTCGCCACGCAGACGTGCTACTGCGATCTCGCCGTGATTGGCCAGGGCGATCCGGACGAGTCTGCCACCGGCGTGAGCGCCGTGTTCGCTCAGCACCTCGCCCTAGCTGCGGGCGCCCCTGTTCTGGTGCTGCCTTTCTATACCGACACGTTCGCATCGATCGGCGAGCGCATCCTGATCGCCTGGGACGGTGGCCGCGAAGCTGCACGCGCGGTGCGCGACGCGCTGCCGCTGCTCACCCGCGCGCGCGAGGCCTATGCTCTGAGCGTGCGCACCAAACCGGGCGAGCGCAGTGAGACGGCGCTTAGCACCGATCTGGCCGCCTACTTAGCGCATCATGGCGTGCGCGTCGAAGCGAGCGAGACTTTTGCCGGGGATATCGGCGTAGGCGACGCGTTGCTGGCGCGCCTGTCCGACTACGGCGCGGATCTCGTGGTCATGGGCGCCTACGGTCATTCACGCTTGCGCGAACTCGTGCTCGGTGGCGCGACGCAGAGCTTGTTGAGCCATATGACGGCACCTGTACTCATGTCACACTAGACTACTAGTCCCACTATCTATTTATAAATAGCTACCACAGTCACTGTGCAGGAGGTACTTTCCCTAGTAGGGCGTCACGCGACGCTGCTCGCCCAGCGCATGAACTCGCCGTAGTCCATTGCGCCGACGCGCCGCGCGATCTCGCGGCCTGCTTTCATCACGACAAACGCAGGGATACCCCGCACACCGAACTGCGCGGCGAGTTCGGGTTCGGCTTCAGTATTGAGCTTCGCCACGCGCAGTCTCGGCTCCAGCGACGCCGCCGCGCGATCGAGCACCGGCGCCATCATGCGGCAAGGCGCGCACCACGCCGCCCATAGGTCGATCAGCACAGGTATAGCGCTGCGCTCGATGTGGGCCGCAAAGTTCTCTCGAGTGAGTGCAACCGGCTTACCGGCGAACAAGGCTTGCTTACACTTGCCGCAACGCGCCTCTTCCGGCGCGCGCGTGAGCAGTACGCGATTGACCGCGTCGCAGTGCGGACAGGCGATAGTCTGGCTTACGCTGGAATCGACCGCGGCCATGGAAGGGAGGTTAGCGATAGACCAGCACGGGAATCTTGCTGTGCGTAAGCAGTTTGTGCGTTTCGCTGCCGAGCACTAAAGCTTTCACGCCGCGCCTTCCGTGCGAGGCCATCACGATCACATCGCATCCCGCGCGCTGCGCCGCATCGAGAATGCCCATATAGGGCTGATCGAAGCGGTTCTTCATCGCTTCGCAGGCAACGCCCGCGCGCCGCGCTTCTTCGCCTGCCGCCGCCAAGGCCTTGGAAGCTTCTTCCTCGGTCTCCTTATTGAACTCTTCTTGTGTGAGCGCACTGTACATAACCGCTTCGGGATAGACCATGGCGGCGAAGATCGGCATGACGTGCACCGCGACCAGATTCGCGTTCAAGCTCTTGGCGAGCTGCGCCGCCGCCTTGACCGCGTTCATCGACAACTCAGAACCATCCGTTGGAACCAGTACGCGCTTAAACATAACATCCCCCTTCGGGAGTCAGACTGCCCTATCCTAGTGAGCGCGCGCGCCTTGTCCCTTGATCTATGTCAACGGCGGCGCCGTTATCCCTCGGATGCGCAGACCTCTGCAGCGGCGCTGGTACAACCCAAGACGCTCAACACTTGCCCGCGCACCTGATTCGGCCGAAACAGCGTGCAGCCTTTCAGCCCCAGTTCATAGGCACGCCGATATAAGTCTGCAAACGCCTCGAACGTCGTTTGCTTAGGTACGCTAACAGTCTTGGAAACGGCGTTATCCACATGCCGCTGAAGCGCGGCTTGCATCTCAAGCTGTGTCTGCGCGGAAACCTGCTCGAGCGTGACGATCGACTGCGGAAAAGTTTGCCCTGGGTGGCTTACCCTGAATTCACGGCAAGCGTAGTCCTCCACCTCTAGCGTCGTCTGCGTGCCGCCGGCCCGGATGCTGCGGGCGTAGCGCGCGGCAAAGATCGGCTCCAACCCGCTCGACACGTTGCCCGCCAGCAAACTGATCGAACCCGCCGGCGCGATGGCGAGCAAGTGGCTGTTGCGCAGCCCGTAGCGACCGATGTCCGCGCGCAGCTCCGGCGTCAATTGCCGTATGAACGGACGCGCCGTGAAAGCTTCGGCCACGAACGCCGGGAAGCTGCCCTTCTCCCGTGCGAGCGCGACCGATGCTTGATAGGCGTTGGCGCAAATCGCTGCCATGGTCTGCGATGCCAGCGTGCGCGCCGCCGCGCCGTCGTAGCGCAGTCCTAGCATGGCAAGCGCGTCGGCCAGCCCGGTCACACCGATGCCGAGCCGGCGCGAACGCCGGGCGACCTCCGCTTGTTGCGGCAAAGGAAAGTCCGACACATCGTAGACGTTGTCGAGCAGGCGCACAGCGGTTTGCACGCACTGCTCGATCGCCGCCGTATCGAGGTACGCGCGCTCGGTGAACGGCGCACGCACAAACTGGGGCAAGTTGATCGAACCCAAGTCGCACGCGCCGTACGGCGGCAGCGGCACTTCGCCGCAGGGGTTAGTCGCGGAAATGGTCTCCACGTAGCCAAGATTGTTCCAAGCGTTGACGCGATCGACGAAGATGATGCCGGGTTCCGCGCTGTCATAGGCTGCGCGCACGATCTGCTCCCATAGCGCGCGCGCCGGCCGCGCGACGCTTGCTGCCACCTCGCCCTCGCGGAAACGCAACGCCCAGGAGCGATCCTGCTCTACAGCCTGCATGAACTCGTCCGTCACCAGCACGGACAAGTTGAAGTGCCGCAGGGCGTCCGGATCGCGTTTGGCGTTCACGAAAGCTTCGATATCGGGATGATCGCAGCGCAGCGTCGCCATCATTGCGCCACGGCGTTCGGCGCTCGCCGTCAGCGCAGCGCACACGCTCTGCCACACATGCAAGAACGCCAGCGGCCCCGGCGCGCTGCCTCGCGCCAAGCTTGCACCGCTAGGATGCAACCCGGAAAAGTCGTAGCCCACGCCGCCGCCTGCTTGCATGGTCAGCGCCCCCTCTCCGAGCGTGCGAAAGAGGCTGCGCAGATCATCGCTCGGCGCATCCATGACGAAACAGTTGAACAGCGTAACGGGTCTGCCGGTGCCCGCCCCCGCGAGAATGCGTCCACCAGGAAGAAAACGAAAATCCTGCAAGATATCGAGAAAGCCCCGCTCCCAGCGCGGCGCGTTTGTCTCCTCCTTGGCGAGCGCGTGCGCAACACGGCGCCAGGTGTCAGAGATGGACTCGTCCCAAACACCCTCGGCATTGCGTTGGCGGTACTTGTTGCGCCATACCAGGTCGGCGATGTCCTCATTCGAACCCATCGCCCACACACTAAACCGTCACGCTGCCGCCTGCGGGCACCGACACGTTCCAACGCATTGTCTTGCGCACCAGCTCCGCGAAACTTTGCGCCGTCGCACTTTCACCGTGAACGACGAAAGTGTGCGTGGGAGGGCGGCGAAAATGTCCGAGCCAATCGATGAGGGCATCACGATCGGCGTGAGCAGACAGCCCGCCCAAAGTATGAATACTCGCCCGCACCGGTATCTGTTCGCCGAAGAGATCGACGAAGTCCGCCCCATCAACAAGTTTCCTGCCGAGCGTTCCTTCAGCTTGAAACCCTGCGATTAGTACGGCACACTCCGAACGATGCAAGTTGTGCCGCAAGTGATGTCGAATGCGTCCCGCATCGCACATGCCGCTAGCGGCGATCACGATGGCGCCGGAGTGGATTTGATTCAGCGCCATGGAATCTTCCACCGTTTCCGTGAACGCGAGCCGAATCGGCAGCCGAGGCGTGCCGCGCGTCTGCGCTTCTAGTATGGCTTTCGCTTCGGCGTCGAGACTGGCCGCGTGCTTGAGTGTCACCGCCGTGGTCTTCGAAGCAAGCGGCGAGTCGACGAACACGTTAAGGTCGGCTAACCGTTCTCGCTTGACCAAATCGAACAACAGAAACAGCAGCTCTTGGGTGCGCCCCAGCGCAAACGCCGGTACGATAACGTTGCCTGTGCGCCCCAGCAGAGTGTTCTGCAACACCGTGACCAACTCTTCGACGGTCGCGCCAAAGCCGCGATGCAAGCGATTGCCGTAGGTCGACTCGACTAGCAGAATGTCCGCCTCCTCGATCGGCGTGGGATCGTTCACGACGGGGCGCCCTGGCTGGCCTAAATCGCCAGAGAAGACCACCTTCTTGCTCTTGCGCCCCTCATCCAGCCATACCTCGATGATCGCCGCACCCAGGATGTGCCCTGCATCTTGGAAACGGCAGCGTACGTTGGCATGCGGGCGAAACTCCTGGCGATAACCGCTGCCGCGCATTTGCGTCGCGCAAGCGTGCGCCTGAAGGAGGGTATAAAGAGGCTCCGAGCGCGGCGCCCGCGCACGACTCGGGTGGCGCATTGACCAGGAGGCTTCGGTCTGCTGAATGTGCGCGCTGTCGGCGAGCATGATCTCCGCAAGGTCGGCGGTTGCGCTCGTCGCATAGATCGGCCCGGTAAAGCCTTGCGCGCAAAAGCGCGGCAGCAACCCGCAGTGGTCAATGTGAGCGTGGCTCAACAAAACGAAATCGATCGTGGCCGGATCGACTTTCGGCGCTTGGAAATTCTTGCGCTGCGCATCGCGGCCTTGGAACATGCCGCAATCGACCAAAAAACGCGCGCCAGCGCCCTCGACCAGAAAGCAGGAACCCGTAACTTCTTGCGCCGCCCCGAGAAAAGTGATGTTCATGCAGATCGGATGGTGCAACGGCCAGCCTACCGGGAGTTGATCTTGGTCAATACATGCGTGCGCTGGTGCTAGTGGGCGAATTGGACCACAGCTCGTTGAAACGCTCGATATGAAAGCGAGATTCGCTGCGGCGCCTAAATGGGCGGCCTTTCGCCACCCGTAGGCCCATAAAAGACCACCCACACTTCGAAATCGTCGCTAAATTCTTCAAAGCGGTGCTCGTCCCCTGCCGCGGCGAACAACACGTCGCCTGGCGCACACGAGGTACGCTCACCGGCACAGAAAAACTTACCGCTGCCCTTTGCGACGATGTACAGCTCGTCGCGATCGTGCGGCGTTTGTTCGTCTTTGCCGCGCGGGGCGTAAAAGCGCAGTTCCATAGAACCGTGCCCCATGATTTGCGCCGAGCGGCGGCCCGGTGGAATGGGCACGGCGCGCGCTTGTTCGAGGGTGGCCTTCAGTAGCATCGGCAGTTCCTAACTTTTCAAATATCTGGGCAGCGTAACACCGGCCGCGAGCCGGCCATCGTCTTGGGGCTTACCGCGCGTAAGGGCAAGCGGCACGACACCTGCCCAAATCGGCAAGGCGTAGTCGTCATCATCGTCGATTGGCGGACCGGTGCGAATCTTGGCGGAGGCTTCGTCGATTTGCATGGTTACCACAGTCGTCGCTCGCAATTCTTTGCGCGTCGGTGCGCGCAACTCGCGCCAGCGGCCCGGATAGAGGTGTTCGGCGAAATCTTGCAGCGCCTGCAGCTTGTCCTGTTCCTCATCGACTGTGCGCGCTGTGCCAAACAACATCGCGCTGCGGTAGTTGATGGACGAATGAAATCCGGAGCGCGCCAACACCAAGCCATCAACGTGGGTTACGGTCAAACACACTGGTGCGCCGGCCACCTGCTTTAGCATGCGACTGGCGTGTGAACCATGCCAGTAGACATGGTCGCCGCGCCGCCAATATGAAGTCGGTGTGACGTATGGCTGGCCCTCGATCACATAGCCGACGTGGCAGATGAAGCCCGCATCGAGAATCTTATAGATCGTTTCGGCGTCGTAGTGTCCGCGCTTGGGCAAGCGCTTGACGCGGGTGCGCGTGCTGGCTTTCATGCGCGGCAACCTTGCGGCTTGTAGACGCGCTCGGCAGAGGCAGGATACTTCGTCAGCTTTTCGGCTGGCCGTATCGGCCGGCGCACCAGCTCGCCCCCGCAGTTCGGGCAACGCCCGCGCAGCTTGTTCGCCGCGCAGTCCGCACAAAAAGTGCACTCGAACGAGCAGATCATCGCTTCGGGCGAATTTGGGGCGAGGTCCTTGTTGCAGCATTCACAATTAGGCTTGAGCAGTAGCATAGCCTGATCCTCCTACACGGCGCTTGTTATGATAGTGAAGTTACCACGGGTCGGTGCCCTATGCGAATAGCCGAATACAGTGTGCAGCAACTCGGAGCGCTCATTCCCAGCGGCAGCAAGCTCGCTGTGCCCAAAGACCACAGCGGCGCGGCCATAGCCGTCACACAAGTGTTGATCGAGCGGCAAGTGCGCAACCTGCATCTCGTGTGCGTCCCCATCGGCGGCTTGCAAGCCGATTTGCTGATCGGCGCGGGCTGCGTAGCCACGGTCGAGACCTCCGCCGTGACGCTCGGTGAGTACGGCGGTGCGCCGCGCTTCGTCGATGCCGTGCGCCAGGGCCGAATCCGCGTTCTCGACGCGACGTGTCCGGCCATCTATGCTGGTTTGCAGGCGGCAGAAAAAGGCGTTCCGTTCTTACCGCTACGCGGTCTAATCGGCAGCGATGTGCTGCGCTATCGCGGCGATTGGAAGCTGATCGAGAACCCCTACGACAGCGCCGATGAGTTGGTCGCCATCGCCGCTATCACGCCCGACATCGCGCTATTTCACGCACCGCTCGCTGATCGCTTCGGTAATGTGTTCATCGGCACGCAGCGCGAACTGATGTTGATGGCGCACGCAGCGCAACAAACGCTGGTGAGCGTCGAGCGGCTAGTCGAAACGAATTTACTGCACGACGAGAAAATGGCGGGCGCAGTGATTCCGGCCACCTACGTTACCGCGATTGCGCACGCGCCACGCGGCGCAGCCCCGCTCGGCTTCGCAGGCCACTACGCCGAGGACGAAGCGCGTTTGACCGAATACGCGCGTACGGCGCACAGCGCAACCGGTTTCGCCGCGTTTCTCGAGACTTGGCGCACGCTCGCGGAGCACGTCCCAGCCTCTGTCTGACGCCTCCAGCGGGTTTGCCGAGCGTTCGCTCAAGCGCCGCCACCGACTGCTGAAGCACGCGCGCGTTAAGCGACTGTGATTGCGACATTGCCTCGCTTGCGCCCGGTATCGACATAGCGGTGTGCAGCAACAATCTCCTCGAGTGGATAACACCGGTCGATGAGTGGTTTGAATTTTCCCGCCTGTGCCAATTCTGCCAGCAAGCGCAGATCGGCGGCGCGCTCGGCCGCCGGACCGGCGATGACCTTTTTGCCGCTAACCAGCGCCGCCCATGGGGCGCGAAGCATTTCAGGTAGTCCGGCCGCCACGAGTAACAGCCGTCCACCCTCCTGGAGCGACCGCTTGCTGCGCGAAAAAGGGGCGGTGCCCACGGTATCGACTATGAGGTCGTAACGCTTGCCGTTGCGCGTGAAATCCTCTGTGCTGTAGTCGATAACGTGATCAGCGCCCAACGATCGCACCAATGGCAGATTTGCGGTGCTCGAGACACCCGTTACTTCCGCGCCGAGATGTTTTGCGAGCTGCACCGCGGCGCTGCCGACCGCGCCGGAGGCGCCATTGACAAGTACGCTCTCGCCGCGCGCCAGTCCTGCCCTTCGGAAAAAATCTAGAGCTGTGGTCCCGCCGAACGAGAGCGCAGCCGCCTCTTCGTAGCTCAGATTCGCCGGCTTGAGCGCCAGCGCTCCATCCTCCGGCATGCACTTGTACTGCGCGTGACCGCCCATGCTTACACCGCTAAACGCGAACACTTGATCGCCAACTTGGAACTTGCTCACCGATCCGCCGACCGCTTCAACCTGCCCGGCAAGTTCTGACCCGAGGATGGTCCGGCGTGGTTTCAACACACCGAACATGAGGCGCGCGATCACGCTGAAGCCCGTGGGCATGTCGAGACTGCGCAAGCGCCAGTCGCCGGAAGTGACCGTCGTTGCGTACACCCTTATCAGAACTTCATTGCCGGCTGGCACAGGTTTGGCAACGTCGCGCAAAGCCACCACCTCAGGCGGGCCGTAGCGTTCATACACGGCTGCTTGCATCACCAATTCTCTCCGCGCAGCATCGAGGGCGCTAAGATAGCCTTTCCTGCCCCGGGCCTGCAATCGCGCAGAATGGCATCACAGCGACACTCGAAACTGCTTGATCGTAGCGAACTTCTCGCCGAAGCTGTCCAGGCGCGCTTGCGGCTCCTGTCAGATGCAAAGCGGGCTCAAAGCATGGCGCGGTTCTTCAAAACCGCTCCAGGCGAGTACGGCGAGGGCGACCTATTTCTTGGCATCCGCGTGCCCGAACAACGCAAAGTAGCACGCTTTTTTCGCCACCTACCCCAGCCCGAAGTCGTCAAGCTGCTACGCTCCCAGGTACATGAAGATCGTTTCACCGCTTTGGAGATTCTCGTGGCGCAGTACGAAGCAGGCGATGGCGCACAACGCGCGCGCGTACTCCGAACCTATCTGCGGCACACGGATCGCATCAACAACTGGGACTTGGTCGATACTTCGGCGCGCTACATTGTCGGCGAGCACTTGCGGCGGCGGCCACGACAGCGCGTGTATCGCCTTGCACGTTCGAACAATCTCTGGGAGCGTCGCATCGCCATTGTCTGCACGCACGCCTGGATTGCCGCGGGTGACACTAAAGACGCCTACGCCGTCGCGCAATTGCTGTTGGATGACGAGCACGACTTGATTCACAAAGCGCTGGGCTGGACGCTACGTGAAGCCGGCCGTCGCTCGCGCGGTAAATTGATGGCGTTTCTCAAGCAACACTACAAACGCTTGCCGCGCACTGCGCTGCGCTATGCCATCGAACATTTGCCGCCCCCGCAGCGCAAACGGCTTCTCGCCGGAAAGTTCGCGCAGTAGGTAACTGCGGCGTTACGGCGCGGAGTCCAACTGCGCCGCCGTCAAGCGCCCCACTATGCTGAAGCCGCCCTTGCCGTCGGGCGCGACCACAACAATTTCGCCCATCGCCAGGCTGACGCCGGTGGCCGCGCTGATATTGACATTGTGCGTGACCAGCACCTCGTTGGCCGAGCGCTCGCGCGCCACGGGTTCACCCAAGCGCTGCTTGAGCGCCGCTACGCGCGCATCGTTCTCGCGCGATGTTTCAAAAATCGAGTTCAGCGCCGGCCACGGCTTCACCGTGCCGAACGCCAACGCCGCCGTTTCTTTGCAGCGGCAAAACTCGCTCGAACGCACGCGTTGAACGCGCACGCCGCGGTCGCGCATCGCATTGCCGATGCGTTTGGCTTGCGCACGGCCGGCTTCGCTCAAATTGCGCTGCGTCCTGCAGTCATTGATATCGAAGTCGGGCGGGTCACCGCTGCCAGCGTCCGTCTGCGCGTGGCGCAACAAGATGTAAAGACCACCGTCTTTGAGTTTGCTCCACAAAGCCTGGGGGTCTTCGCCACGGACGGCAGCAGACCATAACGCTAACGTTGCGACGGCCAGACCGCATCCGAAGCACCGCAATTTTGAATACATGTCGATGTACGACATCAGAAATGGCTAACAATCTCATTTAGTGCGCGCTACTGGCGCGTGTACCAAGCCACCCGACGCCGCTTTGAAAGGCCACGAAGCGAGCGTTGCGCAACGCGCAGACCCATGCGACAGTCCGTCCAGCCACCTTCTATTTTACGCGCACGCATGAGCGGCTCCACCGAAGCAGCGCCGTACTCGACCAGTGAACTGTTGATCACCGTCGTCGCGCACCTGCTGCGCGGCTGCCGCCATGTCGCCGTCGGTGCGGCCTCGCCGATCCCCGGCTCCGGCGCGCTGCTGGCGCGCGAACTCTCCGGCGGCACGCTGCGCGTCAGCGTACTCAACTCGGCGCGCAATAGCGCCTTCACCGACGGCGGAGTGGAGATCTTCGACCTCGCCGCGCAAGGACGCCTGGATGCGTTCTTTCTCGGCGGCGGGCAGATCGATGGGCAAGGTAACATCAATCTGATCGGCACCGGCAGCTATCCGCAAGTGGATGTGCGCTGGCCGGGATCGTTTGGCTCCGCGTACTTGTATTACCTCATTCCACGCGTCATCTTGTTTCGCGAAGAACACACGCGCCGCGTCATGGTGCCGCGTGTGGATTTCATCAGCGCACCCGGCGTGAGCGACACGCGCACTTATCGCCGCGGCGGACCCTACGCACTGCTCACCGCCCTCGCGTTGTTCCGCTTTCAAGCACAAACGCGACGCTTTCGCCTGGAAAGCGTGCACCCTGAACACACCCTGGAAGAAGTGCGCGACAACACCGGCTTCGATTTCGATTGCCCGTCCGGCGTCGGCAGAACGACCGTGCCGGAAGCGGCGACGCTCGCGCTCATTCGTGGCGCGGTGCGCACCGAGATCGCCGAAGTGTATCCGCGCTTCGCCGCAAATCTACCTGCGCCCTAGTACTGCGACCTGCGGGCAAGGCGTTGTCAGGTCGTGGCGATGCGCTACCGCCACCTCCTAATGTCGTTGCTTAGGGGTTATCTTGGCAGCGCTTCGAATTTGTCGATTTTTTTTACACGCAGTGGACTGCGAGCCTCTTTCTCCGCCAGAGAGTAACTCTAGTGTATTGATTAATTTAAAGTAATTTCATAACACCCGGATGAGGCACGAACAATGCTTAACGCAAAATCAGCAGAACGCGACAGTGTCGTTGCCAAAAAACACTGAACACATCAAGGGGAAACATGAAAACTCTCAGAACAGTTGCAGCAATGGCACTGGTGATCGGCAGCTCCAGCGCTCTCTCGGCCCCCATCATGCATATCCATGATGGCAGAACGTTAGCCACGCTCGACGTTGCTAACGGGGCGGTCGTCTTGATCGGCGCCATGGGCACCACAATCACTGACATCGCTTTCGACCCGACCGGTAACTTGTTCGGGTTGTCCTTTACGGGGCTGTATTCAATCAACAAGACGACCGGTGCAGCAAGCTTCATCGGTAACCACGGCATTGGTCTCGGCAACGCCTTAGTGTTTGGCGCGGACGGTACTCTTTACGGTGCGGGCGCGGGCACGACCAGCCTATTCTCCATCAACCCCGCTACGGGGGCAGGCACCAGCCTTGGCTCGATGGGATTTAGGTCTGGCGGAGATCTAGCCTTCAATGGGGGTAGCTTCTTCTTGGCCTCGACTACCAATCAGCTTGTCAAAGTCGATCTGGGCAACTTGGCCAATAGCGCGGCGGTTGGAGCGTTCGGCGTATCCAGCACGTTCGGCATCGCTACAGGCAGCGATGGCGTCCTATATGCGGTAGCAGGCAACACCGTGTACACGGTCAATACAGCTACGGGTGCCGCGACAAACCCAGTCAGTTTCGCTGGCCAAGGGTTAGGACAAGTGTTTGGAGAAAGTTTCTTTGGCGAAGCCAACGAAACACCGGTCACTGAGCCCGGTATTCTCGGCTTACTCGGCATGGGTCTATTCGGTCTGAGCCGTCTGGGCCGCAATCTGCGCAGCTAACCCCTACCCCGCAACAGCGGGAACCCAAGACCGCCGCGGAGCGACACGCTCCAACAAACCGGCGGTCTTCGCTTTTGCGGCGCACGCATCGTTGCGCTAGCGCAGTAGTTAGTATTTCGGTAGGCTTTCGCTCCTTTCAAAAAAAGCTCGCTTGTCATGCCCTCCGACTACATCGCCGCCCTCCCCGCAGGCGTGCGCTCCCACTTCGTCGACAACGGCAACGGCCTCAAGGTTCACGTGCTTGAAGCAGGTCAAAGCACGGACCGCCCCGTCGTACTGTTGCTGCATGGATTTCCGGAACTCGCCTTCAGCTGGCGCAAAATCATGCCCGCACTTGCCGCGGCGGGGTTTCACGTCCTCGCACCGGACATGCGTGGCTACGGCCGCACCACCGGCTGGAGCGCGAACTACGACGAGGATTTCGGCTCGTTCCGCATGCTCAACCTGGTGCGCGACGTCATCGGCACGCTGGCCGTGCTCGGCCACCGCCACGTCGATGCAGTCTTTGGCCACGACGCCGGCTCTTTCGTAGCTGGCTGGTGCACGCTGCTACGGCCCGACATCTTCCGCTCGGTGGCGATGATGAGCGCGCCGTTTGCCGGGCCGGCTCCCGTCCCGTTCGACACGGTGGCGAAACCACAAGCGCCCGCGCCGGACATTCACGCCGAGATGGCAGCATTACCGCGCCCGCGCAAACATTACCAGTGGTACTACTCGACTCGCCCCGCCAACGACGACATGACGAAGTGTCAGCAAGGTGTGCACGCGTTTCTGCGCGCCTACTACCACCACAAGAGCGCGGACTGGAAACAGAACCAACCGTACAAGCTGGAGGCATGGCGCGCGGACGAACTCGCCAAGATGCCGACCTATTACATCATGGATCTGCACGAGGACATGGCGCAAACAGTCGCACACGAAATGCCCTCACCCGCTGAAATCGCCGCGTGCAAATGGTTGACTGACGCAGAGCTAAGCGTCTACGCCGCCGAATACACCCGCAACGGCTTCCAGGGCGGTTTGCAGTGGTATCGTTGCGCCACCAGCCGCGCCTATGTGTCAGAGCTGCAAGTGTTCGCCGGGCGCACAATCGACGTGCCGTCGCTGTTCATCTCTGGCAAGAGCGATTGGGGCACGTATCAAAAGCCGGGAGAATTCGAACGCATGCAAAGCAGCTTCTGCACGCGCATGCTCGGCTGCCACTTGGTCGAAGGCGCCGGGCATTGGGTGCAGCAGGAGCAACCGGAACAAGTAAGCCGTTTGCTGCTCGATTTCTTGAAGCGGCAAGGTTTGCCTGCTTAGCGTCCGCGCTGCTTTACTAGGGGCGAAGCGCACCGCGGACGCAGTTTGTGCGCCGCGGTCATGCCGGCGCAGGCCCCCAATCCTGAGCGAGCGTCCGAAAGGACCTGGATCCCGGCCTTCGCCGGGATGACGCCCTATTCGGCTGCCGCCTCTCGTCTCAACACTGTTGTGTCGCCGACGCCAGTGGCCACGAAGGTAGTTGGGCCGCGCAGTTCATTGCCGTTGGCGGAAAGCTTGAGCTTGGAGGTCATAATCGTCACCTCTTCGCTGCCCCAGCGCATGTCGACTTGCCTGCCGCTAATTTCGCCCGCCCCATGCATGACGCCGCCGTTGGCTGCGACGACGCTCGCCTCGATCGTGTCGCCGATTTGCTGCATGCTGACTCGAGTGCCATCGCTCGCATCGACCCAAGTGCCGGAAATATTCACGTGAAGATCCGGTTCGCCAGGTTGCTGTGTCGCGCCCGGGTTCGAGACGATCTTGCGCTGCGCAGGCGCCGCAGGCTGCTGCGACTCTAGGTTAGCTACGGTTGCGCGCCCTCCGGATTCACTTGTCGGAGTTTGCGGCGGCTGCGCCACCACAGCAGCGGTGCTCGGCGCGTTCGACGCTGCGACGGTGACTGGCGCTGCACCGTTTTGCTGCGCAGTGGGCGTCAGTACAGGCGCCAGGGCCGCGCGAACCGCCTCGCGCATTGCTGCGTCGGCGGCTGGGTCACTGGGCGATGGCGCCGGCTGACGGCCAAACGCAAGCAGCGCCAATAGTGTGGCTACGCCACTTGCCACCATCCCAGCGATGGCCACGCGCTCGCCCTTCACGCGTCCCGCACGAGCGTCGCGAAATCCGAAGAACGCAAGCAACCCGGCCATGAGCGCAACAAACAACCCGAACCCTGCATCGCTCGGACTGGAACTCGCTCCCATACCGAGCAGCGCCAACACGATCGCCCAAATCGCTTTAGCGCTGGTAGGCTTACGGCCGGTCGGTCTTTGCTCAGCAGATTCAGCGCTGCCCGTCGCGGCTTTTGGTTTGAATCCCGCCTTCTCCAGCACTTTGGCCAGACGCGGAAAATCGAAACCCTCCCACTCGTCGTCGCGCAGCTTCATCGCATTGAGCGCTGGCAGCCGCTGCAGCGCGGCGGGCAACTCCTCCGGCGGCGGCATCTTCATGTTGCGCACCAGAAGCGGCAGCACCGGCACGCCCAGCTGCAGCGCCGCGCCAATCTCGTTTCGATGCGGATCCTGCGCATCGTCTAAGCGGCGCTGACCTTTGGGTTTGCCTTCCAGCCAATCTTCGCCGATCAGCACCAGCACCACGCCACCAGGCCCGATCGCGCTGTTGATCTCCTGCGCCCAATCCGCGCCTACAGGAATACTTTCCTTGTCGCGGAACACCGTTTCCTCACCGAAATAGGCACGCAAATCCTTGGCGAGCCGTCCCGCCACCATTTCCGTGTCGTCACGCCGGTAGCTAATGAAGATCCTCGCCATCGCCGCTTCGCTCCTCTTGTCTTCTATTCCGCGCGCGCTGCGCTGCTGACCTGATCGCCTTTCGACGTGCCCGCACCCCACAATTTGACGATCAGCGGGCTGGTCCGCCCGAGGTATTCCACGCTGAGCATCGCTCGGCGCGGCCCCGGCTCGCTTGGCGTAAACCGCACGCGCACGTCGCAGTGGCCGTTGGGCGCTAATTCCTGTTCCGGGCATTTGCGTTCAAACGAATAGTCATCTTGCGCCTCGCCGGCAAAACCGATGCGCCACAATCTGGCTACGCCGTTGCCGCTATTGGTGATGCGCAATTCCTGCGCCACGTTCGCACCCATGTGTAGCGCGCCGAAGTCCATCGCACCAGCGCTGGCCTGCAAGACGCCATCGGATGTGGGGACATCGGGCCGAGATCTCACCTCGACCTGACGGCCTGCTTCGCCGTCATTGGCCGCAGGTTTCCGAACATCGCTGCTTTGTGCCGGTTGGGTCAAAGCGATGTCCGCGCCTGGCCGCAAGACGCTACGCCACACGTAGGCTCCCGCCAGCAGAGCTAACACAAGCGCCATCGGGATCGGCTGCGCCAGCCTTTGCCACACTCCTGCCACCGGCGGTTTCGCTCCGGCGCCGAGCAGTGAGCGCAGCTTGGACACGAGCTGCGCGATATCGGACTCCCAATTGGTGTCGGTCAGCGTCACCGCTTGCCGGCGCGCCAAGCGCTGCAAATCGTGCGGCAGCTCGCCCTCGGCCGGCATGCGCGCCTCGCGCACCAGAATTGGAATCACGGTCTTGTTCAGACGCAGCGCACTGGTGATCTCGATGCGCACGAAATCGTCCGCATCGTCCAAGCGGCGTTGGCCTCGATCGTCCTTGCAGTCAATCCATGCCGGTCCCATGACAGCGAGCACGACATCGGCCGCGCCCACGGCCTTATGGATGGCTTGCACGAAATCCGTGCCGGGCGCGATGCCCTCGACGTCCATGAAGACCCCAGCCGCGCGCTCGTCGCCTGGAAATTGCTCACGCAAGTGATCGAACAGCCGTCCGGCGTGCCCGGAGCTGTCGTCGCGCCGATAACTGATGAAGATGCCTGCCATGCCGCTACACGTCCCGCCTCTGAGTTGCAGCAGCGCGATTGTAGCGCCTACCGCAGGTGATTCGGCAACGGCGCCAACCGCACACGGCCCCGTCCCTGTTCCATTTTGGGACTTACCGGCGACGCCGCAATACGCCATCCGGCCTAGCCGGTTGTGCTACCCAGCCCCTACCAACACTTTGGCGTCGATCACATGCACGTGTCCGGCGTTGCGTTTGACCTCCTCCAACATGTGTTTGGTGCCGCCCGGGCCGTCGCCGCCCTCGCCGTTCCACAGGCCGATGAAATGCACACGCTCCGCGCCGAATGCAAGCGCGGTAAACAGTTGCCACATGTTGACCCGCTCGTAGGCATTCACGCCCTTGGGGAGTTCACCCAGCTCGTCGGGCATGACGAACAAAGTGGTTCGTTCGTTGGATTTGACCGCTGCAAAGCGCGCGCGCCACTTGGCGCCGTCTTTGGGAAAACTCACCGACTTCTGCAAGAACTCGGGCTCTTCAAACGGAATGTAAAGATGCACGCGCAGACCGCGTGCCAGGCAAGCCTCGGCGAACAAAAGATCGCCGCCGCACGCGCCACCGCAAATGGCGAGATCGTCCGCACCGGCCTCCAACTCTTTGAGCTTGGCTTCTATCAGCTCGCGCGCCATCGCTTCTTTCTCCGGCGGAAAGCGCGGCGTGGCGCGATCCGGTGCATCGATCATGTGGCCGCTGAAGAGTAGAACTTTGCCCGGCGTCAGCGGGCGCTGCAGATTGGCGATCTCCTGTTCGATCTCCGCAAGGATCAACGCAACGGTTTCACTGCGAAACTCCAAATCGCGCAAGATCATCAATTGCTGGCGCGTCGAATCCAGCGCGAACCAATCGTTGTCCACGATCGCCAGCGCGTAACGATAGAACTTGAGCACCTCGTCTTTGTCGAGACTGAGCAACTTGATTTCCGCAAGCGTGATACGCGCCCAATAGCTTTTGTCGTTCGCCTCCAGCGCCGACAAGCACGACCAGAGCACGCCGCCCTCGAGTTGCGCCAGATCTATCTCCAGTGGCAGGTGTCCGCCGATGTGGCGGTGCAGATGGCATAGCGTGAGCGCGTTGATGCCGGAATAAAAATGCGACGAATCCAGCACGAAGGCGTGGAAGTATGGCTTGATCGCCTCGTGCAGCAACGCTTCGTCGCGCGCGGCTTGCTCGCGCATCTGTTGCGGTGTCCGATCTTTCTTGCGCCAGCGCGTGATCCAATCTTCTTTTTGGATACGCCCCATAAGCGCGGACGTCTCTACATCGTTCGGATTTTCGTCGAGCAGTTGCTGCACCCACGTGCGTGCCTCTTCGCGCTTGCCGAGGCGGCCCAGCAGCATGCCGCGCTGGCGTTGGCTCTCAAGGTCTTTGGGATTGATGGCCAGCGCTTCCTCGTAGGCCTCCAGCGCCAAGCGGTAGCGCTGCAACTTGGTGAGGGCCTTGCCCGACATGCGCTTGGCTTCCAGGCGCATGACCCAAGTCGGCGTTTCGCCGGAGAGCACCATGACGTCGCCGGCGCGGCTTTGACGGCGTGCGGTCTCGATGCGCCCGATCCACTGCTTGTAGCGATGCCAGAACTCGAGCGTATCGGTTTCTTTGACTTTCAGATCCTTCCAGCCCTGCTCCTGCAGCGCTGGGATCAAGTCGTAGACCGGACTGGCCTTGGCGCCGTGCCAGCTCTCGATCGTTTGCTTGGCAAAAGCGGCCAAGCGTTGCCTGTCTTCCTGTACGAACTTGGGATCGGGCACTGCCGGCTTATCCGGTGCCGCCTCGGTAACGCGATAGTTGAGCGCGCGGTCGGTGGAGACATCGAACGGTATGCGTTCGCGGCGCGTGAAGATCTGGATCACCCCGCGAGCGCGCAGCGCGTGGCGCACGCCGAGCTCGTACCAGACGTTGGGGTTGTCGATCGACAAGTCCGCCACCACCAAATCCGCCAGCAGCAGTTCCTGGAACATGTCCTTGCGGATCTCGCCGGCGCGCATCTCCTTGTCGGCGCGAAAAACCTCGAAGCCCGCGCCCTCGAGGGCCGGCTTGACCAGATCGTCGTAAACGCGATTGAAGTCGATGCCTTCTTTGGTGCCGAATGGCATCGCTACAAAGCAGTGTAGCGGCAGCACGTAGTTGCGCAGTGGATGCCTAAATGGACAAACGCCAATATGACACACAAGCGCCAACGTTGCCACGAGCGCCGACACAGACCCGATGCAACGTTGCCGTAGGCACGAGTGTCAAAGTCCACGCAGCGCGTAGCCGCGCTAACGGTGAGCCCCGTGCTGCCCGGAGTAAAATGCGCCATGCACCTGCATTTCGATCCGGTCGGCGGCGCAGCCGGCGACATGTTCATCGCCGCGCTCTTGCACGCCTTTCCGGAGCATCGCAACGGGCTGTTTGCGGCCATACGCGCAGCCGGCGTTCCGGCGCAGATCGGCCTGCGCTTGTTCGAACACGCCGACTCCGCAATGACCGGTCTGCGCTTCGACGTCTTGGAGGCGCCTGTTCAAACCGGCGGCGAAGTCCGGTATCGGCCCGTTGGCGCACCAATCACACTGGCATCGGCGCCCGCGACTGGCGCGCACCATCGCCCCGGTCACGCTCATGCCCACGCGCACGGCCACAATGACCACCACCGCCATTGGGCGGATATCCGCGTCGAACTCATCGGTTCCGCGCTAAGCCCCCCGGTGCTGAAACACACCCTTGGCATCTTTAGCTTGATCGCCGAAGTAGAAGCGAAGATCCACGGTGTAACGCCGCAGGAAGTCGCCTTTCATGAAGTGGGCGCCTGGGATTCGATCGCTGATGTCGTCGGCGCGGCGTTCTTGATCGACGCCATCGGCGCGAACAGCTACTCCTGCGCGCCGCTGCCGCTGGGCGCCGGCCGCGTGCAGACTGCGCACGGCCTGCTGCCGGTACCGGCGCCGGCCACGGCGGCGCTGCTCACCGGACTGACGACGTTCGATGATGGCCGGCCAGGCGAGCGCGTCACCCCGACCGGCGCAGCCATCCTGCGCTACCTGAATCCCGCCGCCACGCCTGGCCCAACGCCGCGCAAATTGGCGCGCACCGGCACGGGTTTCGGCGCCAAACGCTTTGAGGGCATCAGCAACGTACTGCGCGTGTTGGTGTTCGAAGCAGCCGCGGATACGGCGCTCGGTGAGCAAGTCGCGCAGATCGAGTTCGAAGTCGACGACCAGACGCCGGAGGATCTGGCCTCCGGTCTGGATCGGCTGCGTGCCGCCCCCGGGGTGCTAGATGTAGTACAAAGCCCAGCGTTCGGCAAAAAGGGGCGCGTCACGGCGCACGTGCGTGTGCTAGCGCAACCGCACGCGCTGAGTGATGTCGTGCGCTTGTGCTTCAGCGAGACAACAACCATCGGTCTGCGCCATCAACTCGTGCAGCGCGCAACACTCGCGCGACGTGCGGCTCGGGCGAATATCGCTGGGCGCGAGGTCGCGGTCAAGATCGTCGAGCGGCCAGCCGGACCAAGCGCAAAAGCGGAAGCCGATGCGGTTGCCGACAGCGGCAATCACGCCGAACGCCAGCGCCTACGCGAAAGCGCCGCGAGCGAAGCGCTTGCCAAGAAATACCAGGGACAGGTTAAAGCAAAAAATAAGAACCAATGAGATAACCAGGTACACACTACTATGGGTATACGATCCTATTCCAGCGGCGAGGCGCCGCTTACACGCCTGCGCCAGTTGCTCGGCAACATCGAGCGCATCGCCGTGGCCGTCAGCGGCGGCGTGGACAGCATGACGCTCGCCACCGCCGCACATCGCTTTGGCAGCGCTGCGTTGGGACAAGAAGTCGCGATGTTTCACGCCGTCTCGCCCGCCGTTCCACCGGAGGCAACGGCGCGTGTGCAGGAGCACGCGGCGCGCGAGCGCTGGCAGTTGCGCATCGTCGATGCGGGCGAGTTCAAGGACGAGAACTACCGCGCCAATCCGCTCAACCGCTGCTATTTCTGCAAGACCAATCTGTACAGCACGATTGCGCAGCACACCGGCTGGCAGATCGTCTCGGGCGCCAATACTGACGACCTTGGCGAGTACCGCCCGGGGCTCATCGCCGCGAAGGAGCACAACGTGCGCCACCCGTTCGTCGAGGCCAAGATCAGCAAGTCGGACGTGCGCGCCATCGCGCACACGCTCGGGCTGCAAGACTTCGCGGAACTGCCCTCCTCGCCGTGCCTATCCAGCCGGGTGGAGACCGGCATTCGTGTGGAGCCTCCGTTGCTGGCGCTGGTGAACGACATCGAACAGCGCATGCGAGCAGAACTTGCTCCTTTTAAACCCGTCAACTTGCGCTGCCGCATCCGCGCAAATCTAGTCGCCATCGAAGTCGACGCCGATTGCTTGAGCCAAATCAGCGAGGACGAGCGCACGCGTTTGGTGACGCTGGTCGCGCAGCGTTGCGCCACGCACGGAGTCAACAGCTTGGTCACCTTCGCGCCCTACCGCGTCGGCAGCGCGTTCTTGCACGAGCGGCGCGCGCTGTAGACCGAATCGATACCGTGTCCGCCGATCACATCAAGCTCGACTTCGAACGCGAGGCGCGCCTGGGGCTGGGCGAGGCCATCTTTTGCGCCGGCAAGAACGTCGCGCAAATCACGACAATCCTGCAACAAGCCGCCGAACGCCGCGCGCGCTTTCTACTCACGCGCCTTGAACAAAACGCCTTCGACGCGCTGCCGCAAGGGCTGCGATCGCGCCTGGACTACGACAGCGTGTCGCGTACGGCGTACTTCGGCGCGGCAAAAGACTGTGCCGCGTCCACGCAAGTGGCCGTGGTTGCCGCCGGCACTTCGGATGTCCCGGTGGCATCCGAAGCGGCGCGCACGCTGCGCTTCTACGGTGAGAGTTCGGCCACGATCAACGACGTCGGCGTCGCCGGTATCTGGCGCTTGATGCAGCGCGCGGAAGAGATCAAGCGTTTTCCGGTGGTGATCGCCGTGGCTGGCATGGACGCCGCGTTGGTGAGCGTGCTCGGCGGCTTGGTGCCCGGCGTGGTGATCGCGGTGCCGACTTCCGTGGGTTACGGGGCGGCGCGCGGCGGCGAAACCGCGCTGGCGGCTTCGCTAGCGAGTTGCGCGCCCGGCGTGGTGGTCGTCAACATCGACAACGGCTACGGCGCGGCATGCGCTGCCCTGCGCATATTGCGAGCAACCAAAGTGTGACCTGAGTCGACCGCTGCAAAACCAGCGTCGTAATCCCGGATCGCTCACCAACATTTTCCTCAATCTTGCTCCGCCGTGCGGGGTTAATCCAAGCCACCAACACAGACGATGCGAATCGAACTCAACTACGGCAAAGGCAAACTCCCGATCAACCTGCGTGACGATTGGCGCGTGAGCATCGTGCGCAAGCATGCAATGCCGCTCATCGCCGATCCGGCCGCGGCGGTGCAAAGCGCGCTCGCCAACGGCGTGGGCTCGCGTTCGCTGCTCGACGAAGCGCGCGGTAAGACAAGCGCTTGCATTTTGATCTGCGACATCACGCGCCCAGTGCCGAACGGCTTGTTCCTCGGGCCGATGGTGCGGCAGCTGCTGGACGCCGGCATCGCCGCCAAGAACATCACGATCCTGGTCGCCACCGGCCTGCACCGCCCCAACGAGGGCGACGAACTCGCGGAAATAGTCGGCGACGATTGGGTCATGCAAACCGTGAACGTCCTCAATCACTATGCCCGCAACGATGAAGATCACGTCGATCTCGGCACCACCGCGCGCGGCACACGCGTGAAGCTGGACAAGCGATTTGCGCAGGCGGACTTGCGTATCGCCACCGGCCTGGTCGAGCCGCACTTCATGGCCGGCTGGTCCGGCGGGCGCAAGGTTATTGCGCCGGGCGTGGCGCACAAAGAAACCATCACTACCTTTCATAGCCACCGCTTCATGGCGCACCCGCGTGCGGTCAACTGCGTGCTCGACGGCAATCCGCTGCACGAAGAACAGCTCGCAATCGTGAAGCTGCTCGGTGGCGCGTACGCGCTCAACACGGTGATCGACGAGCATCGGCAACTGGCGTTCGTCAATTTTGGTGAGATTGTCGCCAGCCACCTTCAAGCAGTCGCTTTCTGCGAGAAGTACGCGGTAGTCCCGGTAAAGGAAAAATTCAAAACCGTGGTCACCAGTGCGGCCGGCTATCCACTCGACAAAACTTATTACCAAACCGTCAAAGGCATGGTCGGCCCCATGGACATTCTCGAACCGGGCGGCAACTTGATCATCGCCTCTGAGTGTTCGGAAGGCGTCGGTTCGCACGAGTACATCGAAGCGCAGCAGCGCCTGCTCGGATTGGGTGTCGACGAATTTTTGAACGAGATCAGCCTGCAAACGCACGCGGCGATCGACGAATGGCAAACGCAGATGCAGACTAAGCCGATGAAGGTTGGCACGATCCAGCTTTACACCACCGGACTCAACAGTGATGCGCGTAAGCTGGCCGGCGTGAAGCTGATCGAATCAGTAGAAAGCGCGATCGCGCAAAGCGTGACGGCAACGGGCGATACACGTGTCGCGGTGGTGCCAGAGGGTCCGTACGTGGTGCCGGCGTATCGCCCCGCTTAAGCACCTACCCGCGCGTTGCCCCGCAGCGCGTTTTCGAGTAGCTTACGCCCTGAGCGGCGAAGTCACCCCATTCCACAAACAAGCTTCCCGCGCCGAACCAGACCAAGTTCACAGGAGGAGTCATGTCGCACGATCACGATTTTGAGTTCGATCCCAAACTCGCCGCACGCCGCAAGTTTCTTCGCCATACCGCCCTCGCGCTAAGCGGCGCGGCGGTAGGGCTGCCCGCACTCAAAGCGGCTGCGGAATGCAGAATTACCGAGCAGGAAATCTTGGGGCCGATGTATAACTACGGCGCACCGGTGTTTCAGTTGAAGCTCGCCGAGGATGGCGAACCGGGCCA
>CAZAWU010000014.1:0-3382 GCA_964488915.1 uncultured Burkholderiales bacterium
CGGAGATGCGCCGCGAGCCGCGGCGCGAACTAACGCTTAGGCTCGGGAGACGGCAAGGTCACGATATCCTGCGCCATGCCGCTCGCCTTGAGCTTTTCCAATGCGCTGTCTTTGGCAGCGGGACGCAGCGCGATGACATAGCGTCCGGATTCGATCGGGCCTTCGATGATGCGCGCGTCCAAGTCAGCGAGCAGTTGGGTAAGCGCGTCCATAGAAGTATTCGCGGCGAATTTGACGCTGACGATCGCGGCCGGTTGGGCGCGGTTGCCGAGCGAGCGCGTCGTGACCGCCTCGTCGAATGGTTCTCGCGCGCTTATTAGTGCCAGCAGCGCCGCCGCCTGCGCGATTACCAGCACGCTCGCGAAGGCGAGTGCCTGCGGCGTTGCGAAAGGCCGCAGCCGATCGGCAAAGCGCTGCCACCACGAACCCGATGGCGCTGCGGTTGCGGCCCGTGCGTTGGGCGCTGAGGACTGACTCTTGGGCTGAGCAATGCCGCGCATGCGTTGCTGTAACTTGGCTAAACCGATATCCGGCGCCGCGTCGTTGGCTGCTTCATTGAGCGCGGCGCGCAGTTCGGTCCAATAGACGCGCTCGCTTTGCGCGTCCGGGTGTTCGCGCAAGTACCGCTCGATGAACGCCTGTTCGTCCGGCGGCAACGTACCGTTCAAATAGAGCGCGATATTCTCCTCGAAGCGCCGCTCGGTACTGTCTTGCGCCATATCAGCCTTTCTGCTCGAACGCCAGTTGCTGCAGGCAATGCTTTAGTTTTTGCCGTGCATGAAACAGGCGTGTTTTTACCGTGTTCTCGGGACAGTCTTGCAGCTGCGCGATATCCTTGAGCGGCATCTCTTCGAAGCACGCCAGGTGCAGGCATTCGCGCTGCTCCGCCGGTAGTTTTTGCATGCAAAACAACAAAAGCTCCCGGCGTTGCTTCTGATGCAATGTCGTGAAAGCGTCGATCGCCTCGGCGGGCAGTTGAACGACTTCATCGTTAATTTCTTCGTGGGCCGGTTCGCGCGCTCGAATCACGTTGAGCAACTTATGCCGCGCGATACCCAGCAACCAGGTGCTGAAGCGCGACTCGCCGCGAAAACGCAGCGGGTGCTGCCAGATCTCGTACATCGTGTCGACTACCACCTCTTCGGCCTCGGCAGGATCCTGCAAGCGCTTGAGCACGAACGCGTAGACGCGCCGGTTGTAGCGCAAGTGCAGCGTCTTCATTGCATCTTCGTCGCCGCGCGCAATGCGCTGCAACAGTGGGCCGATGTCCGCCTCGGCCGGCTCCTGCTCCAAATCAGACTGCAACTGTGTCACGGCTAGTCGAGAAGAGGTTCAAGTTTTTGCGCCAAGCTTATGAGCCGGCGAGGTTTAGGCGCGGTTTGTTTGGCAGCAGCGAAGCGCGAGCGTTGCGCGCTTGCAACATATGCTACACGAAGGGGCGTTCGAAGCCTGGACGAGTTTGCGTTCCAGGCGCTATGATGCCTCGCAAACATCACAACAGAGCCTAAGAACAACAAACAAGAACGGCCGCTAAGTCATTGACCTCATGAGGAACAGGACTTGAAAGCGCCGCACCACCGATCGCCTTCTCGTGAACCACGCCGCCTGTGCCGCGGACTTACGCGTGGGATATTTGCAACACCTTTCATGCGGGCGCGTTCACTCTTCGTCATGCAAACAACCGGGATCGCGGTGCTGGGCCTCTCTGCGTTCGCGCAGGCCGCGCACAATCCATTGCATCGCGCTGCTCATGCGCAGGCCGCGCCGGCTGCGACAGCCCCGGCGCCGTCCGGTAGTACGCAAAGTTCTTCCGCTGCGGTGGACACCGGTTTGATCGATGTCGCCGACATCCTGGTCCAGGGCAGCAGCGTCTATACGGCCGCGGACTTTGCGCCGCACATCGCACCTTACCGAGGCAAGCTGGTCACGCCGCGTCAATTGCAGCAACTCGCGCAGGAACTGACTAACCGCTACCGCGCCGCAGGCTACGTCCTTTCCAAAGTAGTGGCGCCCGAGGGAACGCCGCGGAGCCGCGTCGTGCGCTTGCAAGCAATCGAAGGTTATATCGGGCAGGTCAGTATCGAAGGCGCGCCGCCGCGCAAGCGCAAGGCGCTCGACGGCGCGATCGCCGCACTCAAACGCGCGAAGCCGCTGACTGCCTCAGCGCTTGAGCGCAATCTGCTTTTGATCAACGATCTGGGCGGTGTCACAGCCGCTGCGACGCTGGCGCCGATCGATGCGCGCACCGCGCGCTTGACGTTGCGTTTCGATCAGCGCTCGCACAGCGGCTCGATTGGGGTCAGCAACCTGGGCAGCCGTTCGCGCGGCCCGCTGCGCACCGAAGCGGAGGTGGAAGTCTATTCCTTACTCACCGGCTTCGATCGTACGCGTTTGCGGGTCGTCTCTTCGGGCAACCGCGAAACGAATAGCGTGGTGCTGCAGCATGAAACCCCGCTCGGTACCAACGGCTTGAAAGGCAATCTGAGCGTTTCCGGCACTAACGCCAAACCCGGGCGCAGCCGCCAGCCCAATCGCAATCTGGAGACGCGCTCGCGCGATCTAGTAGCGGGTTTGAGCTACCCCGTGTTGCGCTCACGTGCCAAAAACATGACGGTCAAGGCCGTATTGAGCGCGCACGATGGTGCGCTCGACGTGCCCGGCCTCGCTCGCGCGGAGGATCGCATCCGCGCCCTGCGCGTCGGTGCGAGCTTCGATGCACTCGACCAATGGCGCGGGGTGAACAGCTTCGAGGTTGAGCTGTCGCAAGGCTTGAACGCGCTCGGCGCCAGCGGCAATGGCGCCGCCGACGTATCGCGGCCGGGCGGGCGTGCCGACTTCAGCAAGCTCACGGTGCATGCCGCACGCCTACAGGCGCTGCGCGAGCAATGGTCGCTGCTTGGTGCTGTCGATGGTCAATATGCCTTCAACGATTTGCTGCTGCCGGAGCAATTCACGTTTGGCGGTGAATTGACCGGACGCGGCTACGATGCGGCCGAACTCGCTGGCGATCACGGTGCGGCGATGAAACTGGAATTGCGTTATTCCGGCTCGCGCGCTCAATCTCTGATGAGCGCCTACACGCTCTACGGTTTCTACGATGCCGGCAAAGTGTGGCAGCGCCATGCAAATACTGCGCGCGCGGAGAAAGCGAGCGAATCGGCGGCTGCGGCCGGCGTTGGCGCGCGCATGAATTTCGGCCCAAGCGCGAGCGCATTCGTCGCAGTTGCGAAACCGCTCACGCGCGAAGTCGCGGAAGAGGGCGACAAAAGCGCGCGGCTCTTTGCCGGCGCCAATTACAAGTTCTAACGTTCATTGCCTATGCGTATACCGAAAACCTTGACCAGACGCGCCGCCTACGTGGCTCTATGCGGCGCTTTTGCCG
>CAZAWU010000014.1:3482-16974 GCA_964488915.1 uncultured Burkholderiales bacterium
GCGCTCGATGCCGGGTGAGGCAGTGGCACCGAACGACAACAGCGAGCAGATCACCATCGTCGTAAATGAGCCGCAGGCCGAAACGACCGCGCTGTTCACAGATGCTTCGGAGTCAAGCATTCAAGAAGTGGTGCCGATGCCGGTCGAAAAACCGGCACCGCGTGCGCCGAAAGTGAAACGTACCCTAGCCAAGCTGCAGCGCTCGCTTGCTAGTTTGCAGGAACCGGAGCAGAGCCTGGCCACGCACGTGCGTGGCTTGGAACAGGCGCCGCCGCTAGCAGCCCAGCCCGGCCGCCGCGCTGGGGTTCCGCCTCTGATTGGCGGGCGTGGTGTGGCTGCACGCGCGGACCTGGGGCGCGCATCGCCGCTCAGTGGCGCAGCGCCGGACGTGTTTGCCGCCGGACATCACGTTGCCTCGGCCGCGAACTGTGGCGCGTACGCGGACCTTCCGTACTTCCGTGAGGATGTTTTCGGCCGCACGCTGCGTCTTAGTTGCGAGTAGTTGGTTGTGATGAGTCGCCGCCGGTTGCTTTAACCCGCGCATCATCCTGGTTTTCTTCTACTCCGCTTCATGATTGCTCTTGCCTTGAGGGTAAGCCGCGCGCTGTTGTTGCTTTGCGTTGCCGGAAACGCCCATGCGGGCGAACCGACGGGTCAGCCGCTGCTGCAGATCGATACCGGGATGCATTCCGGGTTGATTCGCAAATTTGCGTTGGACCGCGAACGCGATCGTCTATTCAGTGTCGGCGACGACAAAACGCTGCGCGTTTGGCAGTTGCCGCAGCTTCGCCCGCTGGCCACCTTTCGAGTCCCGAGCAATCCCGGCAACGAAGGGCAACTATTCGCGGTCGCGGTTGCGCCCGATGGCGCAAGCGTGGCTGCCGGCGGCTGGACTGGGTGGGACTGGGAAAAGCGTGGCTGCGTGTATTTGCTGAACGCAGCGACAGGCGCCATTAAACGGCGCTTGAGCGGGTTTCCCAACGTGATCGCGAGCCTCGCCTTCGCGCCGGACGGGCGTCATCTGGTGGTGGGGCTTCAGGGCAAGAGCGGGCTATTCGTGCTGCGCTTGGCGGATTTCCAGGTGGTGGCGCGCGACGGCGCCTATGCGGACAAGGTGCTGGAAATGGATTTCGACCGCAACAACGGCCGCTTGGCCGTCTCCTCGCTGGACGGGCTCATTCGTGTTTATAGCAGCGAGTTCAAGCTGATCGCGCGCAAGCGCATCGTGCCCGGCGCCAAGCCTGCCGGCGTGCGCTTTTCACCCGACGGCTTGCGGCTCGCGGTCGGGTTTCACGATGCGCCGAAAATCGCACTCGTCGCCGCCTCGGACTTGCTGTTGCTGGCGAGCCCGGACACCGCACTGCTACCGGGACAAATCAATTTGCCTGTGGTGACTTGGACGGCCGACGGCGAGCGCGTTTGCGCGGGCGGTGACTATCGCGGCGCGGGCTCGAACCGGCTGTACTGTTGGCTAGAAGGCGGGCGCGGCGCGCTTGCCCAAGTGCAGCTAACGCGGCATCGATTGGCGGATCTTGAGACACTGGCGGCGGGCGATCTGCTATTTGCGGCCGAGGACCCGGCAATCGGTTTGATCGGCGGCGACGGCAAGCCGCGCGCCTTGCGCGGACCCGACGTGGCCGACTTCGCCGAAGCGGGTGCCTCCCTGCGCGTTAACCAGGACGCCAGCGTGGTCGAATTCCAACTCGTGCAAGGCCGTGCGCAACCGTTTCGTTTTCGCCTCGACCAGCGCGCGCAGGCGCAGCGTGGCGGCGAGTCCGCGCAGTTGCGCGCGCCGGTACAAATCTCCTCCGCGTTCGCGCTGGAAAATTGGAAGGACCACTACCAACCGGTCGTCAACGGCCGGCAGTTGGCCTTGGAAAACTACGAAATGTCGCGCTCCTACGCCATCGCGCCGGGCGACGAGACGCTGCTGTTGGGCACCGAATGGGCGCTGCGCAGCTACGATCGCAACCTGAAACTGCGCTGGATGGTGCCGCTCACGGCGGTGGTGCGCGCGGTCAACATCAGCGGCGATGGCGGTGTGGCGGTAGCGGCGCTTTCCGACGGGACAGTGCGCTGGTTGCGCATGCGCGACGGCGCCGAGCTGTTAGCGCTGTTCGTGCACGCGCGCAGTGAAGACTGGATCGCTTGGATTCCCCAAGGCTACTATCTATCTTCACCCCAAGGCGACAACTTTATCGGGTGGCTGCGCAACCGCGGCCGCGAGTCGGCGCCGGATTTTTACCGCGCTGTGCAGTTCGAGCGCGTGCTGTACCGTCCCGACTTGGTGCAGGCGCACTTTCGTTCCGGCGGCGTTGCCGCCCCACGCGCGCCGGCGCACAGCTTCGACATCGCCGATTTGGGACTGATTGCGCCACCGCGTGTCAACGTCGAGATCGTGCGCGTGGATGAAGCGGTGCGGCCCGCGCGCGCCAAGTTGCGTGTCAGCGCGCGTAAAGCGCATTTGCCATTGCGCGACTACACGGTGTTCGCGAATGGCATTCCGGTGACGCCGGCACGCGAACGCACGCTTACCGGCACGGCGGTGGACGGTTTTACGCACGACGTCGACGTCGCCTTGCCCGCTGCTGAGAACCAAGTTCGAGTGGAGGTTTTCAACGGCGCTTCGATGGGGATTGCGGAAGTGACGTTGACAACGCAGCAAAGCGATTCGGGCGGTGCGCCGCGCGGCGACCTTTACGTGCTTGCCGTGGGAGTGAACGTACTGGAGAACTTGCCGAAGAAATACACCTTGCGATTTGCCGCGCGTGACGCGGGGGAGATCGTCGCGCGCTTCGAGCAAGCGAGCGCCGGTTTGTACCAAGCGGTTCACACACGCCTGGTCGCCGACCAAGCGCCGACAGCGCCGGTACGGGCCGAGATTCTGGCGGCGTTGGAGTTCATCAAGGACGCGGGACCGAACGATACGGTCGTGGTGTTTCTCGCGGCGCATGGAATAAGCGACCGCGCGGGAAACTACTATTTGGTGCCGCGCGATGCGCAGTGGGACGACGTGCGCGGCCTGCTCAAGGGCGATGCGCCAGAGGGGTCTTCGCTCATTTCGTGGACGACGTTCTTCGATGCTTTGCGCAACTCGGCC
The DNA here is from genome assembly GCA_964488915.1 of uncultured Burkholderiales bacterium. Taxonomy (GTDB): domain Bacteria; phylum Pseudomonadota; class Gammaproteobacteria; order Burkholderiales; family JALYOK01; genus CADEHE01. The sequence continues at coordinate 6,583 of CAZAWU010000014.1, forward strand.
GGTCGGCGGCTGTTGATCGTGGATACCTGCCAAGCCAAGAACATCGAGGGAACATTCGATCCGCACGCGCTCGCAAAGCGCTCGGCGGCATCGCAATTTGCTCTAATGGTTGCGGCGCGCGGCGAAGAGGAGTCGCAGGAGCTCGTGTCGGCGCAGCATGGCTTATTTACGCACGCGATCCTGAACGGACTTGCCGGCGCGGCTGATGCGGACGGCGACGGCAGCATACGTCTGCACGAACTGGCGTCGTATGCGACCGCGACTGTCGCGCAACTGCGCGATCCGTTGCTTGGCCCGCAGACGCCGCAATTGCTTGCGCCGGTGCACCTGCGCGACACGGCGCTGGCAGTGGCGGCGCGCAAACCGGGACGGAAGCAACCCACCGTGCCGCCAGAGCGTTGACGCGGCAGCCGTGGGCGCACAGAATCGAATTTCAATGTTGCAACAACTAAGCAAACGCCGTCGCGTGCGAGCACTTGCAGCGTGCGTGGCCTTACTGGGGCTGGCCGCATGTGCGCCGCGGCAACAGCCGCTGCCGAGTACGTCGCCCGCCGGGGCAGCGCAGAGCGCAGCGGGATCGCAGGCGCTGCTCGCGGCCGGCGACATCGCACAGTGCGGCAGTGATCCTGCTGAGCGGAGTCGCGCGGCGGCCACCGCCGCGCTGGTGGAGTCAGTCGCGGGGACGGTATTGGCGGTCGGCGATCTCGCCTACACCAAGGGCACGCCGCACGAGTTTCGTACTTGCTATCACCCTACTTGGGGGCGCTTCAAAGGGCGTACGTTGCCGGTGCCGGGCAATCACGAATATCTGTCCGACGGCGCACAGCCCTACTATGACTATTGGGGCGCGCAGGCCGGCGCGCGCGCGAAGGGCTACTACGCGGCGCAGGTCGGCACATGGCGTGTCATCGCGCTCAACAGCAACATCGATGCTGGGCCTGATTCTGAGCAGGCGCGCTGGCTGGCGCAAGAACTCGTACACAACAAGCGGCGCTGCACGCTGGCGTTTTGGCACCACCCGCTGTTCAGCTCTGGCGAACATGGCGACGATTCGCGCATGGCGGCGATCTGGAGGATGTTGTATGACGCCGGCGCCGAGGTCGTACTGAGCGCGCACGAGCACGATTACGAGCGTTTTGCGCCGTTGGATGCGCGCGGTAAACCGGACGCGCAGCGCGGCGTGCGCCAAATCATTGTCGGTACCGGCGGGGCGGCGCTGCGCCGTTTCAAAGCACCGCGCGCCCACAGCGAAGTGCGCGACAACGAAACCTTCGGCGTGCTGAAACTAACGCTCCGCCAGGACGCGTACGAGTGGGAGTTCCTGCCCGTCGCCGGCCAGCGCTTTACCGACCGCGGCAGCGGCGTGTGCCACGACTGAGCGTACAACCTTATTGACTGGTCCAACCGCCGTCGATCGGCAAGGCGATGCCGGTGATGTTGTGCGCGATCGGGCTGGCGAGCCACAACACTGCTTGACCGATTTCGTCCGTTTGCGACAAGCGGCGGCTGGGTTGTTTCTCCGCCAGTAAACTGGCGATACCCGCAGTGCGATCGCCGCCCGATTCGCGCGCGCGCGCCACGATCTGCGGTTCGATCAGCGGTGTCTCAGTCCAACCTGGGCAGATGCAGTTCACTGTCACGCCGCCGGTGGCGCGCGAGCCGACGTTGGCATACTCGAGTGCGGCCACGCGCGAGAGACCGATCAATCCAAACTTCGCCGCCACATACGGCGCCTTTTGCACCGACGCGACCAGCCCGTGCACCGAAGCGATGTTGACCACGCGACCGTAGCCGCGCTTGGCCATCAGCGGCAGTGCGTGGCGCATGGTGTGCGCGGCGGCGGACAAATTGATGCTGATGACTTTGTCCCATATCTCGGCAGTCAGTTCAGCGAGGCTGACGGTGTGCTGCACGCCAGCGTTGTTCACCAGTATGTCCGCGCCGCCCCAGGCGGCTACGGCTGCCATCAGGGCGTCGATCTTGGCCGGGTCGCGTACGTCACCCTCAAAAAAGCGCACATCGGGCGCACCGGCTTTGCGCATGGCGGCGATGGCGTGCTCGATCTGCTTGGCATCGGCGAGTCCGTGCACGGCGATGCGCGCGCCGGCGCCGGCCAAAGCCTGCGCGATCGCAAAGCCGATGCCTTGCACAGAGCCGGTGACGAGTGCTGTACGGCCTTCGAGGAAGCGTTCTTGCATGATGAGATTGGTCAGTGGCGAAACAATGGTGCAAGGATACCGTCTTGTCGACGAACGAGTGCTCCAGGCAATACAGTAAATAGTAAAACCCGATGAATCAGGTTTAATCGGATTGCCAAGGCAGGTCTACCACTAGTATTAGTGCACTGCACGGAATACAGCGAAGCACCGTGCTTAAACTTTCAATAGCTCTTGTCCTCGCACCGTCCTCCAGAATCGTGGGGTTCGTTGCCGTTTGCAGGGCGTTGCATTTGACGCCTAGACAAGCCTTGGGGATACTGGGTTCACAGACTAAGAGCACTGCACGACAAAGCGCGCAACAAGGCAGCGAACAACACGGCGCCGTGCGCGCAACAAAGAAGTAACAACGCAGTGCCGGAAACGAGGAAGCCGTGAACCAACCCATGCATGGCGGGCGCGCAGTGGCGCGCCTTTGCTCGCGTACCCTCGCGATTGTTGCGGTGCCGCTGATGATGAACGCCTGCGGCGGTGGCGGCGGCGGTTCCAACCTGGCAACGCCGAGTGGCGCCAGTCCAGTGCGGTTCTGGGGGTATGCCGGCAGCGAGACTTCCGCGACGGACACGCTCGCGCTGGTTACGTACGATCCGGATAATCCCGGCGGCGGAACGGCACGGATCGCCGGACGCAGCGCGCTGCACGGCGAGCCCTATGCCATGCCGGGCGGGCGCTACGAACACTCCAGCGCGACGGGCGCATCGGTCAGCGAATATCGGCATCAGACTCTGGCTTATGCCAGCGGCAGTGCTTTGTTTAAGCTTAGTCTCGACAAGAGCAGCAACGCGGTGCCTCAACGCCTTTCCGCCGAGACGGCAGCGGGGCGCGCCTGCCAGCGACAAGAGCAACAGTCGCAGTTTTTTCAGCTCGGTGCGCCCGACTACACCAATCACGCGCGCTCCACCTTGATCTATCAAGTGCCCGGCACCGACGGGCTGTGCGCTACCGCCGATGACACATGGCGCGCGGTGAAATTGAGCATGGGGGCAGGAGAGCGGTCCATCGATATCGGCGGCGAACCGCTCGTACCGCTGTACGATGTCGCCACTGGCGCGCTCTCCGGCTGGCTCATCGTGCGCAGCGACGGGTTGGGGCCGCAACGCACGATAACACTAGTGCGCGTCGATGCCGATTTCGTCAATGCTTCCGACATCGCCACGTTGCGCTCGCCTTGGCGGTTGCTGGGACGTGTCCCCAACCAAGGCGCGTTCGCAGGCGACGTGCTGATGGCCAGCGGCGATGAAGTGCGGCGATTCGACACGCGCACCGGCGCCTGGAGTGCACCGCTGGCGGCTGCGGTGGCTGATACACGCGAAATGTTGCTGGCGGCGGACGCGGCGCACGCGTATTTCGTGCGCAGTGGCTTCGGCGTCGACGATATCTTAAAGGTCCCGCTCGACGGCAGTGCCCCGGCGGCGCTGGTTGCGAGCGCGGAGGGGCCAGTCTGGGATCTAGCGGTAAGCAGTATGCACGTTCTGTATCGCACCTGGGATGGCGCGCTGCACAGCGTGCATAAGGACACGCTTGCGCCGCTGCAGAACCCGATCGGCACGTTGGCCGATGGCAGCGAAGCGCGCGTCGCGCGCGCCGGCGAAACGCTGAGCTTGAGCGGCCGCTCGCTACCCGCGGGCGGGCAAGCGGAAGCGTCGTTCGTTTCGCTCGTCAAGGGCGACGGCACAGCACTGGTCAATCTTGCCAAAGCCGAGTTGCTGGGCGATGCAGTGCCTTCACTGCGCGCCGACGGCGCGCGCGGGCGGGTGATTGTGGCGCAAGGTATGCAAGCGGACGGCAGCGGTTACCTCGGCTTCGCCGGTGCGAGCATTGAGGCCTACGACGCCGCGACCGGGGGTGCCAACGTAACGCTCGGGAGCCTGCCGCGCGCGAGCGTAGAAGTGAGTGGCGCTAGCGTCAGTGCCGGTTTTGGTCAACGCGTCACGCTTAGCGCCGTGGGGTTCGATCGCACCAGCGGCGCGCGCTACTTCGATCTGTATCTTGCCGAAGCCGACAAAGCAGGAACGCTCACGCGCATTACGCGCAATATCCCATGAACCGGCGACTGATATCCTTCTTTGCGCAACTGGGCTTGCTGGCGCTATCTGGGCTAATCGCAGCGTCCGCACAAAACATCGCGCCCGCGGACACAGGCCTGCCCGTGCTGCAGATCAACACGCAAAATGCGCAGCCAGTCACCACCAAAACTACCTTCGTTCCCGGTACGCTCAAGATAATTGACGGCACACAAATCGTGTACGCAACGGGACTCTACGACGGCGGCGTAGAAATACGCGGGCGCGGCAATTCGACTTGGCTCATGCCGAAGAAGCCGTTTCGCTTGCGTCTGCCTGCTGCCGCGCCGATCCTGGACATGCCCGCGGATCGCGATTGGGTGCTGTTGGCGAACTATGCCGACAAGAGTCTCGTGCGCACCGATCTCGCGTTCGAGCTGAGCCGCCGGCTTGGTCTGGCGTGGACGCCACGCATGCGCCATGTCGAAGTGTTCTTGAACGGCGAATACTTGGGCAGCTATCTGCTGGGCGAGCACGTCAAAGTGGCCGCCAATCGGGCGAATGTCGCGGCGATGAGTGCCAGCGATAACCTCTTGCCAGAACTGAGCGGCGGCTATTTCATCGAGGTGGATCAATTGGTGAATCTCGATCCCGGCGACTTTTATGTGCTTAGCGGCTCGGGCATCCTGTTCAACATCAAAGAGCCATCCGCGTCTAGGATCACGGTTGATCAGAAATCGTACATCACGAACTATCTGCAGGAAGTAGAGCGTGTGCTCATGCGTGACGATTTCGCCAACCTCAGCACCGGTTACGCCGCCTATCTTGATGTCGACTCGTTCGTAAATTGGTACCTGGTCAACGAGTTGCTAAAAAACGTCGACGCGGGCTTCGTATCCTCCGTGTATTTGTACAAGGACCGCAACCAAAAACTCAAGATGGGGCCGGCGTGGGATTTCGATCTTGCCGCGGGCAACGTCGATTTTTCCAAGGCGCGCGACCCGCGCGGCTGGCGCATCCGCGATCAATCGCGTTGGTTCAACCGCCTATTCCAGGATCCGGCCTTTTCCAAGAAGGTGCGCGATCGCTGGAACAGCATCAAGCGCGCACAGATCGACACTTTGCCTGCTTATATCGATCAACAGGCCGCTACCCTTGCGCTATCGCACAGGGAGAACTTTCGCCGCTGGTCGTTGACGCAATACGATTGGCCGAATGCCGTGGTACCGGGTACATACGCCGGAGAGTTGCGCTATCTCAAGAATTGGCTGGTGCAGCGCATTGTTTGGATGGACCGACGGTTGAATGAGCTTGATGCGGCGGGACGCCAGTAGATTGGGAGCTTCAAGTAATTGCTACTGTTCGCTCATCGGTTCGCCAAAAAAGATCCACTGGCTGCCGTCGAAGCGCTGGAATTGCATCGATTCGATCGGCCGGTAGTCGGTGGGATTCGTATTCACCGTGATTCCGGCGACCAGTAGCGGCAAGTGCACGTCGCGCAGGTTCTGCGCTTGTCGCATCACGTTCTCGCGCGTCAAGTCGTCGCCGCATTGCTTGAGCACCTGTAGCAGTAGATGGGCCTGCACGTAGCCGTAGTCGATGCAGCCGTCGTTCACGTCGCCCTCGGGATAGTGCTTGGATTTCCAGGCGTGATATTCCTTCACGTCTGCGTCGTTGCGCATGACCGGATCGGTCACGGTCTTGGCGAAGTAGGCGGAAATCAGCCCTTTCGATTTCTCCAGACCCGCTGCTTCTAGCGTGCTGATGGCGGTTCCGGCATAGGTCATGATATGGACAGGGCGCCAGCCCAGATCGTGAATTTTTCGGATCGCTTGCGCAGCGAACTTAGGCGTCACGATGCTGATCACCGTGTCAGCGCCGGCTGCTTTGAGCGATATGATCTGCGAGTGAACGGTCGGATCCGTGAGCAGGTAGCTCTCATCGCCAACGATCATGGTCTTGGCTTTCGCGCCTAACTCGGCTTTGAAGCCTGCGCGTTCCTCGCGGCCGATGTCGTTGTCCTCCCACAGGATGCCGATCTTGGCGTTCGGGTGGTTTTTCAGGATGTAGCGCGCGAACATCCGGCCTTCGAACTCGAAGCTAGGCACCCAGCCCATAGTCCACGGGTGCTTCTTCGGCAGATGAAACTTACCGGCGGCGGCGGAAGGGAACAGGAAGGGAACTTTCTTCTTATCCACATAGTTGAGGATGGACAGCGCCCCGGGTCCGAGTACGCCGAACAAGAGCAGCACTTGGTCCTGCTCCACCAGCCGTCGCACGCGGTCCACCGTTTGTGGTGGGGTCATCTGATCGTCGAGGCTAAGCAGCTTGATCTTACGGCCGTTGATGCCGCCTTGCTCGTTGATGGACTTGAAAAAGCGTTGGTGTGAGATGCCGCAGGTCGCGTACGCGGAAGCAGGCCCGCTGTAGGGCATGGTTTGCCCGATCTTAATTTCGGTGTCGGTAACACCGGGACCGTACTTCTTGTTCTGTGCGTGGGCCGCTAAAGCGACGCAACAGCCCAACAGCCAAAGCATCACCGCTCGCATATGCCTCCTCTTCTTGTTACCCCGGTGTAACGCGTTTGGCGGTATTCTACCTGTGGCACATTCACCTCCAAGAGTAGCTGAATTCCCCATTCGCATGCTGGCCAAGCTGAGTCCACCGCGACTGTACCAACCGGTGCCCCGTGAACGCCTGTTCCGGTTGCTCGACCGGCGCGAGCAACACCCCCTGGTCTGGGTGAGCGGCCCGCCAGGAGCAGGGAAGTCGACTTTGGTCGCTTCCTACCTTGAACGCCGCGAGATCGGCAGCGCGTGGATTCAGCTCGATGCGGGCGACAAAGACCCTGCGACGTTGTTTTTCTATTTGCGTGAACTGGCCGGGCGCACCAATCCCGAACAAACCGCCGCCTTGCCCGTGTTCACCGCGGACTATGCTGCCGACGTTGCCGGCTTCGCGCGCCGCTACTTCCGCAAGTGGTTTGACGTCATGGGTGACGCCGCGGTATGGGTGCTCGACAACGGTCACGAGGCGGCCGGGGTGGAGTTCGAAACGATCCTGCGCGCGGCGGTCGAAGAGTTGCCGCACGGGAAGTGCATCATGGTTTTGTCGCGCAGCGAAATACCGGCGCTGCTGGCGCGTCTGCGCGTGATGAACTTGGTGAGCGCCGTCACCTGGGGTGACTTGCGCTTCAGTGCAGAAGAAAGTGTGCAACTCGCCTCTGTGCACGGCGTCGACGCTGCAAGTGCCGTGGCGGCGATGGCCGCGCGTGTTGACGGCTGGGCGGCCGGGCTTGCCGCGATGCTCGCTAGCATCGGTGGCGGTCAGCGGCCGTCGGCTCGTGCCCGCGACGGCGATTCCAGGGAATTGCTGTTCGACTTCTTTGCCGGAGAGGTGTTCGATCGTCTGCCGGAGAATGATCGCACGTTCTTACTGCGCACGGCGTTGTTACCGCATATGACGGTGGCGATGAGCAAGCAATTGTGCGGCATCGACAATGCCCGGGACGTACTGGAGCGGCTGTATCGGAATCAATACTTCACGACGCGACACGCCGAAAGCGAGCCGACGTATCAGTACCACGCACTGTTCCGCGAGTTTCTTCTGGAGCGGCTGGAAGGAGATTGCAGTCAGCCGGTACTGACCGAGTTGCGCAGGCGCGCAGGACAAGTACTTGCCGAGAATGGCCAAGCCGAGCATGCCGTCGATGTGTTCTTGGACGCGGCCGATTGGCGGGCGGCCGCGCTACTTATCGGGCAGAACGCTGAAAGCATCGTTTCGCATGGCCGCGCGGCGGTGTTACTGTCATGGACCAGTCGTTTTCCCGCGCAATACCTGGTTGACGATGCATGGCTGGGTTACTGGCGCGGGGTGGCTTTGCTCGGTGCGGATGCAAAAGCCGCGGAGCGATGCTTGGCGCGAGCGCACGCTGGTTTTGTGGCGTCCGATGATGCGCGCGGGCGCTTGCTCGCGGCGCAATCTGCCATTTGGGCGATTGTGTTCCAGCTGGGTAGCTACGCACCAGCCGACCGGTGGTTGGCGGAGATGCAGCACCTTCTTTCGGAGCAGCTCAGCGGCAAAGACCCGCAGGACGACATCACCTCATGGTATCTGTTTTTGCCCCTGGCAACGGTACGGCAACCTCACAACGCACTGATTCCCACAGCGGCTTCACGCCTACGCAGCAGGCTGGCGGATGCCGCGCTGAGCGAGGAGCAGCGCTTGCAGGCGGGAACGGCGCTGCTCGCGTACGCGTGGGCGGCCGCCGATGCTTCGTTGTGTCAGCAAACACTCATGCCGATGAGCGTGCTGGTGCAGTCCGAAAGCTTAAGCCCGGTTACGCGGTGCGACTATCTGTGCAATGCTGAGGGGTGGTACTGGTTCGCTGTCGGCAACTACGAAGAGGCCATTAAGAGTTTCCGCCGAGCGGAAGCTATCGCGCGCGAGTACAAGCTGTTTCCATTCGAGTTGACCGCACGCGCTTTCGCTGTTGTCTTAGCGGCAGTCGCCAAACGATACGAACTGCTCGATCAAGAACTCGATGCGCTAAGCGCTATCACGGGCTTCGAGCAGTTCTTGGCTACCCGAATGCTGTCCAAGGCGCGCGCGCTGGGTTACTGGCAGAGGGGGCGGATCGACGAGGCATATCGACTGGTTGGCGCGACGATCGAAGGCCTTGACGCCTGCGGCCTCATCGATGGGTGCGCGTCGGTGCGCTTCGATATGGCCGCTATCTGCGTGGACGCGAAAGATTTCGAACGGGCGCGGCAGCTGATCGAGGAGGCAAGACAGATGCTCGCAGGGTCGGTTCTGCGCTTTCCCGAGGCACATGCGTACGGTGTCGAAGCCTATCTCGCGCTGCGCGAGCAGCGCCATGACGATGCGCTTGAGGCGTTGCGCTTCGCGCTACCGCTACTTAAGAATCCGGGCACGCGTGGACAGTTCTTTGTGCTGGCGCATTGCGTACCCATCCTGTTCAATGAAGCACTCGAAGCAAGCATCGAAACAGACCTCGTCAAGCAGTTGATTCGCGAGTTCAACATTATCGCGCCTGAGAACGCTAGCCATCATTGGCCGTGGCCGGTCGCGATTCGCGCCCTTGGCGGGTTCGAAGTGGAAATCGACGGGGTGCCGCTGTCCTTCGCCGGACGCGTGCACTACCGAGTGCTGCAGCTACTGAAGGCGATTGTTGCCTTCGGCGGCGTAAATGTGGCGGCCGAGAAGGTTGCCGATGCCTTATGGCCGGACGCTGATGGAGACGCTGCCGCAAACAGCCTGCGCACGACCTTGCACCGCCTGCGCCGCTTATTAGGCCGTGAAGACGCGATATTGCAGCGCGACGGCAAGCTTAGCCTGAACCCTGCGGTTTGCGCGCTGGATTTGCATACGCTGCAGGCGCTGCTGGGCCGATTGCAGCGCGAACCGAGCCAGGCGCTGGATGAGGTGGTTTGTGTGCGGCTGCTGAATCTCTATCGCGGGCCCTTGTTGGACAACGAAGCCGAGGATTGGATGGTGCGCCCCAGGCAGCAGGTGCATGCGGACTACCTTTCGTTACTGCGTGAGTTGGGACAACGGTTGGAAGCACAGACAAGACCTGAAATCGCCGCACGCGTCTACGAAAAGGCCGTCGCGCTGGAGCCGGCGGCGGACGTGCTGCGCGTGAGGCTCGCCCAGTGCCTGACGCGGCTCTGCAGCAACGGCCAAGCACGCAGCAACGCTCCTCCAAGTGACCTTCGTGTAACAAGCTCTTCGCTAGATTGACGGCCGCGGCCAGTCATCTCGGTTGATGACTACGCCGGCGAAGTTCGTCAATCAACCTGCAACTAGGAGAAACGAAGCATGAATACACGATCGCGCGTTTGCGCTTTGCTGTTGCTCGCCACCGCGGGGCTCGGCTCTCGAGGTTTTGCCGCGGACGGCCTGACCATCGTTACGCCAACTGACCCGGCGCTCAAGTGGAACGACTGCGGTGATCAGTGGCCCAAGGGCTGCGAGTATGCTGAGGTGTGGGGCGACGAAAACAAATCGGGCTCCTACGTGCGCGCACCGAAAGGTTATCGATTCGTACTGCACTCCCACACGTCCCCGGAGCGCATGCTGATCGTCAGCGGTCGGGTTGCGGCTGCATCGAAGGACGGCAAGGAGACTGTCGGCACGCCAGGTATGTACAT
>CAZAWU010000014.1:17074-20333 GCA_964488915.1 uncultured Burkholderiales bacterium
TTGCGGCTGCATCGAAGGACGGCAAGGAGACTGTCGGCACGCCAGGTATGTACATGGGATTCGACGGCAGCGTGGTGCACTGGGCGCGCTGCGATGAGGCGTGCGTCATGTACATCACTTATGAGATGCCGTACGACGTCAAGTTTCACTAGAAAGTTTGAGAACGACCCTCTCCCTCGTTGAGGGAGAGGGATGGGTGGGGTTGGCCATGGATAGGAAGCCGGCGGCAATCAATAGCGGTTAGTACTCCCACTCCTGTTCACCCTCTTCGAAGTAGCCCTCGGGGGTTACCTTACAACGATAAGGGCTGGTTCCTTTGGCGTTCTTGTACTTGCCGGTGCCGCCAGTAATCACGGCCTTGCCGGAACACGTCGTCTCCCATGCGCCGCTGTCCTTTGTCACGGTGGTATGTGTGCCTTCAAACTTCCAAAACACTTTGTCACCGTTCTTCAGGATGTCTACCGTAGTGCCGCGGTGTGTGCCATTTCCGGAAATGCTGTCTTCTTGGTCAAACGTGTAGCCGATCGCGCCGTTGTACTCCGAATCGGAGCTCTCGTATTTATCGAGAAACACGCCCTGCATCAGTTCGTGCCCGGGGCGATCGCCGACCTGCAAGGTGTTGATGGAGAGAACCTGCCGAGCGCCAATGGGCTTCGTGTACTTAAATTTGCTTTTGTCCGCTACGGCGTTAGGTATGGCCAGCATCGAGACGAACCCGAGCAGGCCGGCAAAGATAAAGCAATTCGTATTGCGTGTATTCATGACTCGTTCTCCTGTGGGTTGGGAAGTCCTTGCGAGGAACACCCGAATTTGCGTGCAACGTTGAAGTCTCTTTCCCGTTAGATGTAAGAAATAGACTGCCGCGTTGCTACCCTCCTCACAACGACAAAGTCCTCGCGGACTCCGAGGTGACTCTAGGCAGACGGCAGGTACAGAAAGGGTACAAATCAACGAAAACGCGCAAACCGGCGGTTCAGATGTTCAGATCGACGGCCAGGGCCGACAGAATTGCCGCGCGGCGTTGTTACGGCGCGAGCCGATTCAGAAAGTTGTGGCGCGGGACTGGATTTCCGGCTCGCGCCTAAATGACGATGGAGTAGGATTGCGTGTTACTTTGATTCAGAGCTGCCCTGAACAGGCAGTCGTGAGCCCGACGCGTTTTGCAGGGCGAGGAACAGCGCTTGGCTCTCGTCGGAGGGGCTGATACTGAGCGTGACCGACAAGATCTGCCGCAAACGCCGAAACACGTCCATGCCCTCGGCGCACCGGCCGCGCGCCAGATGGCAGCGCATGAGCCCCTGATAGAACTCTTCGATCAGATTGTCTGCATCCAAGCCGCGCAGATAGAGGTGTGTTGCTTCCTCGAACACGCTGCCTCGTTCCAGATGCTTGCCGTGTGCGACAACGAGCTCCACGAACTTGCGCCGCAGCCGCTCGCGCGCGGGAACGAGCCAGGCTTGGCGTTCTTCGCCGGGCAGGAACTCGCCACGGTAGAGACGCAGCGCATGCTCGTGCGCATCTTCCCGCGCGGCTGCGGGAGAGTGCTCAGCGGCAGCGGAGAAAGCGAACGCGTCTACCCATACGCGGGCGGTGTCCAGGCTGACTTGGCCTCGCTTCAGTTCGACGGCAGCCGCATCCTGCAACAACTTTCTCAGCCGCAACACGGTGATTTTGAGCGCTTCGTAGCCCGCATCGCCCTCGCTGTCCGGCCACAACGCATCGATTAGTTCCGTTTCCTCCACACCGCGACCGCCGAAGGCGATGAGAGCTTTGAGTAGTGCGAGCGTTTTCTTGGGGGCTTTGCCGACAAAGCTAAGCGGGGCGCCATCGAGTTCGACTTGAAATGCGCCGAGCGTGCGGATCTTTATCGGCCAAGGCCAGAACTGCGCGCCCGACGCATCGGCGGGCACATTGAAGCGGCGCACGAGCAGCCGCACTGTTTCTGGCTCGATGTCCTCACGCAGTGCGAGCGCAAACTGGCGCGGCAACCAGGGACGGACCCAGTCTAGAGCGGCCGCCACGCGCGGTGCTTGGGCGCTCTGCAGCGCTTCGCGCAACGAGACCAGCGCAGCACCTTCGTCACCGCTGCGTAGCTGCAGCTCGGTTTCGATCGCGGCGGCGACTGCATCGGTAAAACGCCAGACGCTGCCGCGGATGCGTGGCCGGATCTCGCTCAACACGGCGCGCGCCTCCTCGATCTCGCCTGCTTCCAGCGCGTAGCAAGCGTGTTGCACCGAGCAAAGCGTCTCCAGCAGGCTGAAGCCCGCCTCCTGCGCCGCTTGAACGGAAGCGCGGCCATGCTCAAGCGCGGCGCGCGGATCGGTACGTGGCGCCAGGACGCCCGCTGCCCAACCAAAGTAGGCGCGCGGCAAGGGTCCGGGCGCTGAGGTTGCCGCGGCGATCTGTAGGGCTGCCTGCGCGGCTGCTTCTTCGCCTTGCCGCCACAAACTCATGGCGCGGTAGCAGTTCGCGACCACGATCTGCGTGCGGAAGTCCCATTCGGTCGCGATCGCCGCAGCGCGCGCGAAAAGCTCCGACGCCGACGGGTAGTCGGCATTGAACAAATGCCAGTAGCCCAAGTCTTTGGTGATGAAGTAGAGCAAGTCGGAGGCAAGCCAGCCGTCGGCGACAACTTGAGTGAGACGGGAGTAGCATCGCGCGCTCAGTTCAGGCATTGCAGCCCATATCGAATAGTGCAACAAGCAATCGATCGCATCGACCTGCACAGCGCGCTTTAGACTTCCGGCGTCGAGATGCGCGGTCAGTACGTCCGCTGCGCGCTTTGCCCAGCGGCCGTTGCTTCCCCGAAACAGGGCCATGAAGAGATACGCTGCGCAGCCGCTGCTTTCTACTTCGCTCGGATTGGCATGGGAAGTCTCGCTAAGGTAATCCTCGACGGCTGGCAACCACTTGTCCCAGGCCGCCAAGGAATCGCCAACTAGGAAGGGGAAGTTGAGGGCGGAGAACAGAGCGCGCATCTCGCCCGCGCGATCGCCGCGGGCACCAAAGGATTCGCACGCCGCTTCGATCAAAGTGCGCGAGGCGAGCAGGTCTTGCGGCAGTTTGGCATAGCCGAACCACAGCAACAGCCAAGGGTCGGCGCGCACCATCTGCTGAGGCATACCAGCGAACCATTGATCCAGCGTGCGCCATCGACCCTGATCGAGCAGTTGCTCAGCATGAGCGCGAATCAGTAGCGCAACTTCCGCCCATTCGCTTGCTTGGCTGTACAGAGCCACGGCGTGCGACAACTCGCCGC
>CAZAWU010000014.1:20433-29971 GCA_964488915.1 uncultured Burkholderiales bacterium
TCCGCCCATTCGCTTGCTTGGCTGTACAGAGCCACGGCGTGCGACAACTCGCCGCTGCGCTGCATGATCTCAGCGGCGCGCCGGCGCAGTTCGGCGAGCTCGTGCGCTTGCGTGCAGCGTTCGAGTTGTTGCAGCAAAAACTCGCGGAACAGATCGTGATATTGGTACGTCAGTTGCGTCTCGACTTTGCGTTCGATGAAGTATTGTTTCTCATACAATGAATGGAGTATGTGCCCGGCATTAATATTTGATGAGATTTCGCAGGCCATAGATGGCGTGGTATGGGGTAGCAAGGCAGTGCACAAGAGCAGTTCGCGCGCTTCCGGCGTCGTGCGCGACAGAATCTCCCCGGCGAAGTAGGCAAACAGCGCTTCTTTGGATTGCAGGTTCGTTAACGCTTGCGGCGCTGGTTCCGCTTGTTGGTGCGCAAGCAACAACACCAGACCTGCCACCCAGCCGTCGCATTGCTGATGTAATGCCTTGACCTGCGCCGCACCGCGCTTGGCGATAGCGGCTGTTTCATTCGCCGTGAGCCGCAGATCGCGCCAGCCGATCGTCATCGCGCGCTGATTCGCGCCCTGCCGCGCCAGCTCGTCGGGTAAAGTCATGCGCGAAAGTGCGATGAGGCTGCTGCCGGCCGGCAGTTCTTCGCAGGCCTCACGCAAAATCAAGTTGAAGGTTTCACTAGCTGCGTCCTGGCAGTTGTCGAGCACCAGCACGCTGTTTGTGCCGAGGCGCGCGAACAACGCGCGCGCAAAACGGCGCGTGAAGCCGGCCAAGTCGCGCAGATGATCGGCCGTCAAAACTGGCAACGGCGTTTTCTTGCGGCTGCCCGATTGGTGCGCCAGCTCGCCGAGGTAATGAAAGAAAGTCGCCGGATCGCGGTCGCCTTCGTCGACTTGATACCAGTGCGTTCTCACCTTGCGCACTTCCAAGTAGCTGGCGACGAGCGTGGTTTTGCCGGAACCGGGCGGGCCAGCGACCCAAGCGATGGGGTAGCGGTCGCGCCGGTCGAGCAACTTGAACAGCCGCGCGCGCTTGAGCGGTGCGTGCAAGCGCGGGCGGGTAAGTTTGGCCAATGCGGCGCGTTTGCTGGGCAAGTTGTCTTTAGCGCATGGTGGAGATCGCAGCTATCTTCGTGGAAGAGCGCCAAGCTCTGCAAGCACGCCCACTTGGCGCTCTTCCAACCGCCCGGCTACGGGTTGACCGCCACGGCTTGCGGATAACTGATCGTGCACTGGGAATGCAAGGCAAAAGTAACCTTTTTCGGCCGCAGCTTGTACGCCGGATGCTCCGGCGGCATCTGAAAGTTAATCGTCGAGTTCTCGGTCTTCACGTCGTTGCATATCCACGGCAGCGGCAGTTTCATGATTTGCGAGCCCTTGCGGTAGAGATAGTTAACGTGCCCGCCGGTAGCGGGCTGCGCCTCGCCGGACAAAGCGCTCGATGCTTCGATGAAGGGTTTGCCGTTCACGGTCAAGCGTGCGGTTGCTTTCTTCGCATCCTTTTCCAACGTTGTTGCACCACCGAGTTCATTCGGGAATCCGGCGCGGGCGGTGTAGGCACGCATGTGGTCGGAACTGTTCCAGTAGTGAACAATGTAAAGGCCTGGGATGGTGTCCTTGGAGCCGTAGATGTAAGAGTCGTGTCCTTCCACTTGCACCGCGATGTAACTCAAGGTGTAGGGGCCGAAGCCGCTGGTGTTGCCCCCTTCCGGCACGGTGTACATGTTTACCGCTACCGTGTTGGAGGGATGCGGCTTCAAGCCCGGCGGCAGCACTGCCTTGATCGCTTCGGGATCGGCCTCGAAGAATGTTTCCAACATCCAAGCATCTTTTACCAGCTGCGGCTCCGGCGGTATGGCGTCCGCGCTGAGCGCGATGCCCGACCACAACAGACACGGCGCCAGGATGAACGTTTCCTTCCTATCCAGCATTTCCAACCAACCAACTGCTTTCATGGCCTCTCCTTCTTGCGTTGACGAGTGCTTTGTCCCTTCACGAGGTAAAGCGCGGGTGTGCTTGGCCCTTGAGGGTGGGCGCGCAGGATGGCCAGTAACTCTTCGGGCGAACCGAAGCCGAGCCGTGCCCCGGTATCGATGACCTCAACGAGGCCTACGAACTGCGAACCCGTGCGGCGGCGGTATAGGCGAACGACAAAGGTCTCCGCCGTATGCATCCTGCAATCCCCCTAGAACCAGGCGTTTGCAGGCTAGCGCTGAGTCAGGTACGGATCGGGTACAAATCGATGGAATGGCGCGACGCAGGCGGACGGAGGCGTCAAAGTAAGTTGGTCAACCTGCCGAACTGTCTGCCTTTGCGCACTCGGTAGGTCGACTCGAATTCTTTGCGGTCGATGGTGATGATCTCGCGGATGCTTCTCTGTTCGGCCAGCCACAGCAGGCTAGCGTCGGCAATATCGATATCGTGCTCCGCGCAGCGCGTGACGATCGCGCCAATAGCGGGCAGCGCCGCAATGTCGATGGCGACGACATCGAGCGCGCCCGTCGCTATGAAATCGAAGAAGGCACGCTTACCGGCGGGGTTCAGGAACTGGCGTGTATCACACTGCTCGTTGATCGGCTGGCGTGTTACGCAGGGCGAGGTGCATGAGGCAGGTCTTGTTTCTGCAGGCTGTGAAACAGGGCATGGCTCTCGGCGATCGGATCGACGTTGAGCGTCACCGAGAGTACATGGCGCAAACGGCGGAACACATCCATGCCTTCGGCGCGCTGGCCCTGAGCGAGATGGCAGCGCATGAGGCCTTGATAGAACTGCTCGATCAACTCATCGGCGTCCAGGCCGCGCCGGTAGGCTTGTTCCGCGCCGTCATAGTCGCCGCTTCGCTCCAGACGCTTGGCGTGCGCAGTAACGAGCTGCACAAATTTGCGCCGCGGACGTTCGCGCGCGACGACCGACCACGGCTGATCGTCCTCGGTCGCTAGAAAACTGCCGCGATAGAGTTGGAGCGCTGCGGCGATGCCGTCTTCCCCTGGGCCGCTGAGCGCCTGATCGGCGCTCAGTCTGCTACGACAGCTCGCGCCATGCTGGAAAATGTCCGGTTGCTAGTACTCGTGCTCACCTTGCCAGTCGCATGCACCGCCCTCAGCAGTGAAGCGGCACGTAGCAGTGCCGCCACCCTTGATGCCCTTGAACTTGCCGGTGCCTCCAACCGCCCAGTAGCGTGATTGCGAAGTGACCTCCCATGAACCATCTGCCTTGGTGTTGGTCTTGTGCGTGCCTTCGTACTCCCAGAATGTCTTATCGCCGTTTTTGTGCGTCTGATCGGAGTAGCCGCGCGACTTTCCGTTGCCGTTGACTTCATCGGCATGATTGAAGTCACGGATGACTGTTCCCTGGAAATCCGGGTCGGAGCTGGTTTGCGAGAAGACAGCAGTTGCATGCACGAGTTGGTGACCCGCGGCATCGCCTATGGCGGAAACGGTGCGCGAGATTTCGTATTCGAAGGTGTTGCGTCCACTTTGTTTGCGTTTTTCGGCGGCGTTCGCGGTGAGCGTCAGTCCGATTGTTGTGGCCAGCGCGACGCTGGTTGCGTAGACATAAGTCTTGTTGCGCATCGTTCGGTCTCCTAGCATTGGGTATGAAATCTGCGCGGCTCAGCAGGCGCGCGCATCGGCTAAGAGTCTCGGTGAGTCCGCATTTCACATACGTTTCATATCTTCGCGAACATAGGTTTTCGTTACTGCCTCGCCGCCTCCAGCGTGCGCAGGCCCTCGTACATCGCCCTGGTTTCCGCCGACGGGCCGGTGCCGAGCGTGGCGTGCAGTGTTAGCTCGCAGCGGCGATAGATATCGAGCGCTTCGGCGTGGCGGCCGCGATACTGCAAATGCAGGATTAGACGGCGATAGATCGCTTCGGCCGCGGGATCGCGTTCCAAGCAGGCATGCAACAGGGATTCCACCGCTTGATAGCTTCCACTTTGCTCGTGGGAATTGGCGAGCGCTAGGACGCAGCGCTGAAATCGAGCGCGCAAGCGTTCCCGGGATTCAAGCACCCACCCACCAGTCTCCTGCGCAAGCAAGTGGCCTCGATAGCGCTGGCACGCTACTTCCAGCGAACCGGCGGACGAAGAAGCGCAATCCGTCTCGAATGCCCAAGTATCGAGCCAGCACACCCGATCATTCAAACAGAGCTTGTTGTCATGCGCGAGAATCGCGTCCTCGCGCGCTAACAGCTTGCGCAGACGGTGCACCGCAGTGCGTAGGTTGCCGATGGCAACATCGCCGTCGGCCTCAGGCCACAAATGCTCGGCCAACATGTCCATGGCGACCCGGCGTCCGCCCAACGCAATGAGCACTTTCAGCAGGTGCAAGACGCGATAGTGGGCTTTGGTAACGCTCTTGTACCGCTCGCCGTCCACGTAGAGTTCAAGCTTGCCCAGCGCGTAGATCTTGATCGGCCACGGCCAACGATCTCCGGCAGCGGCTGGGGCTTCGATATCCCAACGGCGAATCAGTTCTTCGACTGACTCACGCTCAATTGCCTGCTCCAGCGCAAACGAGAAAAGCTCGGGCAACCAAGGATCGATCCAGCGCAGCGCACCGGCGTGGATTTGGTTTCGTGCAGCCAAGCGCACGGATTGCGCCAGAGCGGCGGAAGCCGCGGCTTGATCGCCCAGACGCAGCAGTGCGCGTGCGCGGACCGCCGCAGCCAGGCTGTCGTTGAAGTAAACACCGAAGTGCTTGATCTGCTCGCGCGTGTAATCCAGGTGCCGCAGCGCTTCTTGCAACCGATCCAGCTCAAGCGCGTAGATGGCGAGCATTGTCCATGCCTCGTCTTCGCACATGAGAAAGCCCGCTTCGCGCGCGAACTCGACGCCGCGCATGCCTTCGCGGTAAGCGCGTTGATGATCGCCGACGCGCCAAGCGTGCCAACTGTTGGCCCAGCACAAGTAAAAACGTGCCAAGCAGAAGCGGTCCTCCGCGAAACCGGCTGCTGTGCTCTCCAATTGCGCCAACAAGGTCGGCAGCTCGTGCAACCTGCCTTGCTGCGCAATGCTCAGAGAGCGCATCGAATTGATGACGACAAGCATGGCATCCGAGCCGCAGCGTTGAGCGGCCTCGCTCGCCTGTGCATAGAGTCTCTCTGCGCGCGCGTAGTCCGCGCGGAAGAAGGCATGATGCCCACACACGTTCATGGAGAAAGTGGCATTGATGGCGCTGATGTCGTCACGCTCCGCAAGCCGCTCGCACAGCTCGGCGTAGTGCCGGCTTTGCGCGACATCGGCGCGATGTAGATAGGTGGCGAGGAGGCAGTCGGCGCTCCGGATCATCAAGTCCGGGTTGACTTTTCCCTCGTGCAGCTGCTGCGCCGTTTGCTTCAACGCCAGATCGAGTAGTCCGCCGCGCAGCGTCGCAAAACCGACCAGGACGAAGTAGGGAGTCCAAAGTCCTATCGGCAGCTTCGGGTGATCCGCGAGTGCCGAGCGCAGCTTCTTCTCCAACACCGGAATTTGGGCGCGGTTCGGTCGTGTGGACTCGCCCAACATCCAACGGGCAGTATCCAGCCATAGGACATTTTCCATGAAGAGGTGATAGTTCCTGCTCCGCGCAAGTCTCACATAGGCGGCTTCAAGCAAGCGCTTGGCATCCACTACATCGGTGTTCAGTTTGCAGACGCCTAGCCAGGTCATCAGCGCAGCGTCACGATCGATGAGCTTCACCGGCAGCACTTCCATCCAACGCGCGAGGACCTGCCAACGCCCATGGCCGAGCAGCCCTTCGGCGTGATGCTTGATAAGGCGAGCGAGGTTCGCGTGATCTTTCGCGGCGGCGTACATGTCGGCTGCCGCGTCAGTCGAACCTGCCGCTTCTAACAACGACCCCGCGCGGATGCGCAAGGCTGCGAGCTGTGCGGCGCTGCGCGTACGCGCCAGTTGCTCTAACAGAAACTCGCGAAAGAGATCGTGATATTGGTATGTCGGCTCGCTCTTGGTTTTGCGCTCGACGAAGTAGTGTTTTCTATATAGGTCATTGAGTATAAGGCCCGCGTCTTTATTGTTCGTGATAGACGAGGCCATATGGGCGGTAGTATACGGAGCAAGCGCCGTGAGCATGAGTACTTCGCGCGCAACCGGGTCGATGCTTGCGTACAGTTCCTCGGCGAAGTAGCTGAACAGCGCTTCCTTTGACTCGATTGCCGCTGCGCCAGCGCCGTGATTGAGCATCACTACCAGACCTGCGACCCAGCCGCCGCTGCGTTCATGCATCGCGATGATATCGGCCGCGTTCGACTTCGCTTTGGCGGAGGCAGCGATCAGTTGCGCCTCACAGAGATCAAGCCGAAGCTCGTTCCAACCGATGCAAAGCAGCTGCCGATGCGCAGCCGCTCGCGCGAAAACTTCCGGCACGCTTGATCGCGAGATGAAGATGAGCGTACTGCCTAACGGCAACTCCTTGCTCGCCACACGCAGAATCTCAAGGAAACTCGGCGAAGCGGCGGCATGGCAATTGTCCAGCACCACGACACTCGTGCCGAGACGCGCGAACAACAGACGGAAGAAACGGCGAGCGAATGCTTCGAGATCGGGCAGAAAATCGGGCGTGAGCGCCGGCAGCGATGTCCCTGCGCTGCGCGAGGCTTGGTTCGCAAGTTGTGCGAGATAATAGAACAGCGTGGCGGGATCTTGGTCGCTCTCGTCCACTAGTAGCCAGTGCGTCTTGTGTTTGCGCGCCGCGAGGTAGCTTGCGACCAGCGTGCTTTTCCCCGAGCCGGCTGGCCCGCTAACCCAGACGATGGGCTGCTGTTTGCGTCGATCCAGCAGCTTGAATAACCGCGTGCGCTTGACCGGTGCGTGCAGGCGCGGCGGCGTAAGCTTGGCCAGTTTTGCGCGCGCTTTGGGCAAATCACTTCCTCTAAGAAGAATACTGGGGTAACGGCTATCTTCGCGGAACAATGCCTGTCGGTGCAAGGTCACTTGTCCGAAGCGAACGCCGCGCGGGCTACGCGGTGCGAGAGAGCGGCTGCCTCATGCGTTTATGAATGATACAATGTAGCCAATCTTCTACATGTATGGATTTCGCATGGCACTCAACATCCGCAACCAAGAAGCAGAAGAACTGGCTGCCGCCTTGGCAAAATTGACGGGCGAGACGAAAACGGAAGCGGTGACTGTTGCGCTGCGCGAGCGGCTCGATCGCACCCGCAGGGCCAGGACCAAACGCCGCTTGGCGGACGAGATAACAGAAATAGCGCTGCATTGCGCCGCCTTGCCCCGGCGTGACAAGCGCAGCGACGATCAGATCCTCGGCTATGACCGCAATGGCTTGCCGCGCTGATGATTATCGATACCTCCGCGCTGCTCGCCATCCTTCAAGACGAACCGGAACGCTGCGCTTTTTCTGAAGCGATCGAACGGGCCGAGTCGCGTTCGATCTCGGCAGGAAACTTCATTGAAGTGTCGATGATTCTGGAATCGCGTTTTGGTCCTGAGGGGGTACGCGATCTCGATCTGCTTTTGAGCAAAGCGCAGATCGTGTTGATTCCGGTGGATGGCGACCAAGCGCATCTCGCTCGCCAGGCGTTTCGTGACTACGGCAAGGGCCGCCATCCTGCCGCACTCAACTTTGGCGATTGTTTCGCCTACGCGCTTGCAAAAGCGCGAGGTGAACCGCTGCTGTCTAAGGGCGCTGATTTTCGCAAGACGGATGTTGAGCTCGCTGTGTAAACTGAATACGCGCGCCCGGTGTCGCCTATTTCATCAGCCACAGTTTGAAGAAATCCACTACCGGCGCCACCAGCTTGGCGTCTTCTTGTTCATTCTCGCCCGCCCAGTGCGTACCTTTCGACAGCACCAGCGTTTTGGGTTCGAGGGCGCGGTTGTAAGCGTCAAGGGCGAGATCGGTCGGCGCGGTAGTGTCGTTTGACGCCACGACCATGAGCAGAGGCGTCGGTGCGATTAAATGAACATTGGCACCGGGCCGGTACTCCAGCATTTTTTCGACTGATTCGAGGCTGACCTGATTCTTCCAATTCGGTGCCACTTTGGGTATGCCGCTGAACCAATCGCGCGCCGCCTTGCCTGGGATGACGGCGGGCTGGCCATCGGGTGCGACCACGGGCATGTAGTTGATCTTGCCCGAAGCGTAGCGTTCTGCGCGGTCGGCAGCGAGTTGCGCGCGCAACTCGGGCAGCAAGTCTTGTCGGACGGCGCGCCTCCAGTAGCCTTCCAGACCGTCAATCAGTGGGATCAGGGAAGCAACCGCCTTGATGCGCTTGTCGTACGCACCCACGTGCAGCGCATGGCCGCCACTGAACGAAATACCCCACACACCGATTCGATTTACGTCGACTTCCGGCCGTAGTGACAGCCAAGTGATGGCGTTGCGGTAGTCCTCAATCTGGGCGAGCGGCAGCACTTGCTGGCGTGGCTCGCCCTCGCTCGCGCCGAGAAAGCGGTAGTCGAACACCAGCACAACGAAGCCGGCCGCTGCCAAGGGTTCGGCAAAGAACTCAAGGTAGGCTTCCTTGGGCAAGCTGTAGCCATGCGCCATGACGATCGCCGGTCGTTTCGCCGCGCTGCTCTTGGGCAGATAGAGCCAAGCGGCGAGATTGAGACCTTCGCTTTTGAACTTGACATCGCGCCGTTCGAATCCATCTCCCGCCCAACTGGCGCAGGCGAGCAGTAGGCAGCCGAAGAGGATGCACAGTGTTCGGTAACTAAAGCGACTGGCGGAAAAGATAGACATGGACAATTCTCCTCGATGCATTCACGCTTGCGTCGCTCACATGCGACGCCCCTTCTGAGCCAACGCGCTCAGACGGGGCGAACTTAGCGGAGGAGGTGTTGCAGAGACGTTGCGGGAGCTACGGCCGCGCTCTTTTTCGCGGAGAGGATTCGTGTTTGGTTGCCGGCGCCTTGTAGTGTGCAAGGGAAGGTGCGCTTGTGGGCGCGGCTGCGCTGAGGGGAGAGTCACGCAGACGCCGTTGGATGCGTTCTGCGCCGGGTTCAATCTCCAGGGCTGATCGATAGACGCGTGCGGCCTCGTCTGGCGAGTAGCTTGCTTCAAGCGCTTGGCCGAGCGTTTCGACGCAATTGATGAAGCGCGTGCGCAGTTTTTCGCGTCGCGGAGAGAGCCAAGCGCCGCTCTCCTGCGGTAGCAGATGTCCACTGTAGAGCCGCAGTGCCGTGCTTAGATTCGAGTGTGAGTTTGCCGGCGAGAGCTCCGCAGAGGAAAGCCGCTCAAACGCCCATGCGTCTACCCAACACACATCGGCGTTGAGCGCCACTTTATTGTCTTGCACGACGACAGCAGCGTCGTGGCCGAGCAGTTTGCGCAGGCGCAGGACGTTCGTGCGCAGATTGATCGCCGCCGCATCGCCGTCCGAATCGGGCCAGAGCCAATCGACAAGACTTTCGTTGCTAACTGGAAGCGGCCCTGCGGCAACAAGCGCTTTAAGCAGTTCGAGCACTTTCACTTGCGCGCGCCGCGGCGGCAGGCGGGACACATCGTCGATGAGAACGTCGAAAGTTCCTAGCGTGCGAATCTTGATCGGCCAGGGCCAACGTTCGACGTGAA
>CAZAWU010000014.1:30071-37296 GCA_964488915.1 uncultured Burkholderiales bacterium
GGACCCCGCGCGTCCGCATCTGCGACGCACAGTTCGGCCAGTTTCATGGCTTTTTCGATGTGGCCGTACTGAGAAGCGAGCAAGGCGCGGCCTTTGTACTCGAACACCGTTTTCGGTATGCCTGCCGAAAAGGCGATACTGCTCATGCGTTCGAAATCCGCTTCGGCAAAGGTGGGTTCGTTGCGCCACCAATGAGCAAAACCTCGCATGGTGTAGGCATAGTAGGAAAGGCCGACCGAGCCCAAGCGGTTGCCCAAATCGATGCCGTCCGTGAGCACCTCGATCGAACGCGCCAATTCAGTACCATGCCCCAAGTACGAACCGTAGTCGAACGCCCAAATTAGCCGCTGTAGCGGAGCGGTCGTTTCACGCCGGGCGATGGGCTCCGCGATGGCAATCGCCGCATCAACATGCTTACGATTCGCGCTCATGTTCGCTAAGCCGATGAGTGCCGATGCCGCGTCGAGCTTCTGGCTATCGCTCAGCGATCCGTCGAACAACCTTGCTCTTAGCCAATCTACTGCCTTTGAAAGCAGCGGATGTCCGAGTTGCCGATCGAACGCCGCCATCGTAAACACATTCCACCCGCGCGCTTGTACAGCCAAGTCGACCGAGGGCGCGAGTGCGGGCAGCACTTCAGCAAGCGCCTCGATCCACTCGTCCAACGTCTCGTAGCTGGCCCAGCTTTCGCGCAGCGCAAAAATCGCACCTTCGATAGCGTAGAACTCGCCATCCGTTTGGCGTTCGCGGCGAAACGCAGCATGCGCGCTTCGGAAGGAAGTCAGTGCAGCGGCGGGATCGGAGAGCAACTGAGCGCTTCCCAGCCAATAGCGCAGCCAGGCGTCGGCCTCGAGTTCCGCTTGTGGAAGGCGGGTCAGCCACTGTCCTAGCTGGGTGAATCGACCCTGTTCAATCATGCTTGGCGCGAGCGCACGTATCAATCGTGCTGCCGACTGCGCGATGCCTGCGTCGAGATAGAGCTGGATGGCCGCCGCGCCGCTGCCTTGTTGCTCGAGTACCTCCGCCGCCCGTACCTTGGCGTCTCGAATTTGTGCAGCATCGAGTTTGGCGAGGCGCGACAGCAGAAACTCGCGGAACAAGTCGTGGTATTGATAAGCGCCCGTGCCGGCGCTGCGCTCGACAAAGCATTGCCGCCGATACAACCCGTCGAGCAGCGCTTCGACCGTGCTTTCGCCGGTTAGCGCCGCTGCCATGGGGACAGTGAATTGCTGGAAGAGGGCGGTTTGCAACAAGACCCACTGCTGGGCGGGGGTTGCTTGCTCAAGAACCTCGCTGGCGAAGTAGTCGAACAGTAGCTCTGCCTGACTTGCAGCTTCTGCGCGGGCCGGCATGCTTCTTGGCCTTGCGTTCGCAATGGCGACCAAACCTGCGACCCAACCATCTACGCGTTGATGCACTTCGCTGACGTTGGTTGTGTGCTGAGCGCCTTGGAGTTTGACGATCGCTTCGGCTTCTTCGAACGACAAGCGCAACTCTTCCGAGCCAATTTCGAGCAGTTCGCCGTGTACCGTTTGGCGGGCGAGCGAGGGGGGTGGTCGGCTGCGGCTGACGACAAACAGGGATGTACCGCCCGGCAGTTCATCCGCCGCTTCCCTCACGATGGTGTCCATCTGCTCGGTGGCCGCCGCGTGCCAGTTGTCGAGCGCCAGCACCGCATCCTTGCCCAATCGCTTGAACAGCTCGCGAAAAAATCGCCTCGAAAACGCAGCTAGATCGGGCAGGTAGTCGGCGGTCAAGTAGGGAAGAGCGCTTTTTTTGGTGCGCGAAACCCGCGGTAGCTCGCGCAGGTAAGCGAAGAACGTGGCGGCGTCGCGGTCACCCTCGTCGACCCGATACCAAAACACCTTGGCTTTGCGGGTTTCGAGATAGCTGGCGACGAGTGTAGTCTTGCCGGAGCCCGGTGGTCCACTGACCCAGACGACCGGACGGCGCTTGCGCTGATCGAGCCGCTTGAACAAGCGCGTGCGCTTAAACGCTGCGTGCAGACGTGGCCGAGTCAGTTTCGCGAGGGGGGGTCTCTGCTCCCGCAAACATCCTCCGCTGGAAAATTGTCAGGGCAAGATAGCGCGATTCTACCTGGGCGCAGACCGGTGGCCGGTCTGTGTCCAGGCGGGAAACGCTATCGTAGAGGATGTTGCAGCAACGTTGCAGCAACGAACAGTGTCATCCTCGGCGTAACCCGAGAACCAGGGCGAACGTGCGTTCTGGATTCCAGCTTGCACCGGGATGGCGGCGTCAATGTCGCGGGCTCTTTCTCAGAGCTACTTCATCAACCATTGCCGAAACCAATCCGTCGCGGCACCGGCGGCGGTGTCCAGTTTAGGACCCTGATAAACCTCGAAGTGCCCGCCCGGGATGACGACGAGTTTCTTCGGCTCTTTGGCGCGCTCGAATGCTTTCTTTTCTAGCTCGGTCGGCGTGATGATGTCATTGTCGGTGATGATCATCAGCAGCGGCGTTGGCGCGATGGCATGAACGTAAGGGGTCGGGTCGTAGTCCAAGCCATCCTCCTGGGATGCAACCGTCACTTGGTTTTTCCAAGTGGGAATCGGCCTCATGTTGGCAATGAACCAATCGTGTGCTTCTTTGACCGGAATGGTGGAATACTCCCCCTCTGGCGCGACGACCGGTACGTAGCTCAATTGACCAGTTTCAAAGAAATCGTTGCGCGCCTTGGCGTAAAGGTTAAACTCGGCGGCTAGATCTTCAGGTTTAAGCGGTGCATAGTAGGCTTCCCAGGCGGCTACTAGCGGAACCTGCGACACTACGGCTTTGACCCGCTTGTCGAATGCGCCCACCATGAGCACGTGAGCGCCACTGTAAGAAGTACCCCAAATGCCGATGCGCGCCGCATCCACTTCTTTTTGATGCAAGACCCAGGTAATCGCGTTGCGATAGTCTTCTTGCTGATCTTTGTAGAAAATCTGCCCGCGTGGCTCACCCTTGCTGGCGCCGAGATAGCGGTAGTCGAACGATAGAACCGCGAACCCAGCTTCGGCGAAGCGCGTGGCGTAGCGGTCGAGGTGTTCTTTGACTGCGCTCCAACCGTGGGCCATGATGATCGCCGGACGTTTTTCGTTTGTCTTGAGGTCTTTAGGGACGTAGTACCAGGCTGAGCATTCTATGCCTGCACTCATGAATTTGACGTCACGACGTTCGAACGATGCGGCGTAGCCGCTGCGAGTGGCGAGCATCACGAATAACAGCGCAACAATGCCGACAAAACGGTAGTGCCTCATGGCATCCTCCAAGTGGTGAGTGGAGGCGCCAACGTATCGCGCGCCGGGTTACACCGGAGTAACAGGCCTCATGGGGCTGTGCTCCGCAGCGCGTCGAGCCGCGCGCAAAGCGCTTGGTAATCTGCTTGCAGACGCGCGCGTGGTGCGACTATCCAGTCATAGGTCTCTTCGGGGAGCAAGGTGCCAGCGTAGAGACTGACGCCGGCTCGTAGCCACTCTCGATCCGATCTCGTGGCATCGCTGGCATGTCCAACTAAGCGCTCAGCAAACTTGTGTGCATCCACGTAGCAGACTTTGCTGTTGATGCTCAGCTTACCGTCATGAAAAGTGATGGAGTCTTCGCGTCCAAGTAATTTGCGCAAGCGGTGCAGCGTGGTCTTGAGCGCTGCGGCTGCGGCGTCGCCGTCGGCGTCGGGCCACAATAGATCGCCCAAGCGTTCTGCGCTTACCGGTGCGGGCCCCATCGCCACCAGGGCCTTCAACAGGGCGAGCAGGCGGTAATGCGCCCGGCCTGCAACGCTGAGTTGTGCGTCTTCGATCCACACTGCGAAACTGCCGAGCGCGCGTACTCGTGCCGGCCAAGGCCAAGTCTCGTTCGCATCGTCTGGCGGTGGGATGGAGTGCTTGCGAGCGAACCGGCGCGCCCGCTCTATTTCCACGCCGTGCGCCAGTGCCAAACCGAGCATTTCCGGCAGCGCCGAGGAAAGCACAAGAAAGGAGCCACACATAGCCTGATTGTCGGCAAGCCGCAGGGCATGCGCGAACTTTACCGTGGCTTCCTCTTTCATGTTTTGCCGTAGCAAGAGATGCGCTTCAACCGCTTCGAATTGTGCATCGCTCCAGCGGAAGTGCGTCCCAGCACGTAGCTCGCGCGCTTCTCGCAAGAGCTGCGCTGCTTGCGTAAATTGTCCGGCATCTGTGTAGATCGGTACCATATCCAAGCGCAAGAAGACTTGGTTGGCAACGAGACCGCTGGAATCCGCGGCGCTTATTGTGGGTGCAATCCATTGCGTCGCGAGTTTGGCGTCGCCGCGAAGCCAATGAAGCAGCGCCCGGGATTTTGGGATGAATTGCGTAGCGAAAAACTGATCTTGATTGGTTGTTGCCGCCAGTTCGTTGATCTCTGCCTCCGCTTCTCGATATCGCCCCAACAAGACTGGGTAAGGCAGTTTCATCGTGCGCGCTATGGCAACAACCGGGGCTAGAAGGTACTGCGATGCGAGATCGATGCAGTCGTTGAGCCGTTGGTCCACTCGAACATAGTCCCCGCAAGCGAAATCGTAGTTACCTGCGCTCACCAGCAACCAAGTACAGCGCTCCGACGGACCGAGGGACGGGTTTTCGAGGAGCGGCTGCACAATGGGTAAAACGCACTCGGCAACCGAAACTTCGGCGACGATGGCGGCGTAGTACATCAAAACGCTGCCCATGCGCAGGCGAAGACTCGGATCGAGACTGGGGTCGGGCAAGTGCCGCAGTAGTAGCTGTGCCGTTGAATGCAGAAGCGTATGACCAGGTTTGCGATCTAGCATGGCGCTCAGGAACAAAGTCCAAGCGTAGAGCGTGCGGGGGCTAATTGCTGCGCTCGGCAGCATCGATTGCAGCGCCTCGATCCAGCGGTCTTTGCTGTGAACGCTGGCCAACTGGTACTCAATGGCGTCAAGTAGCATCGCCGCCGCCATGGTTCGACCTTCCTGGTTTCCTTGCGCTTCGAACCCGGCATAGGCAGCTTCCAAGGTCGGCTGCGCCCGTGCCGGATCGAACCAGAGACGTGCCGCACCGAGCCAATAGTGCATCCATGGATGCTGGTCGATCACTGGCTTCGGCAGGGCGTCCAGCCATCCCAGCAAAGTCTGGTGCTGGCCGCGTGTGACCAGTAACTCAGCACGCGCAGCGATCAAATCGACCGCTTGCGTGGTCCGGTCGGCGCGAATGAGCATGTCGATCGCGTCTTCCGCCCTGCCGTGCTCCGCAAGCATCGCCGCTGCGCGTCGGCGCAGTTCACTAAGCTCCTCAGTACTTTTTTGCTCCTCCAGCCGCGCAAGCAAGAACTCGCGGAAAAGATCGTGATACTGGTAGCTCGTTTCAGTGTCCCGGCGGCGGGTAATAAAGTACTGGCGCCGATATAGCCGCTCCAGTAGCTTGCCGGCTTCCTCAGTGCCGCTGATTTGCGCGGCCATGCGCGCAGTAAACTGAGGCAGCATGGCGGTACGTAGCATGACCTCTTGATCAATGGGATCGGTACGGGCGAAGATTTCACCGGCGAAGTACTCGAACAACGCCTCGTTGGAAGCGGTTCTTCCATCATCCAGTTCGGCTGCGGCGCGTTTGGTGTCAGCAACCAGCAATGCGACGCCTGCAGCCCAGCCTCCACTGCGGCGATGCAGTTTCGCGGCGTCGATGTCGATCTCCGAGGCACGCTGCGCGACGAACTCGCGGCTCTCATCCAGAGTGAACTGCAGGGTATCGGCATCAATCGTGTACAACAGGTTGCCGACTCGCAGCTTGGCCAGCGACGCTGGCGCTTCCATGCGCGAGATCACGATCAAGCTGCCCCCAGGCGGCACCTCAGCCAGACCATGGCGCAGAATTTCTTCGAACTGCGCGCCGGCTGCTTCTTGACAGTTGTCGAGCACCAGAAGGGTGCTTTCACCAAGCGTTTCGAACAACTGCCGGAAGTAGCGGCGCGTAAAGCCGGGAATATCGGCGGCGTAGTCGGCGACAAGGTAGGGCAGTTTGCGGGAACGTTTGTTCTTTTTGGCGAGTTCGCCCAAATAGTAGAAAAACGTGGCCGGATCCCGATCGCCTTCGTCTACTTGGTACCAGTGCGCGCGCAGCTCGCGCCGCTCGATATAGGAAGCGACCAACGTGGACTTACCGGCCCCCGGGGGACCGGACACCCAAATGACGGAATGCTCATCGTGGCGATCGAGCAAGCGGAACAGTCGCTCGCGCAGAACGGGCTGAAAGAGGCGCGGTTGGCTAAGTTTGGCGAGCATGGGGGCGACCAGCGTGTATGCCGGAAAGCAGGTTACACCAAGGTAACAGGCCGCCGGCAGCCGGGCGCGACGGGTGCTCGCGCCCGGGCAGGCTGCCCCGGTACTCTATGTGCGTTTAGATAGTTTCGCCCGCGGCCAGTAGCGGGGCTCGGAAGCCGCCACCGCAGAATCTCTTTTATGATGCGAACAACGTTGCCGGCGCGAGTTTGAGGGAGGACAGAAGCAACGGCGAGATTCTTTCTTCGGCGCTCGGGCGCAAGAGTTGCCCGTAGCCGCTCGTGCCTGGATTTCGGTAGATCTCGACCCGCTTCTTCGCCAGGTAGAGCAGCCAAACCTCGGGAACCTTGTAGCGCGCGTACAGTGGCACTTTTACTTTGCGATCGAAGCGCAGCGTGGAGTCGCAAACTTCGCTCACCAATAGCATGTCTTTCGCGCCCGAGTGCTTCTTCGAATAGCCGCCTGGCCTATCTTTAGCGAGCACGATATCAGGCTCTGGCTCCGAGTAGTTGCCCAGGCCGATCGGGTTTGGATGCGTACGATGATGTCATTTGTGCGCCTTATGATCGCCGAGTTAAGTGGTCGATGGTGCTGGCGTGTCGCGTCCCAATCGGCGACATTTGGATCAGTTCGCCTTCGATCAACTCCACGCGCGAATCTTCATTGAGGATACCGGCCTCCCCCAATCTTGTGGTACTCGGAGACCGTTAGCCGGCGGCGGCAGGCTATACACCGGCGCGCGCCGGCAGTGCTCTCAGGCAGCGAAGCTTTTCGCCAAGCGCTCGCGCCGCTCCGCCAGCTCCTGCGGCAGGCGGGTGGACAGCTTGCCGAACAGGTCGCGGTGCGATTCCAATTCGTGCTTCCAAGCTTCGGTGTTGATACTCGTTACTTCGCGGTAGCGCTCTTCGCCGAACCCTTCTAGTCCGCGCCACTCCAGATCCTGATGGCGCGGCATGTAGCCGAGTGGAG
>CAZAWU010000015.1:0-37225 GCA_964488915.1 uncultured Burkholderiales bacterium
CGCACATGCCGCAGAAAATGCACTTGGTCAGATCGATGTCGTAGCGCGTGGTGCGGCGCGAACCGTCGGTGCGCTGCTCCGACTCGATGGTGATCGCCAGCGCCGGGCACACCGCCTCACACAGCTTGCAAGCGATGCAGCGCTCCTCGCCGTTCGGATAACGGCGCAGCGCGTGCAGCCCACGGAAGCGCGCGCTCTGCGGCGTCTTTTCCTCCGGGTACTGCACAGTAATCTTGCGCGCGAAGAACTGCTTGCCCGTGACGCTCATGCCCTTGAGCAGTTCGCCAAGCATCAAACTGCCGACAAAATCCTTGATGGCACCCATAGTTACGCTCTAGAACCAAGCCCGCAGAATCGGCCAACTGCGCATCGGCTCTTGCATGAGAATGCCGATGACCGTCAGCCAAACGATGGTGATAGGAATGAATACCTTCCAGCCGAGCCGCATGATCTGGTCATAGCGGTAGCGCGGGAAAGTTGCACGGAACCAGAGGAAGAACAACAGCATGAGCGCGATCTTGGCGGCCAGCCAAAAGAAACCCGGCACCCACGTGAACGGCGCGACCGGCAGCGGCGGCAGCCAGCCGCCGAGGAACATGATAGCGGCGAGCGTTGCGATTAATATCATGTTGGCGTACTCCGCCAAGAAGAACATGGCGAACGCCACACCGGAATACTCGACGTGAAAACCGGCGACGATCTCAGATTCACCTTCCGCTACGTCGAACGGGGAGCGATTCGTTTCGGCCACGCCCGAGACGAAGTAGATCACGAACAGTGGCAGCAGCGGCAGCCAATTCCATTGCAGCAAGCCCGCCACTCCCTGCTGCGCTTCGACGATCTTCACCAAATTTAGACTACCCGACATCATCAGCACGCCGACCAGCGCGAACCCCATGGCGATCTCATAAGAAACGATCTGTGCCGCGCAACGCAAACTGCCAAGGAACGCGTACTTTGAGTTGGACGCCCAGCCGGCCATCACCACGCCGTAGACCCCCATCGAAGCGACCGCCATGATGAACAGCAAGCCCGCATCGATGTTCGCGAGCACGACCTCGGGGCTGAACGGGATGACCGACCACGCGATGAAAGCAGGCGCCAGCGCCATGATCGGTGCGAGGATAAAGACGATCTTGTTCGCGCCGGTGGGCACGATGATCTCTTTCATGAACAGCTTGACCACGTCGGCGATCGGCTGCAAGAGCCCTCGGAAGCCGACGCGATTCGGGCCGATGCGCACCTGCATGTAGCCGATGATTTTGCGCTCGGCGAGCGTCAGATAAGCCACCGACAGCAGCAACGGCACGATAATCAGGATGATCTTGCCGACGATGATGAGCGTCGGCAGCAGTTGCTCTAAATAGCCGCTCATGGCACGCGCCTCACACGGCCTCCAACTCAACAGCGCCGAACATCGGTCCCAGCGCCGCCGTCTCCGGCCGCGCCCCTGCGATGCGCACACAGCCGGCCGGCACGTGATCGTCGATCGTCACCGGTAGCGTGGTGGTACACGCGCCTTGGCGCACGGCCGCCGCGCCGCCCGGACGCAGCTTCAGTTCTGTGAACAAGGCGCGGTTGACTGCTAGCGACGCCGCGCGCGCGGTGCGCGTGGCGTGTAACGCGCTTGCGCGGCGCACGACGGCATCGGTCTCGTACATGTTGATTTCGGTGATGCGTTCGAGCTTGCCTGCTGGCATCGCCGGCGCACTGTTGGCGGACGCGAGACCGGGGTCGATTGCATTGCTGAGCCGCGCCGTCACGTGGGCTTGCAAGTCGGGCGCGATTTCCTGGCGCACGCTTTCCACGCTGTCGTGCTCGAAGCCGCTCAAGCCCAGCAAGTTGCCGAGCACGCGCAACACCTTCCACGCCGGGCGGGTCTCAGCCAAAGGCGCAACGGCGCCGTTGAAGTGCTGCACGCGGCCCTCGGTACTAACAAATGTGCCGGCAGTTTCTGTAAACGGCGCGATCGGCAGCATCACATGCGCATACTTTTCCGCTTGATGCCGATAAGCGCTCAGGGCAACCACTAAATCAGCCTGCTTCAGAGCCCCCATCGCAGCGGCGGGATCGTGGCAATCAAGCTCCGGCTCGGCGCCAAGCAGCACATAAGCTTTGCGCGGTTCGCTCAGCATGCGCAGCGCATTGAGGCCTTGCGCGCCGGACTCGCTATACGGCAACGCGCGCGCGACGTGGCCGCCCACACTGTTGGCCGCTTCGCCGAGAAAACCGAACTTGGATTGGGTAAGCCGCGCGATCTCCTGCGCGAGTGCGTGCAGCCGCGCCGCCTGCGGGTGCTGCTGCGCGAAATTGCCGAGAAAGACGGCGCTCGCCCCCTTCTCGATCAAGTGCTGCGCTACATCGTTGGCCCAGCCTCGATGCGCCTCAGACAAGGCGCCGGCGCTGACTCGCGCGGAGTGTGCGACGCCCTTGATTGCGCATACAGCCGTCAGGATTCCCTCGAGAATATCCTCAAATTTAGACGGGAAGACGACACTGGTCATTGCATTGCGAATCGCCAACGGCTGATCTTGTGTGTGCAGCAAGTGCAAGCGCGCGCCGCGCTTCGCGGCGTCGCGCAGGCGGTGCGCGATCAGCGGATGATCGGTGCGCAAGCTGCTGCCCACGATCAGCACGGACTCCAAGCGATTGATGTCCGCAATCGGCATGCCGAGCCACGGCACACCCACAGAGCCAGCGGCGGCATTGCCACTAACTATCAATTTTCCGTCAGCACCGAAATCCGATTGGCGCAAGCGGAAATCGACATTGTTCGAGCCCAGCGCGCGCAGCAACTTCTGCAACAGGTACATCTCTTCCAGCGTTTGATGCGGCGTGGACAGCGCGCCGATATGCCCGGCGCCGTGCTGCTTGGCGACTTGCTTCAAACCGTTGGCGACGAAGTTGAGGGCGTACTGCCAATCGACTTCGCGCCAGGCGCCGTTCTCGTTCACCATCGGGCGCTTCAAGCGTTCGGGCGAATTCAAGCCTTCGTAGGAAAAACGATCTTTATCGGAGAGCCAGCACTCGTTCACCGCTTCATTCTCGGCCGGCAGCACACGCATGACTTTATTGTTCTTGGTCTGCACCGTGAGATTCGAGCCTAAGCCACAGTGCGGGCTGATCGATGGCTTGCGCGACATTTCCCAAGTGCGGGCGCTGAAACGAAACGGCTTTGAGGTGAGCGCGCCGACCGGACAAAGATCAATAACGTTACCGGAAAGTTCGGAGTCGACCGTGGTGCCGACGAACTGGATGATCTCCGAATGCTCGCCGCGATTGATCATGCCGAGTTCCATGACGCCGGCAATCTCTTCGCCGAAGCGCACGCAGCGCGTGCAGTGTATGCAGCGCGTCATATCGGTGGAAATCAGCGGACCGAGGTCCTTATTGACGACCACGCGCTTTTCTTCGCCGAAGCGCGAACCGCTGCTGCCGTAGCCGACCGACAAATCCTGCAATTGGCACTCGCCGCCTTGGTCGCAGATCGGACAGTCGAGCGGATGGTTGATGAGCAGGAACTCCATCACGCCCTTCTGCGCTTTGACCGCGGCATCCGAGTGCGTGAGCACCTTCATGCCTTCGGTCGCGGGCGTAGCGCATGCGGGCAGCGGCTTCGGCGCCTTCTCGACTTGCACCAAACACATGCGGCAATTCGCCGCGATCGACAGCTTCTTGTGGTAGCAGAAATGCGGGATGTAAATCCCGAGCGCATTGGCGGCATCCATCACGGTTTTGCCGTTTTCCACGCTGACGGGTTTGCTGTCGATTTCTAAATTAATCATCTCGCTAAGGTGAAACGTGCGGTGTCGCTTTTCACACTTTACTTTTCACGCCCTACGCCACTTTCCGTTCCACATCCTTCACTGCTCCCGGCCCCACCAAACAACGCTTGTGCTCGATGTGATGCTCGAACTCGCTGCGGAAATGTTGAATGAAACTCTTCACCGGCAGCGCCGCCGCATCGCCCAGCGCGCAGATCGTGCGTCCGGCGATGTTATCCGCGACGTTGGTGAGCAGATCCAAATCTTCCTTGCGACCCTTGCCATGCTCGATGCGGTGAACCGCGCGGTACAGCCAGCCGGTGCCTTCGCGGCACGGCGTGCACTGGCCGCAAGATTCTTCGTAGTAAAAGTACGACAAGCGCTCCAGCGCACGCACCATGCAAGTCGTTTCATCCATGACGATGACCGCGCCGGAGCCGAGCATCGATCCGGCTTTGGCGATGGAGTCGTAGTCCATGTCTGTGACCATCATGGTGTCTGCGGGCAGCACCGGCATGGATGAGCCTCCGGGGATCACCGCCTTCAATTTCTTGCCGCCGCGTACGCCGCCCGCCATGGCGAGCAAATCCTTGAACGGCGTGCCGAGCGGGACTTCGAAATTGCCGGGGCGCTCGACATGGCCGGAAACCGAGAAGATCTTGGTACCGCCGTTATTCGGTTTACCGATCTCCAAGAATCTCTCGCCGCCGTTCAAAATAATCCACGGCACTGCGGCAAACGTTTCCGTGTTGTTGATCGTGGTCGGTTTGCCGTACAAACCGTAGCTCGCCGGGAACGGCGGTTTGAAGCGCGGCTGACCTTTCTTGCCTTCGAGCGACTCTAAGAGTGCCGTTTCTTCACCGCAGATGTAGGCGCCGTAGCCCATGTGGTTGTAAAGCTGGAAGCTGAAATCCGAACCCATGATGCGCTCGCCTAGATAGCCTTTTGCGCGCGCCTCTTCTACTGCAGCTTCCATACGCTCGTAACATTCGAGCACTTCGCCGTGGATGTAGTTGTAGCCGACCTTGATACCCATGGCGTAGGCGGCGATCGCCATGCCTTCGATCAGGATGTGCGGGTTGTAGCGCAGGATGTCGCGGTCTTTGAACGTACCCGGCTCGCCCTCGTCGGAATTGCACACCAAATACTTGTCGCCGGGATACTGGCGTGGCATGAAACTCCACTTGAGCCCGGTCGGAAAGCCGGCGCCGCCGCGCCCGCGCAGGGCGGATTTCTTCAGTTCCGCAATGACATTTTCCGGCGGAATTTTCTCCGTCAAGATTTTGCGCAGCGCACTGTAGCCGCCGAGGCTTTCGTAGACCGGTAGGGTCCAGAGCTTGTCGGTGCCTAGGTGTTTGAAAATGAGGGCACTAGACATGTGCGTGCGTCACCGTACCAAAGACCCCCGGCTAATGAGCGAAAAGTTCATTTTGCTCGTCACTTCATTTCTTCCAACATCCGATCGATCTTCTCTTCCGAGAGAAAACCAATCATCTTCTTATTGTTGTGAATCACCACCGGCGCGTCGCCGCAGGCGCCGAAACACTCACCCTCTTTGAGCGTGAAGCGCCCGTCTTTGGTCGTCTCGCCGAAATCGATGCCGAGTTTGCGCTTCAAGTAGTCCGCGGTTTCATTGGCGCCGCGCAGTGCGCACGGCAAGTTGGTGCAGATGCACAGCTTATGGCGGCCGACCGGCGCAAGATCGTACATGGTGTAGAACGTCGCCACTTCCTGCACGGCGATCGGCGGCATATCGAGATAGCTCGCGACGAACTCGACAATCTCGCTCGACACCCAGCCCTTCTCTTCCTGCGCGATGCGCAGCGCCGCCATCACGCCCGACTGCTTGTGACCCGGCGGATACTTGGCCAGCTCCCGGTCGATTTTGGCAAGCGATTCAGCGGACAGCATGAGTGACCTTGGACAGATACCCGTTATTGTACCGCCATGATGATCAGGATGGTATTTATTCTCAATGAAATACTCACCGATCCACCTCACCGAACACGATGTCCTGCGTGCCGATGATTGCCACGACATCGGCGATCATGTGGCCACGCGCCATTTCATCCAGCGCGCTCAAGTGCGCGAAACCGGGCGCGCGAATCTTCAAGCGATACGGCTTGTTGCCGCCGTCAGAAACGAGATAGATGCCGAACTCACCTTTCGGCGCTTCCACCGCCGCATAGGTTTCGCCCGCCGGCACGTGCACACCTTCGGTGAAGAGCTTGAAGTGATGGATCAGCTCCTCCATGTTCTCTTTCATTTTTTCGCGCGACGGCGGGGCAACCTTGTGATTGTCCGTCATCACCGAGCCGGGATTCTTGCGCAGCCACTCAATGCACTGCTTGATAATGTGGTTCGACTGGCGCATCTCTTCCATGCGCACCAGGTAACGATCGTAGCAATCGCCGTTGACGCCGACGGGAATGTCGAACTGCATGCGGTCGTAGACTTCATAGGGCTGCTTCTTGCGCAGGTCCCACTCGATACCTGAACCGCGCAGCATTGCGCCAGTGAAACCAAGCGCCAGCGCGCGTTCCGGCGTGACCACACCGATGCCCACGGTGCGCTGCTTCCAAATGCGGTTGTCGGTGAGCAGGGTTTCGTACTCGTCCACCATCGCCGGAAAACGGTGCGTGAAATCTTCGATGAAATCGAGCAGCGATCCTCGCCGGTTTTCGTTGAGCCGCTTCACTTCCTCCGCGCTGCGCACCATCGAGGCTTGGTACTGCGGCATGCGCTCGGGCAAGTCGCGGTACACCCCGCCCGGGCGATAGTACGCCGCGTGCATGCGCGCGCCGGAAGCAGCTTCGTAGCAATCCATCAAGTCTTCACGCTCGCGGAAGGCGTACAAAAACACACTCATCGCGCCGACGTCGAGCGCGTGCGCGCCGAGCCACAGCAGGTGATTCAAAATACGCGTGATCTCGTCGAACATGACACGGATGTACTGCGCGCGGATCGGCACGTCAAGGTCGAGCAGCTTCTCGATCGCCATCACGTAGGCGTGCTCGTTGCACATCATTGACACATAATCGAGCCGGTCCATGTAGGGCACCGACTGGATGAAGGTCTTGTGCTCGGCGAGTTTTTCGGTCGCGCGGTGCAGTAGGCCGATGTGCGGGTCAGCGCGCTCGATGACCTCGCCATCCAACTCCAGCACGAGCCGTAGCACGCCATGCGCCGCGGGGTGTTGGGGGCCAAAATTCATTGTGTAATTACGAATCTCTGCCATCGCGCAACTATCCGTTCCCGCCGTAATTCTCTTCGCGAATGATGCGCGGCACGATTTCGCGCGGTTCGATGGTGACGGGTTGGTAGATCACGCGCTTCTGATCCGGGTCGTAGCGCATTTCCACATGGCCGGAGAGCGGAAAGTCTTTGCGGAACGGATGGCCGATGAAACCGTAGTCAGTGAGCAAGCGGCGCAGATCGGGGTGACCCTCGAACACGATGCCGAACAGATCGAAGGCTTCGCGCTCGAACCAATTCGCCACCGGCCAAAGCGAAATCACCGATGGCACGATGGGCAGGTCATCGTCCGGCGCGCCGACTTTGATACGCACGCGCCGGTTGTGCGCGACCGAGAGCAAGTGCACGACGATCCCATAGCGCGGACCTGGCAACCCGGTATCGCCATAGCCGGAGTAGTCCATTCCGCACAGGTCGATGAGCTGTTCGAAACGCAGCGCAGCGTCGTCACGCAGCGATCGTGCGGCGTCGAGCCAATGCTCTGCAGCAACATGAACGGTGATTTCGCCTCGCTGAAGCTCGAGCTTCGCAAGCTTACCGCCCAACACCTGCTCGAGGGCGGCGGCGAGTTGCTCTATCGGGGCGGGCATCGTCGGTCGGCGCGGCGTTACCCGTTAAGCGGCGCGTGAAATGGTGTTGGTGCGCTTGATCTTATTCTGTAATTGGATGATGCCGTAGAGCAGCGCTTCGGCGGTGGGCGGGCAGCCGGGGACATAAATGTCGACAGGTACGATGCGGTCGCAACCGCGCACCACGGAATAGGAATAGTGGTAATAGCCGCCGCCGTTGGCGCAGCTGCCCATGGAGATCACCCAGCGCGGCTCCGCCATTTGATCGTAGACTTTGCGCAGCGCAGGCGCCATCTTGTTGCACAGCGTGCCCGCCACGATCATGACGTCGGACTGACGCGGACTGGGGCGAAAAACGACACCGAAGCGGTCCAAGTCGTAGCGCGAAGCGCCGGCGTGCATCATTTCAACTGCACAGCACGCAAGGCCAAATGTCATCGGCCAAAGCGAACCGGTGCGCGTCCAGTTGATAAGATCATCGAGCCTGGCCGTGATGAAGCCCTGCTGCTGCAGCAAATCAGTGGGTTGCAGCGCCGGTTGGAGAGTGGGAGACATTTGAGGGTTTTCTTTCTTGCTGTTTAGTAGGTGGAGAAAGGAAGGGTCAATCCCAATCCAACGCACCCTTCTTCCATTCGTAGATGAAGCCAACAACTAACAGAGCCAAGAAAATTGCAAGCGCGAGCGCACCCGCCAAGCCAATATCTTTGAACACTACGGCGCCAGGTACCAGCCACGCCGTTTCCAGATCGAACAGAATGAACAAGATGGCGACCAAGTAGTAGCGCACATCAAACTTCATGCGCGCATCTTCGAACGCTTCAAAGCCGCATTCGTACGGGGAAAGTTTCTCTGGATCGGGCCGGCTGGGACTGAGCAGCTTACCGATAATGGGAAGGATCGCACCGAACGCAAGTGCGACGACCGCGAATAGCAAAATCGGATAGTAGTTCTCTAGCATCTGCTGAGCCGTTTCGCCGGCTCCTAGTCTTGCAACACTACTTCAATCTCCCACTGCTTCTGGTGCCGATGAAGAGACTCGAACTCTTACGGGTTTCCCCACCACCCCCTCAAGATGGCGTGTCTACCAATTCCACCACATCGGCAGCGCTGCACACACTACTTGGGAATCTCCTGCGACTGGGCGCTCCCCTCTGTCCCCACCGCTGGTGCCGCCGGCTTGTCTGTCGCGGCGGGCGCGACCGGGACCGCTGCAGCCGGCGCGGGCGCGGCAGTCGTACCGGCAGGCGGCGCATTTGCGGGCGCGACAGGGGCGATACGATCCAGAACGCCTTTGCCGCGGTTACCAGCCACGGACAAATAGGTAAGCAACAAACAACCCAGGAAGAAGACCACTGCCAGCGCTGCGGTAGTGCGGCTCAAGAAATTAGCCGCGCCGCTGGAACCGAACAAGCTGCCGGCCGAACCACTGCCGAAGGCGGCGCCGACGTCGGCGCCTTTACCGTGTTGAATCAATACCAGGCCGATAATGCCCAGCGCACTCACAATGGTTAATGCCCAAACAATTGCCTGCACTTGCGTTTCCTTGTGACCGGATGCGTAAGCTAGCCAGCGGCTTGCACGATCTGCGCGAATTCCTGCGCGTTCAGCGAAGCGCCGCCGACCAGACCTCCATCAATGTCCGGCATAGCGAATAATTGTACCGCATTCGATGCCTTGACGCTCCCGCCATAGAGGATGCGCACCGCCTGCGCGAGTTGCGCGTCGTGGCGCGCGAGTAGTTGGCGGATGAAAGCATGCACGGCGTTGGCATCCTCGGGAGAGGCGTTCTTGCCGGTGCCGATGGCCCAGACCGGCTCGTAGGCGATCACGGCTTGCTCGAACGCATCGATTCCGGCTGCCGCCAGTACTGGTTCCAATTGACGCGAGATCACTTGCTCGGTGATGCCGCGCTCGCGCTCCTCCAGCATTTCGCCGACGCAGAGAATCGGCACTAACCCCGCGTGCCGCGCCGCCACGAATTTGCGCGCGACGATTGCGTCGTGTTCCCCGTACAAAGTGCGCCGCTCCGAGTGCCCGACGATGACGTAACCGCAACCGAACTCGCGCAACATCGCTGCGGACACCTCGCCCGTATAGGCGCCTTTGGTGAACTCGCTTAAGTTTTGCGCGCCCCAGGCGATGCCACTGCCGGTCAGTTGCGACTGCAATTGCGCGAGGTACGGAAACGGCGCGCAGACCACGCACTGCGCCGCGGACTGAATGGACTTAAGCGCGGTGAGCAACGCGGCGTTTTCCGCCAGCGAGCCATGCATCTTCCAGTTGGCGGCAGCCATTTTAGTACGCTTCACCGATGCATACTCCGTAATCTAGAGATTCAAGATTTAAGACGAAAGACACTTACATCGCATAACTATTGACAGTATATCTTGCTCACTGCCCGTCGCGGATATTTTATCCGCCAATGGGGCCGCCAACAGAAAATTGTTACGGTGGGATTACCGAATCGGGTTTCGGTGGTATGCTTGCGACAAAATTAGATTGTTTAAACCGCTCAAATAGTAAAAAGCGATCGCGATGTTAAGAAAATCGCCGAGAACTAGAACGCTGAGCCAGATGCAAAATAACAAGCACAGTGCAAGGACATGGCTAACCGCTCGAAACTGCCGCGTAGTACGGAGTTGCCCGCTGTTGTTCTATTCAATCGCGTCGTAGCCCCGCTCATCGCTGTTGGAAGTCTCTGCTTGATCGCGCGCCTGTATTGGGGCCGGCTCGATGAGCATTGGCTCTTGCTGGCAACGATCGCGTTCCTGGTGTCGTCGCAGGCGTTCGCGGAACTCAATCTCATGCGCTTGTCCAACCGCGCCCAGCTCGGCGTGGACGTGCGCAAGCTCGGGATTGCTTGGGGCGCCGTCGTGGGAGCGTTACTGTTCTTAGGATACGCCACTCAGACTTCGGAGATTTTCTCGCGGCGCGTGCTGTTGACCTGGATGCTGGCGGCGCCAGTCGCTGTGTTGATGTCGCAGTTGCTGTTCCGCTTGTTAATGCGTAGGAGCAAGCTGATCGCTAACGGGCGCAGCGCCGTCATCGTCGGCGCCGGCGAACTCGGCGATGAACTCGCCGCTCGCATCGGTGAACAGAACGTGGTTCCGGTCCGGTTGAGCGGCTTCTTCGATGACCGCAACATCCTTCGCCTGCCGCCCGCGACACGCTCGCGCTTGACCGGTACCCTGGAAGAGCTGCCCGACTACGTTCGCGAAAACAAGATCAACAACATCTACATCACTTTGCCCATGGTGGCGCAGCCGCGCACCATGAAGCTCCTGGACGAACTGCAGGACACAACGGCCTCAATCTACTTCGTTCCGGATATCGGCCGCTTCAATCTCGTGCGTACGCATCTGGACGAGGTCGGCGACATGCCGGTGATTGCGGTGTCAGACACGCCGTTCACCGGGGCGAACGCACTCATCAAGCGTACTTTCGATATCTTGGTCGCTTCGATGTTGCTGCTGCTGTTGGCCCCGATGCTCGCCGCCATCGCCTGGGGTGTGCGGCGTTCCTCGCCGGGTCCGATCATTTTCCGGCAGCGCCGCTACGGTCTGGATGGCGACGAGTTCTGGGTATACAAGTTTCGCACCATGTCAGTGTGCGAGGATGGCCCGGTGCTGGCACAGGCGCGACGGCAAGATCCACGCCTGACGCGATTTGGCGCGTTCCTGCGCAAGACTTCGCTTGACGAACTGCCGCAGCTCGTGAACGTGTTGCAGGGCAGGATGAGCATCGTCGGCCCGCGCCCGCACGCCGTCGCGCACAACGAGCTGTATCGAAAGCTCATCAAGGGCTACATGCTGCGCCACAAGGTTCGCCCAGGCATTACCGGCTGGGCGCAAGTGCACGGTTTTCGCGGCGAGACCGAAACGGTGGACAAGATGGAAGCGCGTGTGCGCTACGACATCGAATATATCCGCAACTGGTCAGTGGCGATGGATGTGCGCATTCTCTTGCGCACCGTGGGACTCGTCTACCGCGACCGCACTGCGTACTAAGCCGCATTGCTCTCGGATCTTGCTTGCTGGGCCACGCGCGCAGCGGTCTTAGGCTAAACTGAACCCTCGAATCGACTCACCGCTTACATGTTGCTACGCAAGGTACTCATCGCCGTTACCCCTAGATTCTGGTTGCTGAAGACCACTTTGTCCAACGGCGCGGTGGTGTATGGGAAGAACACCCCAGGCCACGGCGGGCGCGGAATCTTCCTGGAGGGCGACAGCTCTGAGCCCGAATTGGAGCACCTGACGCAACTGCTCGACAATGACGCAGTGTTCATCGACATCGGCGCGAGTACGGGCGTGTTCGCACTGAAGGCAGCCAAGCATGTGCAGCACAAGGGGATGGTGATTGCCGTTGAGCCTGGTTTGGAAGTGTTGACTACACTGAGCTATAGCGTCAAAGCAAACGGTCTTGACAACGTCAGGTTGCGCAATTTTTGCATCGGCGAGCGGACCGGGGAAGATACGCTCTGGTTAAACCGGAACAGCCCGAACGCGTTCAGCCTGCATAAGCGCGTTGAGGGTGCGCAAAGTCTGTCGGTTTTCACGGTCACCTTGGACGATCTGTGCGCGTGGGAGCGCTTGACGCGGCTCGACTATGTAAAGATCGACGCGGTAGGTGCCGAGCAAAAGGTGATCACGGGGGCGCGGCAGAGTATTCAGCGTTTTGGTCCGATACTGCAGGTGAGCGCGACCGCCGGATTTGTCCCTATCGATCTTCCTGGTTACTCGATCTATCGCAAGCTCGGCGCCGCGAATATGCCGCAGGCGAACGTCGTTTACGTGCGCGACGATGATCAGCGCCTTGAGCGCTTTCTGCGTTTGGGATGGCAAAAGATCGGCCGCGGCGCGTAGCAGCCATGCGACACGTTCCAAGCGCGCAAGGTAAGACCAACCGCTTGGTCTTGTTGCTTGCGCTTGCCTTAACTGGAGCGCTCTTTCTGCTCGGCGGCAGGATAGTATCGGCAAGCATGTTCGGCGTGTGGCACGACGCTGTGCATGTAACAATCTTCGTTGTACTGCTACTGGTGTACAGCAGTGCCCTACGCTGGGCCCATTGGGGCTGGATTGTCTTGGGCGTCATTGTAGTGGGAGGGCTGCACGAACTCTCCCAGACATGGCGCGGCGGCCCGGCTTTTGAAGTAGAAGACTTCCTATGGAACGCGGCTGGGGCAGTTCTGGGCGGTTGTCTGCACTTGCTGTTGAAGTCGGTGTGGCGCGGCCGCACCGCTTGAACCAACGCCACGGCAAATCGCCCTCGGCTCGACGCCCGAGCCCAGCATCACAGAAACCGTTAGCGCGCCGGCTCGATCCGGTCTATGTGACGGGCCGCCGCTCGGTCGCTATGCACCGTTTCCCCGGTCGTGAGCTGCTGTGGGCGCGGCATCGATGCGCCATGCGCCCCGCCGCATCACTTCAGTGTACACGATCAAAGCAAGCAACAGCATGAAATTGTCCTCAGCTTGCGCCAAGCCTGAACTTGTCGCCGCGCGCAGGACGATGAACACCGTCAATCCGAGCATCTCCGCTTGTACGCTGCGACCCATCGGGGTCCGCAATGCCGGGTGCCCGGACCAGGACACCAACCCCAGGCGCGCCAAGGCCCAGAGAATGCCCCCGCCCCAGAACAGCAGTCCCAAGCCCCCGGTACCCACCATCACCTCAAACACCGCGCCATGCATGCTGCTTAGCAGAGGCGCGCTCAGGAGGTACATGCGAGCGTATGCTACGAAACCGTGCCCCAGAATTGGCGCGAGCTCGAAGTGCTCGACTGCTTGAGCCCACCCAGCCGTACGACCGGACAAGTTGCG
The DNA here is from genome assembly GCA_964488915.1 of uncultured Burkholderiales bacterium. Lineage (GTDB taxonomy): Bacteria > Pseudomonadota > Gammaproteobacteria > Burkholderiales > JALYOK01 > CADEHE01. The sequence goes on from CAZAWU010000015.1 coordinate 13,410, forward strand.
CACCAATTCCGGATCTTGGCCCCGTAAGAGGTACTGATAAAACACATCGAAGAAGGATGCAAAAACGCCCGCCAGCAACACAACCGCTGTCAAGCAAGCTAGCGCTTTGAAACGGCGGTCGAACACCAGATAGCAGACAAAAGCGACGCAAGTAGCGACAAAAGAGGTACGTGACTGCGCTAATACTAATACCGCGCAAGCAACCAGGAACAACAGCAACTGCAGCCACTTGATCGTCCAGCGCGACTCGCGGAACATTCGCGTGAACATGGCGTATGCGGTCAGTCCGCCCAAGAACGCCACGGCATTCTCTGGGTACACTGGCAACACGCCCTGCAGGATCACCTTGAGAAAACCGCGCTGCGGTTGCAGCGCCTGTTCCGGCACGACAATCGCTTCGATCGCGAAGACCACCACCAACACCGCGTTCAACACGACGATCGCACGGTAGGCGCTGTGCGCGTAGTCCTCCGTGTCGGCCAATCCAAGCATCGCCGCCGCGGCTAGCACGAACACGATGATCTCAAAACCTTTCCACAAGCAATAGAGTCCTTGCTCCGGTATGAAAGCTGAGCTAATCATCGCCAGCGCGCCATGCCCCATAAGCAGCAGCAACGGCCCAGGAAATGCGCGCGGCCAACTACGCGGATCGCGCAGCAGCGCAAACGCGGACAGTAGCGCCGCGAGCAGCACCAGCGCGATCCGATAAAGATTGTCGTAGTTGCCCATCGCGCGAGGCGAGTGGTCGGCAGTCGGCGCCCACATGAAGGTGCTCAAGAACATCGTTACGAATGCAACGAGGCCCAGATTGGCAAAGCTAAAGGGCGAACGTGAGTGCGCCATGCCAGCAAAATGTGCGGCCGCCGGCGCGTGCGCCGGAGTGCCAAGAGTCGCTTCGTGACCTGCCATAGGACTCACACCATACGCGTCGCAGGATTCGCCGCGTACAAACCCGCCGCGCGGTACCACGCCTGCACTGCGCCGTGCCGCTGCTCCCATAGGTAGCGCTCGCGCACAACGCGCCGGCATTCGGCGCTCATGCGTGCCTGAAGTTCCCGATCAGACCACAAGCGCACCAAGCAGTGCGCCAGGGCGTCGACCGTCGCGTCCAGCTCGCCAGGCTCGACGGCGAAACCGCATGTTGGCGGCACCATTTCGCCGACGCCGGTGCCCTGCAGTCCGATGACCGGCACACCGTGAGCCATCGCTTCGAGCGTGACCATGCCGGCCACCTCGGCGCTGGGGAACAAGAACGCGTCTGCGTTGTGCAAGTATTCCAGCGCCTTGGCCCTAGGCAATCGCCCGGTGAACTCGACGCGATCGCCGACACCCAGTTCACCTGCGAGTTGTTCCAGAGGCCTGCGTAGGTGACCTTCACCGATCAGCGTAAGCCGTGCGGCTGGCTCCATTTGCGCGAACTTCGCAAATGCGCGAATGGTCAGATGAAAGCGCTTGATCGGCAGCAAGTTGCCCATGCTCAAGACCGAGAAAACCCCGGTCTTTCGCACTCCGCGCACGGCAACGATCGCTTCTTCCACGCCAATCGCGATATGGGTCAGATACCTGTCCTGCGCCAGTAGGAGTGGTGGCCGTTCGATCACGGCGGCGTGATTGCCGATCACCAATTTCGCACGCGCGGCACAAAGCCACAGGAACGGGTCAAACAAGCGCCGCGCCGCCTTGACGAAATGCTGCAAGCGGTCACGCAACAATGCGCGCGAATCACTCATCAGTGCAGCCGATCCCTTGCCATTGCTGCCAATCGGTCCCCACACGAACGGGATATCCAGCAGCCCCAAAAAAGTGAACGTGTAGTCGTTGACAAAGGTTATGTGATGCGCAAGATCGAACTTCACGGCATGCATCAGGCGCCGTGCAACACGCCAAGCGGCGAACTGCCACAGGTAGTAGTAAAGCTGAATGCCGCGCTCACCGCGCTTCCAAAACCGTGCCCAGCGCGGCAGGTCTGCGTACACAAAGTGAAGGTGCGGGTTGGGAGAACGCGCCAGCGCGGCTTCAATGCGAGTGCGATTGTTGCTGCGAGTAACCACCCATACGTCGTGTTCCTTGCTGATCGCTTGACACATCTGCCATCCGACGCCAGGCTCAGATCCCGAGTCCGGTTCGCAAGCATAGGCTGCAGCCAAGACTCTTGGCCGGGGCGGACCGCGGCGCAGCGCATCGCAGGCGTATCCCAGCGCCTCCAGCAGATATGCATCCGGTTCCGCTAGCAAGTTGGGCCTTGCGGCGAGCTGCTGCAGCAGATAGAGGACGACGTAGGCCGGCAGCTCGGCGCTGCCGATGCCCGTGTGCTTGATCGCGCGCGCGAGCATTGGGCTCTCGGTCGCGTTCAGCAGCCGTTGGACCGACAACAAAGGCGGTTCATGTGTCACCAGGCGCGGCGGAGAAAATACGCTGTGGAAAAGATCGCCAAGCGCACCACCGTGGCGATCAGCGTATTCCCAGTCAAACACAAAGAGGCGTCCATCGGAGACTTCGAGCGTGTTCCAGGGCGCGAAGTCGCCATGCGCCGCTGTGACCCGCACCCCGCGCACTCCGAGAGTTTCTCGCAGACCCGCAACGGCGGCCCTAACCTGGTGCGCGGCCTGAGGGTGGCCACGCTCTAACCCCTCTAGGTACGTTTCCACGCGAAGACGCTCTAATACTTGCTCGAGTGGCAACGTCGTAGCCTCTAGCGCGGAAAACTCTTCCAGAAAGCGCAAATCGTCATAGTCGAGCGTGTAAGAGCGCTGTCTGGCCGCACCCTCGGGCGGCGGTGACAAGAACAGCAGCAACGCGTCGTCGCGCGCCTGCAGCGCTTGGACGCGGGGCACTTCGGCGGCGCGGAAGTCAGTTTCCTTCAACCAGGCGAGAAACTCTGCCTCACGCACGAGCAGGCGCTTGACCCTTTCACCTGCGCCGATCTTTACGTAGCTCACCGCCTGGCCGCCGCGGCTTACCTGCGCGGTCAGCTTGCGGTGAGGACCCGGTGCGCCCATATAGAAGCTAACGTTCAGATTGTCGTCTCCGAGGGTGGAGCGAAAAAACGCGCTCAGCCGCGCAAAGCGCAGAGCCAACAGATGGTTCGGTTGGGTATACGGTAGCCAAGCACGCAGCCAGCGCGGTACATGCGCCGCCAGGGTCTTCGCCAAGCGACCAAGCTTGGAGTACGGGTGATAGAGCTTTAGCGCGTCCGCAAGGGATTCACGGCTGTCAAACCAAATCTTGGGGTTGCGGCCGGAAGGAAAGGCATGCCACTGTGGGCCGGCGCAGGCCCCGATGCGGTCATGGGTGATGCGCGAGCACTCGCCCAAAACGAGCTGGGCGATGCGCGCAGCCACGCTGGAAGCATCCGCCGTGGTAGTGTCGACGATCTCGTGCCAGCGCCAATACTCCGCTTCCTCCCGGTACGCCCGTATCTGCGCCTCGATTAGAGCCGCGGGCAACTCTGGTTTGCGCGCATAGATCGCCTCGGGATCTCCCCCCAAAACAATCAGCAAATCCGGTGAAGGTACAAAGCGCGCGGCCAAGCGCATCAAGCGCGGCGAAACATCAAAACCGTAGCGCGCCGGATGCACCAGTACGTCCGCAAAATAGCGCTCGCCGATAACCAACGTTGTCTGGGCTTTACGTGGATAGATGATCAGCCAGTAACCGAGTACAAAATCGAGCCAGTAGTACAGGAAACGCGCCAGCGATACCAACCCCCGGTACCTTGAGATCTGTGCGGGTTGCTGCAGTTGAGTCGATGATGCGCCAGCGTGCGCGACGGCGGGTTGATCAGTACCGCGCTTGAGTTTCGGCAACAATCCGGGCCGCCAGTGGAAGCGCCAGGTGCGGCGGAAAGCACGCTCCATCTCACCAAGAACCAGTCCGGTAACCGTAGATTTGCCGCTGCCATCCGGCCCCAATATAACCACGAACAACCCCGTCGGGCGCCAAAAGCGTTTGAGTTTGCGCGCCAGAGACGCCGCCGCGCGCCGCACCGCAAGCCAAGGATGCCTGGTCCGGCTAACTTGATCGGCAGCCCGCGCGAGAGCTTTCAGGCGCGGCGTGGCTTGCGTGCTATCCGCGACATCCAGCAACGCCGCGACGAGCGCTCTCGCACTTGGTCCAAACCATCGTTCCACCTCAGCCCAAAGCGCAGGCTGTGCCGCAGAAAAGTGCTGACGCAATGCCTCAAGGCCCTGCTCCGACACGCGGCCTTTGATTGCGCGTTTCATCAGCAGATATAACGCTTCTCGCTGTGCGCTTACTCGTCGGCCGAAAGGCGTGCTGCCGGCACCCTCAAGCAACAGAGGCGTCGGCAGGTGGTAGCGATTAATTCCCAGCGGATCGAACAAGCAGTCGAGGTGCAGAAAAAAATTGCCTTCTCCCGCCACGCGCAAAACGTAGTAGTAGCCGTGCGGCACTTCGTAGTGCAGCCGCTGCACAAGTTGCACCGCGCCAGATTCTTCGAGTTGCCGCAGCAACGGCTCGATAGCCTCCGGCGGCGGCTCGGCGAAAGCCAGATCGATGTCGGAACTGACATCAGGCCATGCACCGCCAGCGCCGTGAATCATTGCGTACCTTCGGCCCGATTGGTCCAACTCGCACAGGATGCGCGCGAGTATGGCTTGACGTGGATCGGCTAGCTCGGAGCCGGAGCCGAGCCGCACAGAAGAAGCTTCCGGCAGACCTTCTCCGGCACCTGGACTGATTGCGCCGCTTGTTGGATGATCCACGCGCAGCCTATTCAGCGGCCGAAATTCAGGAAAGCCTCGCGCAGGCGCACGTAGCGATCCTCGCCAACAGCTCTCTTCGCCCACTCCTTCGCTTTGAATTGCATCTGCCGAACGAGGTAGCCGCGGCACTGCAACAGCGCGTCGAACTGCTCGATGCTCATGTTGTTAAGCACCGAACTGCGGCGATACACCGCCAGTTCCGTTTGCCGGACTCCATTCACCCCCCAATCGGAACTAAAAAATCGGCGATAGCCGAGCTCGCGACCGACGTCGAGAACGCGCCGATCGTAGGAACCGCCAGGAAAAGAAAAATCGAGCACCGGTTGTTGCAGCACGTCCTCCAAGATCTGCTTCGATTGACCCAATTCACGGCGAATCTGCTCGGTGCTCATCGGTGCCAATAGGGTGTGATGATGAGAGTGCGAGCCAACCGACATTCCCAGCGCGCGCAACTGCCTGAGTTCGGCTTGATTCATGTAGTTCTCTTGACCGATGTACTCCGTCGCCACGAAAAACAGCGCGTCGAAACCGTGCGTCTTCAGCAGATGCGCATTGGCCAAATCGCTGCGATACCCGTCATCGAAAGTAATACCGATCCGCGTCCTGCCATCGTCGGTGCTCAGCCGGTCTTCGCGCCATGAAATGAGCGGGTAGCGGCGCTGCGCCAGGTGTTCGATTTGCTCGGCCAGCTTAGCCTGCGGTAGTAAGTGAAGATTGGCCCTGCCGCCACCACTGACTGTGGTGCCGTGGTAAATCAAAAGCAAACTTGGCACTGCGAAACCCCTTAGCAATATGCGAGCGAGAGCGGCGCATCTCGTCCTAAGAAACATTAAGCGAGCGTCATGTAGCTCGCTTATGTTTCCATTTTGCCAATATTGAATTCGATAAAGGCAAGATACGCGGCATCCCAAGCGAAAGCGGCTTGTTCTGCCTACTGCTCTGCAGCCAATTCTTGCACAATAAGACTAAACTGCAACCCCAAAGCCTCGACACCAAAGAAAACGAAGATTCAAGCATGACCACGCCGCTCATTCAGTGGAATCCGGTTTCGCGCGAAAGGTTTGGCGCGGTACCGCTGCAACTCAATCATCGCTTGCACGAACACCCGCTATTCTCGGAGCAAGCGCTGGCGCGCTTGCTCGACAAAGTCGCTCGCGACGACTACTACGTCAACACCATGGACGTGACTTCGCACAACTTGCGCAGCCGGCGCGAGGGCGAAATTCGCTCGCTGTCAGGTGAACAAGTCCTAGAAGCGGTGCGAGTCGGACAGATTTGGATTTTGCTTCTGCGCCCGCACAAGGCCGAGCCGGGCTACCTCGATCTGCTGCGCGAGATTTACGCCGAGTTCCAGCAGAGGCTGCCGAACTTCAACACGAAGTTCGAGATGATGAGCATCCTAATCTCCTCTCCGCGCATTCAAGTGTATTACCACTGCGACATTCCTGGCCAATCCCTATGGCAAGTACGCGGGCACAAGTACGTTCATGTCTACCCAAATCGGCCGCCGTTTCTCGACCAGGCTGCGCTGGAGCGTATCGCCTTGGGTGAGGCACATGAGATCTCGCTGCCCTACGACGAGAGTTTCGAGCAGCACGCAACCGTGTTTAACTTACAACCCGGGCAAATGCTGCACTGGCCGCTGAATTCGCCGCACCGCATCGTCAATGGCGACTGCGTCAATGTTTCATTTACCACGGAGCATTTCACACCTGCGATTCGGCGTATGTTCCATGTCAATTGCGCTAACGGCATCCTGCGAAATCGCTTGGGCTTCACGAACCTTGCACAAAAGACTTCTGGCATCGGCTATTGGAGCAAACTGGGGTTGGTGGCAGCCTATAAATTATCCGGAAGCAAGAAGAAGCGGCGCAAGGTACTGCACGTCGACTTCGCGGTCGACCCCTCCGCGCCGCGCGGCGTGCGCGATATCGCGCCTTACGAGTTTGCCCGATGAACGGTTCAAGCGCTCGAGCAGCTGCGCTGCACGTCGAGTTCATCTCGAGCTTGTCGCATATGGAGCGGCTCGCCGACGCGTGGGAAGCGCTGAATCGAAGGCAAAGCGATCACGACGCCCCATTCTTTCAATCTTTCGCCTGGAGCTCGCATGTTGCTCGGGTGCGCTTGGGGCATTCCGGGCATCGCTTCAAGCTGCTGGTGGCGACCATTTGGCGTGAGGCGGAGCTTATCGGCATCTGGCCGCTATCGCTGCAGCGCAACGCCGGCGCTTGGATAGCTCGTAGTTTGGATGATCCGTTTGGCCAGTTTGCTGGGGTCGTGTTCGGCAGCACCCAAGACATAGCGCCGGGCGTCGCTGCGGTGGTGGCACAGCTCAAGAGTGAAGGCTTGGCCGACGGGCTGCAGATCGAAGGGCTGATCGCCGGCTCCGCGTTGCACAAGGCGCTCCTCGCTGTCGGCGCCATACTGAACGAGTCGAACTACGCGGTATATGTCGATCTCCGGCCGTACGCGAGCGTCAAAGAATTCCGGCAGAGCGTAAGCGCGAAAACGCGCAAGAATCTGCGCAATTTGCGCAACCGCTTAGAGCGCACACACGGTTTCACCGAGCAAATCTTGGATGAGCACGTACAGCTCGCGCCGCTCGTGCAGCATACGCTCACCGAGCGGCAAGAGTGGATGGCCCGCCTGGGCAAGACCAGCCCGGCGTTCCGCGATAAAGATTTCACCGCCGTTGTCACCGGGCTGGTCATCGCAAGCGGGATAAATCTACTCGGCTTTAGCATTTGCACCGAAGAGGCGGTCGCTTCGGCGCAATGGGGATTCGTTTACCTTGGCCGCTATTACGCGTATCTGTCCGCGAAGAATCCCGCCTACGATGCGTTCAGTCCGGGGCGCATGCACTTGGGCATGGTCATCGAGGCATGCTTGAACAAAGGCATTAAGTTGTTGGAGTTGATGGCGCCAGCCGCCGACTACAAACTCGACTGGACCGATCGAACCAAACGGCTGGATGTCGCCGTGCTGCCAATCACGCTAAGGGGGCGCATCGCGATCGGCGCAAACGCCGCATGGTCTGCCACTTGGCTGCGCCGCTTTTCCTACACGCTGCCGTCGCCTCTGCGCAAGGCGCTGATACGCCACATCAATCGCACCTAGATTTTAGTATATACTGGTCGAGGGATAGCCAAGAAAATCTCTCGGAACTTGATTCTCATGGGCTATCACTCGCCAGTATTCGAAGACTCCGGTCTCCCATGTGGCTGCGCGCGAAGCGCCCGCAAAAACAACGTGGCAATGGTGAGGCACACCACTACTTGGACTACACACATCGCGAGCATGGCCCCGTTCATGCCGCCAAATCGGACGAACGGATAGCTGACCACAGCCGACACCAGAGCGCCGCACGCCGTAGACAAGAACATTGCACGCGTATTGCCAAGAACGCGCAAGCCGTACGCAAACGGACGAATCAAGAAGCCGAAGACGTAGTACACGCCCCACCAAACGACCAACGCGCCGCTTCCCGCGTACGCCTCGCCGTAAAAGAGCTTCAACCAGAACTCGTTGAATAGCGAGGTTACAACAGCGATCGCAAGCGTCATACATGCGCCGAGGTATCCGACTCGACGCATGTAGCGCACGAGGCCCGCACGGCCGCTACTGGCGTACATGTGCGCCGCGCGCGAAGGGACGAAATTCTCCAGTGCGAGAAAAAGGATGTTCGCCACGCCGACAACGTTCATCGCCGCGGCAATCTTGCCCACCGCCTCGGCTGAAAGCACGTGGCCCGCAACGTAGAAAACGACCATTTGGCCGCCGAACCAGAATACGACAGTGTCTGCCAGCAACCACTTCCCCGAGCGCCAATGCTCTTTCCAATAATGCGCAAGCGCCCGCCGATCGGATGCTCCGGCCCAGAACGCAGGTTTTAGTCCAAGCGCTGTCACCCCGAGCGCGCACGTAAGCGCAATTACCCAGAATGCGCTTTGCGCGGTCAAGCCAATGCTCCAGCCGAGCGCGACCAATACCAGCACGCGCAGGCCATGCGCTGCCATATCGCTCAGTAGCGCAGCCACAGCGACGTCGCGCACGAAGAAGAACCGCCGCACAAAATCCTGCGCCACGAACAGCGCCGCAGCTAAGCCCACCGGTAGCGCTAGACCGGTCAACCCCCAGTGCGGAAACAGCCGGCCGAGGACAGCCAATGCCACCAGCCCGATCAAGCCAAGCAGCAAGCTGAACCCCGCTTGCAGCCGTAAGACAGAACGGTAGTAAGCGTCGGCAGAGTTCCGACTCTGCTGCGGTCCAACTACTTGCATGGGCGCCGAGATCAACGCCATTTGAATGCCCGACGCCAACAAGATCAAGTTGTACGTCAGGGTGAACTGCCCATAGTTGGACGGACCCAGGAAGCGCGCCAACAACAAGCCTGTTGTGAAGTTGGCGGCACTCACCAGCGCTTGGTCGATCAGAACCAATTGCGTCTTGCGCCTTCCTGATCCGGCGTTTAGCTTAAGGCGCAAGTACCACTCCTTCTTGCAAGCAGTGTTGGGGTCACAGGCCAGTGCCGCGCGAGATGATGGAGGAAAACGAACGCTATTCTAGAGTGCGTGCTCGCATCGCCGCGCAATCGCGGCCTGTCATCGCGAAGCAGCCCGTTGCCAAGATTCCTTTTTCTGCGCCGCCACTTATCGCACACTATTGACTAATCGCACACGCCTTGATAGGTTACCCAAACCTCTCTCACCGTCCTATTCGCCCTCGCGCGAATCGAAGTCGTTTCGGAGCGGCCGCGATCAAGAATCAGAACAACTTCGGCGGCCAAAAAAGTTGGCACTGGTAGTTCTATTGTTAACCGGCGTTTTAGCCCAAGCTGGCGGCGCGTCGGTATGGAGAAAAACATGAATCGCTCTAATCGCGACCGGCTGCAGCGTTGCTGCGACGCGCTGGCGCATTTCAACCGCTTCACAACGCAGACCTTTGCGATTGCCCTGCTCTGCCTGCTTGGCGTTCAAAACGGTCACGCGCAAACAACGATAAACGTTTCGCCGGCGAGCGCGAGCGCAGGCAGCAGCGTGACGGTCAGTTGGTCCGGCATCGCAAACGCAAGTCCAACGAACTGGATCGGGCTTTACGTGCCAGGAGCATCGGATCAAGCCCACAATGGCAACTGGATGTATGTCAGTTGCTCGCAGACTCCGTTCGTGACTCGCGCTAGCGGCAGTTGCTCGTTTCCGCTGCCGAGCAGTATGGTCTCCGGCAACTACGAGATGCGTATGCATGCGTCGTCCAGTTGGACCTCAATCGCGACCAGCAATCCCCTCACCATTTCAGCAGGAGGATCTGGCGGCGGGGGTTCGGGACTAGTTTTCTCCGTAAGTCCTTCGACCGCTGCGGCAGGCAGCAATGTCACCGTGAGCTGGAACGGCATAACCGGCGCGACCGGATATGAGTGGATTGGCCTCTACACGCCCGGGGCGGCATCGCAGTCCCACAACGGGAATTGGGTCTATGTGAGCTGCTCGAAAACCGCTGGTGCGCCGCGCCCCAGCGGAAGCTGCTCGTTCCCTCTGCCGCTCGCTCTAAGCGGCGGCAACTATGAGCTAAGGTTGCACGCGAGCGCCAGTTGGAACATGCTCACGCGCGTTGCGCTCACTATCACTAGCGGCTCGGGCGGTGGCAGCGGCGGTGGGGGCTCGGTTGGCAGTCTAACCGTCAACGTAGCCAACTCTGCTGCAGCAAGCATCCGAGTCTATCCGGCCGACACGGCGGGCCGTGGAGACGGCGCTACCAGCTTGAGCCGCACCTACAATCCTAATACGCGGGTGTGGCTGTCAGCGCCGCTTCGCATCGGAACCAACTATTTCATCAAGTGGCAGCGTAACGGCGTCGACTACGACAATGCCTCGACAACTACGGTGCTCATGGACAACGCTTACACACTAACCGCGGTGTATGAAACACCGACTTGCGCGGGGATAAGTGTCGCTCCCGGGACGGACAGCATTGGCGCGGCACTCGCCTCGGCAGCAGCCGGTAGCACCTTCTGCATTAAGGCGGGCGTACATCGATTCACTTCATCAGTCGTGGTACGCGCGAACGACAAGTTCATCGGCGAAACCGGGGCAGTCCTAAGTGGCGCAAAGCTGCTGACAAGCTTCACGCGCGAGGGTAGTTTTTGGGTCGCACTCAACCAGACGCAGCAGGAACCGCCCTTCCCGGCGACAATCGGCTCTTACGCGGTTTGCGCGGTGTCTACGCCGGGATGCGTCTACCCAGAAAAAGTGTTCCGCAACGGGCAAGACCTAACCCAAGTTACACGGTTGGCGGACATGAGAGCCGGCGCTTTCTTCTTCGACTACGCCAACAACAAGATCTACTTGTACGACGATCCGACCGGCCAAACCATTGAGGCGACCACCGGATCGGGTGGCATCATCGGCTACACCAACGCCAATCAGGGCTCAGTGACGGTCAAGAACCTCATATTCGAGAAATTCGGCGGCGGCGACGTAGCCGGCTCAGCACACAACGCGCTGAAGGCGGTGGAAAACTGGCGCGTCGAGAACAACGAATTTCGCGATATCAGCAACATCGGAGTGACGATGTTCGGTAACGGTGTGCTGCGCAATAACTACATTCACAACAACGGTAAATACGGGCTAACGGGAATGGGTACGATCGAAGGCAACGTTGTGACATTCAACAACACTGATGGCTTCGATCCCAATAACGACTCCGGCGGCAGCAAGTTCCATGGCACGCGCGGACTGGTTGTGCGAGGCAACGTGGCATCCAACAATGTCGGCCGTGCGTTCTGGACCGATTTCGACAACTACAACACGACGTATGAGAACAACTGGGTGGAAAACAACGCCGAAATGGGCATTTTTCACGAGGTCAGTTGCTTAGGCACGATCAAGAACAACTTGGCCCGCGGCAACAATGGCGCCATGGCGGGACGCTCGCTCTGGCACGGCGGTCAGATCTTTTTGCGTTCATCGAAAGACGTGCAAATCAGCGGCAACGAAGTCATCGCTGCCGGTCCAGGTGTGCACGGCATTAGCTTACGCGGCGGCGATGCGCCGCTCAACGGCCCCAACTGCGGCAGCACCGATTTGCGCAACGTCACTGCCTCTAACAACGTCATACGGCTTGATACGTCCGATCTGCACGGCACGGTCGGCGGTGCGGCCGGGTTCGCCAACGCCTACAATGTCAAGTTCATTGGCAACACCTACTATCTGCAGGATCTCGCAGGCGTTTATTTCTGGAACGATGCTGCCACCAGAAGCATGACGAAGGAACAGTGGACAGCGGCCGGCCAGGACGTCAGTGGCAGGTTCTTGCAGCAGTAGGGCGCGTCGACGAGGCTATTGCCCAGCGTCTAGAAGCAGTATCTAATCCGCGTTAGTACCAGAGACGTGGATACGTTCCGCCTTGAAGCAAATTGCGAAATCCCTGCTGCAGGGGGCGCTGCGCAGGATCGTGCCGGCCAGGCGCGATCTCGTGCACGCTCCCGTATCGCGGGTGTTCGGCATGGACCGCGGTCAGCCCATCGATCGCCACTACATTTCGTCCTTCATCCGAGCGAATCGAGACTGCATTCGTGGCGTTGCGCTGGAGATCGCAGAACCGCGTTACGCGGATCAATACCGGCACGAGTTGGAGAAAATCGAAATACTGCACGTTTCGAAAGACGCGAGAGGCGCCACTATCATCGGCGATCTCGCTAACCCCGAAACACTGCCAAGACATGTAGCGGATTGCTTTATCTGCACCCAGACCTTCCAGTTCATCTATGACGTAGCGGCCGCTGCCAGGGGGGCGGCCCAGCTCTTGAAGCCGGGCGGCACTCTATTGGCGACGGTGTCGGGCATCTCGCAAGTCAGCCGCTACGACATGGACCGCTGGGGTGACTACTGGCGCTTCACGACAGCCTCAGCGATGAAGTTGTTCGCGAGCGCTTTTCGGCCAGAGAACGTACAAGTAACGAGTTTCGGCAACGTCCTGGCCGCCTCCGCGCTCCTGCAAGGATTGAGTCTAGAAGACCTCGATCACCAAGAAAGCCTAGAACACCACGACCCGGACTACCCAGTCATTATTGGGATTCGAGCGCACAAGTCTCGCTAGCCGAGCGCTTGCCGTTTCTCGCAGCCAGGGATCATACGGCATCGAGGCAGCGTTAACTGCAACGTCGAATATCACACGGGTCCTCGCGCGCAGCCCGTTAGCGTAATACAATTAGTCGATTACCTTGCTGCGACAAGGGGTTGGGTTGACCGAAGCGTCGTTTGCGCCGCCCCCACGGTTTGCTTCAACCGACAAACTCAATCTATCGCGCGCTAGGCACTCCTGGCCGCGCCGCTCGGAGACATATGGAACTGCTCAAGGGCAGCGCCCTGGGGTTACGCGTCAATCGCAGTATTCAGGCGTACGGCGCAAAGGCGATCGAGTTGCGCCAATACCTCAAGAAGTTGCGGGCTGTCGTCAAGCCGCATTCGGCACGAATGCTGTATCGGCAATTGCAGCCGACCATACTTCCGCGCATCGGAGCGGCCACGACCTCGCGCGCTTTGATCCTCACCTACCACCGCGTGGACGATCTCGAAAGCGACCCGCAAATGCTGTGCGTAACGCCCGAGTGTTTCGCACAGCAGATGGAAGTACTACGTAGACATTTTCGCGTGGTTCCGCTCAAGCAGCTGGTCGGCGCGCTTAGAAGCGGAGGCGACATCGCTGGCATGGTTGCGGTGTCATTCGACGATGGCTATGCCGACAATCTTCTGATCGCCAAGCCGGTGCTTGAGCGATATGAGGTGCCCGCTACGGTATTTATTGCCTCGGACTATATCGGCGGGTCCGCTACGTTCTGGTGGGATGAGCTGGAAGACATTTTTCTGAGCGAACAATCGTTGCCGCAGAAGCTGCGCCTTGAAGTTGACCGACAGAGATTCTCTTGGGATTTCAAGGAAGACGCGCTTGGCTCTAGCGATTCCGGCAATGCAAAAGGATGGTACGTGGGATCGCGTCTGCTCCCTTCTAGACGTCACCGAGCGTATCAAACGTTACACCAAGTCCTGTACACGAAGAACTCCGAACAGCGCGCGGACTTACTCCAGAAGCTGAGAGCATGGTCAGGTCGCACGCTAGCGCTTCGGCAAAACCATAGAACCATGACTCTCGAGGAGTTGGTTTGCTTGGCGCGCAGCCCTCTAATCGAAATTGGTGGACACACGGCAACGCACCCAGCACTATCGATGCTTACACCACAACAGCAAGACATCGAAATCCGCAGCGGCAAAGTTCGATTGGAACAGATGATTGGACGCGAATCGACAAGCTTCGCCTACCCATACGGGTCTTTGACCTCCTTCAACGATACCACCAGCCGTCTGGTCAAAGAGGCAGGATTTGATCTCGCCTGCACCACTTTCACCGACTGCGTGCGGCCCAGGTGCGATACTTACCAGTTGCCCCGTTTACCGGCGAGGAATTGGAACGGGGAAGATTTCCAGCGCTATTTAACTAGCTGGATAACGCATCCGGTTAACTAGCGATTTTGCATCACGGGCTCAAGTAATCATGAAGAAAGCACTCATCACCGGTGTAACCGGTCAGGACGGATCGTATTTGGCTGAATTCCTGCTTGCCAAAGGTTACGAAGTTCACGGCATCAAGCGACGCGCGTCGAGCTTTAATACGCAGCGCATCGATCACATCTATAAAGACCCGCACGACATTGGCCGGCGCTTCATGCTGCACTATGGCGATCTAACCGACTCAACCAACCTAATTCGCATTATCCAAGAGGTACAGCCTGACGAACTTTACAATCTCGGCGCACAATCACACGTCGCCGTATCCTTCGAGGAACCAGAATACAGCGCCAACGCCGATGCTTTGGGCGCGTTGCGCCTGCTTGAAGCCATCCGAATCCTCGGTTTGCAGGGTAAGACCCGCTTCTACCAAGCGTCAACGTCCGAGCTCTACGGGTTGGTGCGGGAAACGCCGCAACGCGAAACCACGCCGTTCTATCCCCGTAGTCCGTACGCCGTGGCCAAGCTTTATGCCTACTGGATAACCGTCAACTACCGCGAGGCGTACGGTTTGTATGCCTGCAACGGCATACTGTTCAACCACGAATCCCCGCGTCGCGGCGAAACTTTCGTTACGCGCAAGATCACGCGAGCGCTCACCCGCATCAAGGCCGGGCTCAACGAAGCGCTCTACCTCGGAAACCTTGATGCAAAGCGCGATTGGGGACATGCCAGAGATTACGTCGAGATGCAGTGGCTTATGCTGCAGCAGCCCCAGCCCGAGGATTTCGTCATCGCTACGGGTCAACAACAAAGCGTACGTCGCTTCGTCGAAGCGAGCGCCGCGGAACTAGCTATCGAGCTTCGATGGCAAGGCGAGGGCCTGAAGGAAGAAGGCGTGGTCTTAGCGGCCGACGGCAGCAAGCGCCACCCGCTGGTGGGCAATGCAATTGTCAAGATCGATCCGCGCTATTTCCGCCCGACCGAGGTCGACTCATTGCTGGGCGACGCCACGCGCGCCCGAGAAAAACTCGGCTGGCGACCCAAGACGAGTTTCGAACAGCTGGTGCGAGAAATGGTTGCCGAAGATGTCGAACAGGCACGACGGGAATTGTTGGTCGAATCGGAGCACAAATAGGCTCCTCTGCCCCAATGAATAAGTCATCTAAGATATTCGTTGCCGGTCATCGGGGGATGGTTGGATCGGCTTTGGTACGAGGTCTCGAGGCGCGCGGTTATGCCAATCTTGTGACGCGCACGCGGCAAGAACTCGACTTGCTCAACCAGACGGCGGTGCGCGGCTTTCTTGGCGAGGCGCGACCCGATTACATATTCCTCGCGGCCGCGAAAGTCGGCGGTATTCATGCCAACAACACGTATCCGGCCGATTTCCTCCATCAGAACTTGGTTATCCAGTCGAACGTTATTCACGGTGCGTATGAATGCGGCGTGCGGCGCTTGATGTTTCTCGGTTCCAGTTGCATCTATCCACGTGACTGTCCTCAACCCATCCGTGAAGAGTTCCTGTTAACTGGCCCACTGGAAAAAACCAACGAAGCCTACGCAATCGCCAAGATCGCGGGGCTTAAGTTGTGTGAAACCTACAACAGGCAACACGGCACACGCTATGTGAGCGTCATGCCAACCAACCTCTACGGTCCTAACGACAACTTCGATTTGGCGACCAGCCACGTTCTGCCAGCACTACTGAGAAAGGCTCATGAAGCGAAGCTTGCGAAGGCTGCAGGAGTGACAGTGTGGGGCACGGGTTCGCCGCTGCGAGAGTTTCTCCATGTAGACGACATGGCGGACGCTTGTATTCACCTCATGGAAAAAGACGTCGGCGATGGGCTCTACAACATCGGCCAGGGCAGCGACGTAAGCATTGCGGAACTGGCGCAAACAATCATGCGCGTGGTCGGTTTCAGTGGGCGCTTGGAGTTCGACCACAGCAAGCCGGATGGTACCCCGCGCAAGCTACTCGACGTAAGCCGCGTGGCCGACCTCGGCTGGCGTGCACGGCGCTCGTTGGAAAGCGGTATCCAGCACACTTACGCCTGGTACCTTGCCCAAGCGCCTCATTCGCGTTAAGTGATGGCAAGGACGAAACAGGCCCGCGCTCCACTCAAGATTCTCATAGCGCATAACCTCTATCAGAACAGGGGTGGGGAAGACACGGTCGTCGATGCTGAAGTCGCGCTGCTTCGTTCAAGAGGCCACGAAGTCATTGAGTATCGCTGCACCAACGCTGACATCGACGCGCAGCCGCGTGTGCGACTGCTAGCCGATACGCTCTGGTGCCGTTCTGCGCACGCTCAGGTGCGCGCACTGATTCGACGCCATCGACCGGATCTCATGCACGTGCACAACAGCTTTCCCCGGCTGTCTCCCTCGATTTACTGGGCGGCCCAGAGCGAGGGTTTGCCGGTGGTGCAGAGTCTGCACAACTTCCGGCTCGTCTGCGCGCAGGCCATGTTCTTGCGCGACGGGCAGATTTGTGAGGACTGCCTGCACACGCTGCCGTGGCGTGGGGCACTGCGCGCGTGCTACCGGCAGTCGAGGGCACAGTCCACGGCTTTGGTAGGAATGCTCGCGTTGCATCGCGCAATCGGCAGTTTTCGCCATAAGGTGACCCGCTACATCGCGCTGAGTGAGTTTTCGAAGCAGAAGTTCGTTGCCGCCGGGATCCGCGCAAACCAGCTAAGCGTTAAACCCAATTTCGTGGAAGCGCCAAGCCTACCGGCCACCGAACGCAAAGGCGCTCTCTTCGTCGGCCGGCTTTCGCAGGAGAAGGGCCTAGGCGTTTTGCTGGACGCGTTAAGCCTCGCACCCTTTGGGGCCTGCAAGGTAATTGGCTCCGGCCCCTTGGAAGCGCTTGTAGCCAAGCACCCGCAAGTGCAGTGGCTTGGCTGGCAGAGCCAAGAAAGTGTTCGGGAGCACATGCGCCGCGCAGAGTATCTGCTCTTGCCGAGCGTCGGTTATGAGCAGTTTCCAGTGGTGATTGCCGAGGCTTTTGCCAGCGGACTACCTGTCATCGCGAGCCGCTTAGGCGCACTATGCGAATTGGTGGAACCCGGCCGAACGGGCCTTCTATTCACACCCGGCAATGCCGCGGATCTGGCCGATTGTTTGAAGTTTGCCGCGAATCGGCCCGAGGCCATGCGCGCCATGAGCGCTAACGCTCGCGCGCAGTACGAGCTAAAGTACACGCCTGAGCGCAACTACGAACAGCTGCTGGGCATTTATTCGCTAGCACTGAACGAACATCCACGAGAGTAGCGAGGGTATGGAACGACAAGCGCGCGCCACCGCTCCGATTCTAGGGGCTAATATCGATGCAATGTCTTGGCAGCAAAGCATCGACCGCATCATCGCATGGGGACTAAAGCGCGAATCACGCTACGTGTGCGCTTGCAACGTCCATTCCGTGGTGACCGCGAGTGCTGATGCACTGTTCCGAGACGTAATCAACGGTGCCGATATGGCGACACCGGACGGCATGCCCGTTGCATGGTCGTTGCGAAGATTGGGCTTTAGCCAACAAGAACGCATCAACGGCCCTGACCTGACTTGGCGCTTGTTGGCTCGCTGTGCCGATCTCGGTCTGCCAGTCTACTTCTATGGATCTTCCGAACATACTTTGTCCCAACTTAGGGTGAAGATCGCTACGGCTTTTCCTCGCCTTGAATTGGCGGGCACGCACTCCCCTCCCTTCCGCGTGTTGACCGAGGCAGAAGACGTTCAGATCATCGAAAGCGTCAACGCATCAGGCGCTGCGCTGGTTTTCGTCGGCCTGGGTTGTCCCAAGCAAGAATTCTGGATGGCGCAGCACCGCGGCAAAATCCAAGCGGTCATGTTGGGCGTTGGCGCTGCATTCGACTATCACGCAGGGACATTACAACGCGCTCCCTTTTGGATGCAACGCGTCGGGCTCGAGTGGGCTTACCGTCTCCTGAAGGAGCCGCGGCGGCTATGGCGACGTTATCTAAGTACAAATTCCACATTTTTGTTTGGCATCGCTCGGCAACTGCTGAGCCGCAATCGCTCGATCAAGCAAAACTGAGCGCGCGCAACGTGAGTGACGTCGCCATATCACTATCGCGAATATTTCAACGGCAGCAGGAAGCATTTCATGGGTCACCAAGGACAGGAAAATTCTGGCAATTAAGGGGGCAAACCACTTCGCTGCATCAAGAAAATGTTCTACTCTTACGCAAAACATCAAATCTACAAGAAGATCGATGCGCTCAATTCGAACTGCTCTCGCTTGGTTGCCCGTTGCCGCAATCACCGCTCTGAACACCGGATGCTCTAGTCTCGAAGCGCCTACGGTAGGAAACAGGACTACTGCTGCGCGTCCCAAGCCCGCGGGTACCGCTCCGGTACTGGCCTATGAGATCGGACCGGAAGATCTCTTGGAGATCGTAGTCTGGAAAGAGGAAGGCCTAAAGAAGGAAGTGGTGGTGCGTCCCGACGGCGGCATCTCGTTTCCGTTGATCGGCGAGGTACATGCCGGAGGGAAGACCCCGCAACAGCTCCTGGAAGAGATAACACTGAAGCTGGCGCGTTTCATCCCGCGCGCATCAGTCAACGTCTCGGTGCTCAAGGCTGCCAGCTACAAGATTTACGTCATCGGCCGCGTCAACAAACCAGGAGAGTTTACTTCGGGGCGCCAAGTGGACGTGTTGCAGGCGCTTAGCATGGCGGGCGGTCTGACGCCCTTTGCGGCAGCGCAGGATATTCTCGTACTGCGCAAAGTAAACGGCAAAGACACGCGCTTTTCATTCGACTACAGCCAGGTTCAAGGCGGGATCGGCCTCAGTCAGAATATACCTCTCAAAAGCGGCGACACCGTTGTCGTGCCCTAGCTAGGCAACATGGGCTCGTCAGCGTCTAGCGGGGCCGCGATTTGGCGGGCCGCCGTTGCGTTTCTGGTCATGATCGAGGCAGCGCGGGCTGCGGAACTGTCACTGCGCATGTCGTTGCGTATTAGCGAAGGTTATAACGACAACGTCCGCTTGGTGTCGACGTCGCATCCGAGCGTAACGATTAGCTCGGTTACGTCGGGTGTTGAAGTAGCCGCGCGTACCGAGACACTAACCGCCATCGCAAGGGCTCAAGCTACAGTGAATCGCTACACGCGCGATACTGATCTGAACGCTACTGACTTCGGCGTGGACGCATCGCTCACCCAGCTCAACGAACGTGGCGAGTTCGCGGTGAGGGCGGAATTTGTTCGCGACTCCACGCTGGCATCAGAGTTGAACCAAACCGGTATCGTCCAAGCCAACCGTCAGCGCACACGCGCTAACCTCAACCCTTCCTGGAAGGCCGACTTAAATGAGCGCGAGAACGTTCGGGTCGGCTACGACTTCGCAGATGTTTCGTACAAGGATGCCGAAGGAACTGGATTGGTCGACTATCGCACCGGAACGCCATACGCGATTTACTCGTATCGGCTGTCGGAACGCAGTACGGTGCTCGCATCAGCAGGATACTTGCGCCTTAGCCGGTCGACGCAAGCTGGCACCCTCAGTAATCTTTACGTTCAGTCCTTACTCGAGACGGAACTGACGGAGCTACTGAAAGCCAAGGTCGGCGTCGGACTTAACCGCATCCGCTCAAAGGCGGGTGTAGGGCATGACACCGAAGAGGGTTGGCTAGCGCAGGCCAGCGCGGAAAGGACCCTCTTGTCAGGGATGCTGACTATGGGCGTGGCGCGCGACGTAAACGCGATCGGTTCGGGCGAGCTGACGCAAACCGATCGGCTGTTCGCCTCGTGGACTGAGCGTTTGTCGCCGCGCCTGTCTTACAGTTTTGCGGGAACCTTGTACCGAAATGAGCCGACCACCTCAGCAGCGGCCGCGGACACTTACTATCGCGTCGGCGCCAACCTAACCTATTTATTGTCTGAGGAGTGGGCGTTTGAAGCAGACATTGCCCACGCGAGCCAACGTCCGGATCAAGGCGATTCGGCGCAAGCCAGTTCGATTTTCCTCAGCACGCGCTATACCCTACCAACTCATCGCTATTCATTTTGATTCGGCAACATCTTGCTCCTCATCACGAATGCAGGTAGCTTGCGCCGCATGCCGCACCCATCCGCTTTAAATTGGTTTCAGCTTAGAAAAGCATAACAACATGTCCGCTCAGCCAGACTTCCTTTCCTTCCTTTCCTTCTTGCGCCGGCGATTCTGGCAGATAGCCCTTCCAGCGGCTCTACTACTGGCGCTCTCAATCATTATTATCAAGGCGCTGCCGCCGACGTATCGCTCGTCCGCCACGATTCTCGTCGAAGATCATGAAATTCCTGCCGAGTTGGTGGGCTCGACGTTCTCGTCGTATGCGGACCAGCGCATCCAGGTCATCAGCCGCCAGGTAATGACCCGGGTCAATCTTCGGGGAATCATCGAAAAGTTCGACTTGTATCGAAATCAGCGCGGCGCCAGCACCCCGGACAGAGTGATCGAACGGGTACGCAACAATGTCAACCTTGAAATACTTAGCGCTGAGGTAACGGACCGGCGCAGCGGCAACAAGACCAGCGCAACCATCGCGTTCGTACTCTCGTACAACGGCGAGAGTGCGGAGCAGGCGCAGAAGGTCACTAACGAACTCGTGTCGCTTTATCTCAACGAGAATCTAAAGAGTCGGCAACAGCAAACGGCCGATACCGAGCGCTTCCTGAGCCAAGAGGCCGCCAGGCTCGAGGCGCAGATCACCGATATCGAACAGAACCTCGCCCGCTTCAAGGAGCGCAATGCGGGACAGTTGCCAGACCAAGCGCAAACCAATCTGCAGCTGCGCGAGCGCGCGGAAATGGAGTTGCTTGAAAGCGAGCGGCAGATTACAGCGCTCGCCCAACGCAAGTCCGATATCGAGACGCAACTAGCGCAAGTCAAACCTTATCTGCCGCTCGTCTCGCCGACTGGAGAGCGGGTCATGGACAGTTCCGAGCAGTTGCGTCTGGCGCAGTTGCGCTACGACAGCTTGGTAGGGATCTATTCGCCAAACCATCCGGATGTCGAGCGCCTGCGCCGGGAAATCGAAGGACTGCAGCGGCAATTGAACACGAGCCGAATAAACTCTCCACAGCAGCAAGAACTTCAGCGCTTGCGCAAGGAGCTCGCTGCGATGCGCGAGCGCTATTCCGAGGAACACCCCGACGTGGTCACACTCAACAGCCGTGTGGCAGAGGTCGCAGCAATGCTGGGTACCCAGGCGCACTCATTGGAAGGTGCTATCGCACCACAGGCCGACAACCCCGTGTTCGTTACGCTGCGCGGGCAGCTTGCCTCCGTGCAGATGGAGATCAATGGTATTCGCACGCGGCAAAACCAACTACGCGGCAAATTCGCAGAATATGATCGCCGTCTGCGCGAGACACCGCAAGCCGAACGTGAGTACCTCGACATCACGCGCGAGCGTGAGAACGCAACGCGGCGCTATCAAGAGGTGAAAGCCAAGCTCATGGAAGCGCAAGTCGCCCGCTCACTAGAGCAAGACAGCAAAGCCGATCAGTTCGCCGTGATCGAACCGGCCAATTTGCCGGAGAAGCCGATTCGGCCAAACCGCATGGCGTTGGCGCTGCTCGGCACCGCGCTTTCTCTGGGAGCCGGCGTGGCAATCGGCGGAATTCGTGAGGGGTTAGACAAGACCATACACGGTGCCAGCCAACTCGCGCAAACATTGCGCTCACCCATATTGGCGTCGATCCCCGAATTCGGTAGATCCCGCAAGCGCGGCGGCAGACTCAAGGCCGCCACCGCAGTGACAGCGGTGTTGATGCTGGTGATAGTGGCGGCGCTGGTGCATTTCTTCATCGCACCGCTGGGGGATCTTTTCGCAGTGGCAGGAGATAGAGCATGGATCGCATAGTGACGGCGATGAAACGGGTACGCAATATGGATGCGACGGTAACCTCGCAACAGGATGCACATACGCACGGTCAATTGATCGAAACCTCGCCGCTGGGCACCAGGCAGCTTGCCGCTCATCTAGCGAAGCACAATGTAATCTCGCTGGAACGTGACGACGATGCGCTGGATGCTTACCGAATCTTGCGCACCCAAGTCCTCAACCGTATGCGCACCGATCAGCACCGAACGCTCGCCATCGTCGCGCCGACGACCGGTGACGGCGCCTCACACATCGCGGCCAACCTGGCCGTGTCGCTCGTGATGGACCCGCAGAACTCCGTGCTGTTGGTTGATTGTGACGCGCGCAATCCACGCCAGCACACGTTGTTCGACATCCCCAATCATCCAGGACTTACCGACTACTTTTCTCAGAATGCTTCGCTCACACAACTGCTTCTTCACCAACCGATAGAGCGCCTTACGGTCTTGCCTGCGGGCGCACCGCTCGCCAACTTTCCCGAGTTGCTAGGCTCGGCGAAGATGAAGCAGTTAATCGAAGCGCTCAAAGCGCAAGATGCCAGGCGTTTTGTCATCTTCGATCTCCCAGCCGCGCTCGACTCCGCCAATGCGGTGGCCTTGGCGCCGCTCGTCGACGCACTGCTTATGGTTGTAGCCGAGCGCAGGACCCATGCGGAGCGTCTGGTTCGATCGGCCGACGTGCTCGCAGGCGCCAATTTAATCGGCACAGTACTGAATCGAGCTTCCAGCCGTTAGCACGCCTCCTTCGATTCTTAATATTTTCAGATAGTTAGCCAGCCTCCGGGGAGCCGCGGGGCCCGTTGCGTCGGCGCCGATTCTGCCCTCTAGCGGCGTAGGAATCGTGCCGTTATCACCCCCATAACCCATGCTGCCCCACGTGTCCCAATACGATTTGCTGCTGCAAGCAGCGCTAGCCATGAGTGCTGAGCACGAGCCGGCGCAGTTGGTACGAGTATTCGTCCAACACGTTGCCCACACGCTCGCCGCGAAGGGGATCGTTCTCTACGATATCGTAGGAAACAATTCAGGGGGATTTGCGCTGCGTCCGTGCCAAGGCCTCGCGTTCGAACGCAGCGCGGGCACCGAGCGCGAGGGTTCTCCGCTGCACACGATAGCCGCACAGATGCTGGCGCGCGGCGACAAGCGCTGCCATTTGGCCTCGCCCAAGTCTACGAAAATAACGCAGCTGTTTCTGGTAATCGAACCGCACGCCAGAATCAAACAATGGCTGGCAGTCAGTGAAGTGAATTTGCCGCAGTATGCGCAAATAGCCGGCGATATCGCGGCCGTTTACCGTCATTGCTACGGGTTGCTGGAGGAGAACTGCGCCGACGCGCTCACGGGCCTCTATAATCGCAAGCCTTTTGTCGCGCGTATGCACGAGATTCTCGGGCGGCAAACGCACGCGAACACACAGATAGGCACAACCAATGACTGCGTGCTAGGCGTGATCGACATCGACCGGTTCAAGCGCATCAACGATGTGTTCGGTCATCTCATCGGCGACGAAGTTCTACTATTGTTTTCCCGCTTGCTACTCGACAGTTTCCGCAGCACCGATTTGCTGTTTCGGTTTGGCGGAGAGGAGTTTGTCGTGTTGCTGCCGAACACGACCTTGGGCGCCGGCGCAACGGTGCTCGAGCGCTGCCGCGAAAGGATCGCGGCGCACAGTTTTCCTCAGGTCGGCAACGTTA
>CAZAWU010000016.1:0-34846 GCA_964488915.1 uncultured Burkholderiales bacterium
TCGATTGCGGGCGCGATACCGATTGCGAGAAGAAGTGCGTGTTCGTGAAGTGCTCGGAGTAGCGGTTCGAACAGCGTCCGATCGGTTACCGTGACCAGTAGCGCATAGAAAATCTCGCCCAGCGCGACTTTTAAAGCTACCCTACTAAGGGTATATCTCTAAAACTTCCCGAATTGCCGGTACGCCTCCTGCGGGTCCATACCGCCGAGGATGGCGCTGCGCACTTTGTTCTCCTTCTGCATCACCGCTTCAGTTTCGCTGATCACCGCGTCGGCGATCTCGCCGGGGATGATGACGACACCGTCGCGGTCGGCCAGCACATAGTCGCCGCTGCGGATGCGCACGCCACCGATGGCGATCGGCTCACCCATGCTTTCCGGCACCCAGCGCGCCACGATATCTTTCGGCGTGAAGAAGCTGCAGTAGACCGGGAAGCCAAGTTTCAGGATGAAATCGACGTCGCGGCAGCCGCCATCGGCGATGTAGCCGAGCACGCCCTTGTGATGCAAAGTTTCGGCGGAGAGTTCGCCCATCAGCGCGATTTCGCGCGTGTTGGGTTGGCAGATGAGCACCTTGCCCTTGGGCGCTTTCGATAGCAATCCGGTCCATTCCAATAGCGTGTGATGCGCATCCAAGTTGGTGTCGTAGCGGCCGTTGATGGTGTACACCTCACCGGCGATTTTCTGCGCCGGATCGAGCGGACGGATGTCGGGCGGTAGCACGCAGTTGGCGTGCCCCATGGCGCGCAACACGTCGTGTACCGCCGAGGCGTAGCAGAGTAGTAGTCGTTGCGTGAGGCCGTCGGGGTTGGGCACAACGTTCTCCTTGGCTTAGATGAACCGTGCGCGCACGCAGCCGAACGGCTTGAAGCGTGCTTCAATCTGCATCGCTCGCGCAATGGGAAACTGCTTGGTGAACGAGCCCGAGATGACACGCTTGCCGGCTTCCAGCGCCAAGCCGAACTCGCTTAACTTGTTGGCGAGCCAAGCGACAGAGGCCGCAGGATCGCCCATCACTTCCTTGCCGCTGGCTTGCGCGATACATTCGCCGTCGACAAACACTTCAACTGCGGCTTCGCTCAGGGCGTGATTGCGCGCATCGAGCGCCACCGCTGCGCCGGTGATGAAGAATTTCTGCTGCGCATTGTCCGCCATGGTCGCCGGCAGGTCAGCGGCGAAATCGCCGCGCTTCTCAACGATTTCCAGCGCCGGCTGCACCTGTGCGATCGCAATGCGCGCTTGTTCGGTCGTGACGCCTGGGCCGCGCAGCGTTGCGCCGAGCGTGACGCACAGCTCGTTCTCGAATCCTGGGCTGATCAGCCGGCTGTGTTCAAGATCGACACCGCTCGGCCGGTTGCCGCTCTCGAGCAAGAAACCGAAGCAGGGCTCGTGCACGCCGTGTTGAATGCGCATGGCTTCGGCGGTCAAGCCGACTTTCCACCCGGCATGCGCTTCGCCTTGTTCGACCAGCCGCTGCAAGATGCCAAGCTGCACGTGGTAGCCTTCTTGCATCGAAAGTTTACCGCGCCATGCGGCGGGATAGTGCACGCCGCGCTGCCAGTCGCGCCAGATCGAATCGATTGCTGCGGAAATGTCGTTCACGTGGGGTCGTATGCGATAGCGACGCGTCCATGATACCAAGAGCGCGCGGAACACCGCTGCGATCGGCGCGACCGCGGCTTGGGCGCAACTTCGAGGTGACTGGCTAACCGCTACTCGCGCTGGCGCACCCAGCCTGCGGCGAACTGCGTCAACTCGATGCCTGAGCGAAGCCCGAGCTTTTGCTTGATAGTGGCGCGGTGTGCCTCGATGGTCTTTACGCTGCGCGCGAGCTTCGCTGCGATCTGAGAAGTGCCGTAGCCTTGTCCGATCATCTCGAAAATTTGCCGCTCACGCGGGCTGAGCACATCGACAATCGAACTGCTGCTGCCGCGCGCCCCAGAGAGGTAATGCTGCAGCACCACCTGCTGCATGTGCTCACTGAGGAACACGCCGCCGCTGAGCACTTTGCGCATGGCGGCGACCAGCGCTTCAGTCGGCTCTTGCTTGAGTACATAGCCGTTTGCGCCGGCGCGCAGCGCGCGCTCCAGCGACAGACCATCGTCCAGGTGCGCCAACAGCAGCACCGGCATCGCGGGCCACTTGCGCTTAATGCGCGCCACTAGCTCGACGCCGGAGACGCCGGCGAGCGATGCGTCGACGATCACCATATCGAGCTCGTGCTGATCGAGCAACGTGAGCGCTGCTTCGGCGCTGTTCGCTTCGTGACAAATTTCGGCATCGAGTTGCTGGTTGGCAAGTTGCACCATGCCATGACGCACGATGGCATGATCGTCGACGATCAGAATCCTGGCTCGCCGCTGTGCGGCGCCGCGCGGTGACATCGCTTGGCCCTGCCTAAGCGGTGAAACGTGCGCTGCCGGAACAACTGTATCCGGCGGAAAAAGGCGACGTGGAATACTGCGCTGATCGGTGCAACTTGGTGCTGAAACGCGTTTGGGCTGCCTGAATTTTCATGGTTGTGGGCTTAGCGTTCTACTCGCGAGTTGTTAAGTTTTTTTTGGTCTTGACACTGCGCCGCCGCGTGGCAATTTACGCAGCGTGCCTGGATCAAGCGCGGCATCAAGTCGACTGAGAGTTTCAGTCAGCGCGGATGATACGAGTTGCTCGGCGGCGAATCAATACGCAGTTGCGGGTAGCACGCGGGAGGTGGAGTAGGTAGCACATCACGACACTCCACTAGGGGAATGCGTAGGCACCGATCCGTTGTGTGAACACATGCACCGGATCGGTGCCATCGATGTCGGTCGCAGCCTCAGCGAGGCTGCGCGGTTTTACTTGCCAGCTTTGGCGAAATCAGGCGGCAAGCGCACTACTGTGATGGCATCTTGCTTGTTGTTCGGCGCAGTGGCGCTCAGCTCGGGGATGACGAGCAAGTAGCTGCCGTCCTCACGCTGGCTGATCGCAATGTCAGCGGGCCCGGAGAGTTTGAGATCCTGATCGAGCTTCAACAGCATGGGCTTGCCGCCCGCCGGTGTGACGATCACGCTCTGCGTCTTGGCGATCTCGGTATCCAGACGTACGTCGCCGATGAACGCTAGCCCATCGAGTGCGCCGAGACCACTCTGCATCGGATCCGGCAGTTTGCCGCTGGTGAAATCCTCCTTGGTTAAGCGGTACATGCCGCCTTGCGCGGGGTCCTGCATGCCGGCTGCCGCGCCAACGGTGTTGGTGTGAATGCTGCCGTCTTGAGCAACTTCGACGCCATCGGGCGCCGCTTCACCCATGGCGATGAATTTGATCGGCGCATCCTTGCCTTCGGCGAGTGCATCGAGCGAAGTGACCGGCACCATGTACACCCCGCCATTGGTTTTGAGCGGCGGTTCGAAACCCGCTCCGCCGATGCCGCTATCGGCCACGTACAAATTACCCTCCTTGTCGAAGCTGTTCGCGTTGGGCAAGGTCGCGACCGCGCCGCTCGCTTTAGCGAAGGCGGAGCCCGTACCCATTTTTATTTCGCCGAGAATTTTGCCGTCGATGTTGAAGGCGATCATCTTCGGATCGATGCGCGCCGCGTCTTTGATGTCGGCGCCATCTTTTGAAATAAGCGGCGCTGCCACTGTGCATAGGAAAATCGTGCCTGCTGGAAACTTGCTGGTGGCGATCGTGCTCACGGTCATGCCGACCGGACCGGTCAAGCCTGTGACGAGCTGCTCGTTCACCATCTTCAGCGTGCCGTCGCTCTGCACTTCGAGCTTGCTGACATAGCCGGCTTTTTCGACGAAGCGAAAGCCCTTGTCTTTGTTGCCGAGCTCCGCGCTGTTGGAGATCAGCACGTACTTGCCATCCGGTGTGAACAGCGCACCTTCGGGATTGTCAAAAGCCTTCAGTACTTGGATGACCTGCCCTTGAACGGGGTAGGGTTGCAGTTGAATCTCGTCGGCCGCTCGTAGCGTGCCCGCCGCAAGCAACGCTGAGGCGGCGCAAGAGATCAATAGGGATCGGTTCATGACTTCCTCCTTTGCTGGCATATCAAACTTACAAACGGCAACGATCGGAATGGATTTCGGTCGTGGCCGGCTTCTGCCCGGTAAAGATTATGAGCGGATGAAGATCTGGGCCGGATTCGAATTGGTGCGCCGCTGTTGGTCAAAGGCCCTGGCGTCGCGGCGCCGCGGAGATCACTCTATGCCTAAACCTAGAGGTCGGCAAGCTGGATGAAGCAAGCGCGGAAGGAGGTCTTATTATTGCCGTCAGGCGGTTATAGTTAGCAGTGTATATTTTCAAGAATAAATATTAAAGCCACTCACAGGAATATCCTGGAAACGGTATATCTTGCCGAGTGGCGTAGTTCAAGCGTCTAAACGAACGGCTTTGGTGATATCGACGCCCGGCAGCACGCGCTCGATGGCCGCGCGCAGCTGCGCGCTGGTTGCTGCGTCGATGCTCGTGCCGGGATGGCGCACCCGGTTGTGCGCGATCGCCCCGCGTAGACGCAGCAATTCCTTGCGGATCGCCGTGCCCGGTTGTTGCTCAAATACGATGAGCGGCAGCACGCGCTGGTAGAGCGCGTGTGCCTGGTCCACACGACCGTACTTAACTGCAGCGACCATCGACATCAAGATTTCGGGGAACGCAAACCCTGTGTTGAAGCCGCTCGCGCCGCGTTCCAATTCGAAGCCGCCGTAGAGCGCGCCCAGCGCGGTGAGCAGCGGCACACGCCGTGCCTTCATGCCTTCGATGAGTGCGCTGATTTTGCCGAGCGTCGGCGCGGCCTCGGCCTTGACGCATGCCACCGAAGGGATCTCGTTGATCAGACGCAACAGCAGCGCCACTGGCATGTGCACTTGGCTGGACGGCGGGTGATCTTGTACTACGACCGGAATGGAAATACCAGCAGCGATGCGCTGAAAATATTCAAACACGCGCTGCTCGTTCGGAATGACTTCCTGCTGCGGTGAGATCATCACGGCCGCCGCTCCTAACCCTTGCGCCATTTGCGCGAGTTTAAGCGCGGCCAGCGTGCCGCTGTGGCTGGCGCCGACAATCACTGGGCAGTTGCCCGCAGCGGCCACCGCCGTCTTGATGACTTGCTCGCGTTCGGCATCGATCATGCGGTTGGATTCGCCCAGCACGCCGAGCACGGTCACACCGTCGACGCCGAGGTCGACCATGAAGCGCACCAAGCGCTCCAGCGAAGCGAGATCGAGGCTTTCGTCATCGTGAAAAGGGGTGGCGAGGATTGGAAATACGCCTTCGAAGCGCAGCGCTTTAGTCATGGTTGATTGCTTTCGGCATCACGAGTTGGAATTTATCGGCCCAGGGTTTCAAGGCGCGCACAACGCTAGGATACAAGTTGACACCCTCGCGCAACTGCTGCGCCTTGCGTTGCGCGCTGCCGTCGCCCGGCAGCCGCACAGCGGCGAAGTCGGGACGCGCAGGGCTGGCGCGGCAAGCGGCGGCCAGGTGCGTGCTTTCACGCAGGAAGGCTGCCTTGCCGCCGAACGCCTCGGGGTCGAACACTTCGATGAACGCTGTGCCGCTCCAGAAGTTTGCGCCGTGCCGCTGTGCCTCGACGCGGCCCGCGGCACTCAAGCCGTTAGTCAGGGCTTCGACCAGCAGTGCGAGCGCGAAGCCTTTGTGTCCGACATCGACGCCGCCGAGCGGCAGCAACGCGCCTTTGGGTGTGGCCGACATGACGCTCGGATCATCGGTGGGAACACCGTCCGCGTCCGTTGCCCACGCGCCGGGAAAGCGCCTGCCTTCGCTGTGCAAACGCTGCGTCATGCCATTGGTGGTGATCGACATGGATACGTCGATCAGAATCGGATCGGCTTCGGTAGGAATGCCGGCGGCGATCGGATTGGGCGAGAGCAGTCCTAGCCGCCCACCGTGTGGTGCGACATTGGTGTTGCAGGGGTCGGATGTGGCGATGAGCATCATGAGGCCGCGGTCGGTCGCGCGCCGCAGAAACGCCGCGAGGCAGGCGATGTGATGCGTGCGTTGGATGACGATGCTGCAAGTGCCGAATTTGAGTGCGCGCTTGATCGCGACGTCGGTCGCGCGACTGACGAGCCAAGGCCCGGACAGGAAGCGACCGTTCCAGACGATGCAGGCGCCGCGGTCGGAGACGATCTCCGCTTCTCCCGCG
Source organism: uncultured Burkholderiales bacterium (assembly GCA_964488915.1). Taxonomy (GTDB): domain Bacteria; phylum Pseudomonadota; class Gammaproteobacteria; order Burkholderiales; family JALYOK01; genus CADEHE01. The sequence goes on from CAZAWU010000016.1 coordinate 6,151, forward strand.
CGCAGCATGCCGCCGGATTCCAACTCGCCGAGATGCGAGGGCAGCAGCGCCAGTCCGTGCGTGTCATGGCCGATCAAATCAGCCTCCAGCAACGTCTGCGCGTGCACAGCGGCGTGCGCTGGGTCCAGGCCTGCGGCGCGCAGCAGCGCAAGCGCCAACGCTGACAGGTCTTCCACGCGGTAACGTGCGCTCATGTCGCGTCGAGGGCGCGTAACACGCGGCCGAAGAACTCATCGGCATACGCGGCGTCGATCCAACGCACCACCAGCACCATACGGCGCTCGGGTTCGATCCAGGTAAATGAACTGCCCGCGCCGATAGCGAAGTAGCTGGAGTTGGGCGCGCTCGGAAAAATGCTGCGCGCGTGATTGAGCCATACCAGATAGCCGTAGTACGGCGCGATGGAGCAGGGCGCGCGCATGCGCTCGACCCATCGCGCGGAGAGCACTTGTCTGCCCTCGACGCGGCCATCGTCGAGCAGCATTTGGCCGATGCGCGCTTGATCGGCGCTGCTGATGGAAACGCCGCCGCCCCAGTGCGTGCCACCCGGTACTGACTGAACGCGGCGTCCGGCGATTTCGACCCAGGCGTGATCGTAGCCGTCCCAGCGCCAGTTCTCGCTGGCGCCGGCCTGGCGCGTGATCGTTTCGCGAAACACTTCCGGCAGCGGGCGTTGGAACAAGTGCAGCAGCGCGAGCGAGAGCTGGTTGATGCGCACGTCGTTGTACTCCCAGAACGTGCCCGGCTCTTGCAGCGGCCGCGCTTCGCCCTTCTTCTTGCCGGCGGGTGCCGAGGACTGGAAGTTCGCTTGCATTTGCAGTGTGCGGTAGCGATCGACTTGGTCGGGCACGCCGAAGCATTCGCCCTCCCATTCGCTGGTCTGCTGTAGCAGATGTGCCCAGGTGATGCGTGCGTTGCGGCCGTGGTCGAAGCCGATGCCCTTGACGCGCGCGCACACGGGTTCGTCCACGTCCGGCAACAAGCCGCGGTCGTGCGCCACGCCGGCGAGCAGCGCGAGATAGGTTTTCGCGACGCTGAAGGTGAGATCGGCGCGCTGCGGCTCACCCCAAGAGGTGAGCGTTGCTCCGTTCAACAGAATCGTGCCGGAAACGCCGCCGCGCTCGTGCACCGGGCCGAGCAGGCGGTTCCATGGCGGCGGGTCGTCGTGATGGATGCCCCAACCGGGCCCGGCCGCACGCGTCCAGGGCGTTTCATGCTCGATGGCGAACTGCACCGCTTGCGCCAGTGGTTGCGAAGACATGCGTCGTTTTGTTTTGGGGAAAACGAGCACGCATTGTACTGCGCGCCTTTCAGCGCGCATGCTGCGCCTTGACGGTAGAATTTCGGCAAGAAGCCGAAAAACCGAGCGGGGAAGGCCGGATGAGCACAAGCAATTCGCGTCGCACGCAGATGTGGCAAGCGCTCAAAAGGTGAGCGCGCTGCTTCTCCGAACACCTCGATGAGCACGCTCGCGTCTGGCCAGGCGCGCACGATTGTGTTGCTCGCTTGCGCGGCGTTCGCCAGCATGGGCTCGATGCGCGTCTGCGATTCGATGCTGCCGCGCTTGGCGCAGACATTCGAAACGACCACCGGCCAAGCGGCGTACACGATTTCCGGCTTCGCCATCGCTTATGGCTTGATGCAGCTCGCCTATGGTTTTCTCGGCGACCGCTACGGCAAGCTGCGCATCGCGACTTTCGCCGCGTTCGCCTGCACGCTGACCAACGTCGCTTGTCTGTTGGCCCCGACGCTGGGTTGGCTCACGGCCTTGCGCGTGCTCGCTGGCGCCACCGCCGGCGGTGTAATTCCCCTGTCGCTCGCCTGGATCGGCGACACCGTCCCCTACGAACGCCGGCAAGCGACGCTGGCGCGCTTCTTGAGCGGAAATTTGCTCGGCTTGATCAGTGGCCAGATGATCGGCGGCTTGCTTGCCGATACCGTTGGTTGGCGCTGGGCGTTCGGCGCGCTGGCGTGCGTGTTCGGTGTCGTGGCGCTACTGTTGTGGCGGCAAGGCAACAGCATGCGCGATGGCCAAGGTACTGCCGCACCGGCGGCTTTGCAAGGTTTCGCAGCACGCGTGCGCGCCGTGCTAGCGGCGCCATGGGCGCGCGTGGTGTTGTTAACCGTCTTCTGCGAAGGGGCGCTGGGGTTTGCATCGTTGGCGTTCGTGCCGGCCTACGTGCACGGTCGCTTCGGTCTTTCGCTTACCGCCGCCGGTGCGGTGCTGGCGGTGTTTGGGATCGGTGGTTTGTTCTACACGCTGATTGCGCGCCGCTTGATCGCGCGCTTCGGCGAGATCGGGCTGGCGCGTTACGGTGGAACGTTGATCGGCGCAGCTTTCGTGCTGTTGCTATTGGGGCCGGGCTGGAGCTGGTCGGCGTTAGCGTGCCTGTGCGCGGGGTTGGGGCTCTACATGTTGCACAATACGCTGCAAGCGAATGCGACGCAGATGGCGCCGCAGGCGCGCGGCACGGCGGTAGCGTTGTTTGCCACCGCGTTATTCCTGGGACAATCGATCGGCGTGGCTTTTGGTGGAGCGATCATTGACCGTGCCGGGGCAGGTTGGATTTTCGCTGTGGCTGCTTGTGGGTTACCCGCGATCGGATGGCTGTTCGGGCGCGCGCTGCCCAAGCGCGATATGCTGCGCACAGGCGTTTCGGTCGAGGCGAAATTGCACAACGGAGACAAGTGATGGGCGCTAGTGACGCGTTGAAACAAGCCGGTGCCGTGCTGACGGCAGAGCCGGCTCTGCGCTACCAATCGGGCTTCGGCAACGAGTTCGCGACGGAGGCCTTACCCGGCGCCCTGCCGCAAGGCCAGAACTCGCCGCAGCGCTGCGCGTACGGGTTGTACGCGGAGCAGATTTCCGGCACGGCGTTCACTGCGCCGCGCGGCGCCAACCGGCGCACTTGGGTGTACCGCATCCGTCCCGCGGCCATGCATGAGCCGTTCAAGCGCATCGACACCGGTCTGCTCACGAACGATTTCTCGGCCGTTGCCACGCCGCCGAACCAGCTGCGTTGGGATCCGTTGCCGTTGCCGGAACAGCCGACCGACTTCATCCAAGGCTGGGTTACGTGGGCAGGCAACGGCGACGCGCACGCGCAAAGCGGCTGTGCCATTCATCTGTATGCCGCCAACCGGTCGATGCAGCGACGCTACTTCTACAACGCCGATGCGGAAATGCTCATCGTGCCGCAGCAGGGGCGCCTGCGGTTGGCCACGGAAATGGGTGTGCTGGAAGTCGAGCCGCAGCAGATTGCGGTGATACCAAGAGGGGTACGGCTTCAAGTATCTCTACCAGATTCATTCGCGAGGGGATACTTGTGCGAGAATTTCGGCGCCTTGCTGCGTTTGCCGGATCTAGGTCCGATCGGTTCGAATTGCTTGGCCAACCCGCGCGACTTCCTCGCGCCGGTTGCCGTGTATGAAGATCGGGATGGTGATTTCGAGCTGGTGGCGAAGTTCATGGGCAACTTGTGGAGCGCGCGCATCGGCCATTCGCCGCTCGACGTTGTTGCGTGGCACGGCAACTACGCGCCGTACAAGTACGATCTACGCAATTTCAACGCGGTCGGCTCCATTAGCTTCGATCATCCTGATCCTTCGATCTTTACCGTGCTGCAGTCGCAGAGCGATACACCTGGGGTCGACATGTTGGACTTCGTAATCTTTCCGCCCCGCTTGCTGGTCGCCCAGCACACTTTCCGTCCGCCGTGGTATCACCGCAACATCGCCTCCGAGTTCATGGGGTTGATCCACGGGGTGTACGACGGCAAAGCGCAGGGGTTTGTGCCGGGCGGCGCGAGTCTGCACAACTGCATGACCGGCCATGGGCCCGATGCGGCGACGTTCGAACGCGCGAGCACGGCGGACGTGACCAAACCGCATCACATTACCGACACGATGGCGTTCATGTTCGAGACGCGCTGCGTGATCCGGCCGACGCGCTTCGCGCTAGAGACTGCACTGCTACAGCCGGACTACTACCGTTGTTGGCAAGATCTGCAGAAGCACTTCGATCCGTCGCGGCCTTGAGCGCGTCGCGTTATTCGCTGGCGATGCGTTCCAAGCGATAGCCGTAAAAGTAGACCGAACTCAAGCGCAGCGGCGACTCGTTCGACAGCGCCAGCTTGGCGCGAATGCGGCTGATGTGCGTGTCCACTGTGCGCGTGTTGATGTCCGGATTGCGGCCCCACACGCTCTCGAGAATATGCCCGCGCGAGAGCAGTTGCCCGATGTGGCGAAACAGGAACACGGCGAGATCGAATTCCTTGTGCGTGAGGTCGATTTCGACGCCTTCGCGATACAGCTTGCGTTCGCCGAGTTTGATCACGAACGGTTCGAGTTCGATGATCTCTTTGGCGATGAACTCGTTGCGCGCGCGCCGTTCGAGCGCGTGCAGGCGCGCGAGCATCTCCATCTGCCGTACCGGCTTGACTAGGTAGTCGTCCGCACCGCGCTCGAGGGCGGATACGATGTCCTTCTCGTCCGAGCGGGCGGTAATGAACATGATCGGAACCGGCGCTTGGACGTTCTTGCGAATCCACTCCAGCACCTGGTCACCGGGGACGTCGGGAATCCCCCAATCGAGCATGAGCAAATCGTAGCTTTCACGCGTGAGATTTCGCATGAAGGATTTGCCGTCGGCAAAAATCGCGCAGGTGTGGCCTGCCTTCTCCAACCAGCGCGCGACGACGCTCGCTTGATCCTTATCGTCCTCAAGCAATGCTACGCGCATATCGGAAAGTCCTCATTAGATTGGCAACGTTGCGTGATGTAGCGTACTTAGTCGGCCAAACAGAATCATAACGCAGTTCGCATCGTGATGATTTTTCACAAATTTTGCACATCCTACAGGGTGTCAGAAGACTACGTATGGCACGTTTCCTGCTGTGACGTGCATGCACCTTTGGCAAATTGCAACATTGACGCCATCGTAACATGGGGAAACGGGATGCTAAACGGAATTCGGACGTTGACATTTGTACTAGTTATTGTGGTTACATCAGCCGGATGGTCACAAGCCAAGCAGGAAAGCTTGGCGGTCACGCTGGGGCACCAGAAAGTGACCCAAGCGGAAGGCAAAGAAGTGTTTGTTTCGGCCGACGCGGCCAAGCCAGGCGAAATCATCGAGTACCGCGCGGCCTATCGCAACGTCGGCGACCAACCGCTGCATCGGGTAGAGGCTACCCTGCCGATTCCCATTGGCACTGAATTGTTGCTGGCAGGTGTCCGGCAAAGCGGCGCACGGGCAAGCGTGGATGGCGCGCGCTTCGAGACCATCCCGCTCAAGCGCAAGGTTAAGCAGCCGAATGGCAAAGAGGTCGAGCAGTTAGTGCCGTACGCCGAGTATCGATTCCTGCGCTGGAACGTAGGGACGTTGGATCCGGGCAAGGGGGCCGTGTACGCGGCGCGAGTCCGGGTGAATACGGCGCTGGCCGAACCCTTGGACCAAAGCCCAAAGCGGTAGGGATCTGACGAATTTTGGCACGCTGGACGCAACGCGTCAGGGCGTATCACGGTTTTGACCTAACAATCATCAGGGAAAACGGAGTCATGAGTACAAGTGGGAAAACAACAACGCTCAAGCAACAAGCTTCGTGGTTGCGTGCAGCGGCGCTGCTGCTCTTGCTTAGCGCGCTGATCTTAAGCGGCGTGCGCGCCTACGCGGCAGTACCAGCGGCCGGGACGTCGATCGGCAATGCTGCTTCCGCGACGTACGACGACGGGTCCGGGACCAAAATCGCGACCTCCAACACGGTTACCACCGTGGTCGCACAGGTCGCAAGTTTCACGCTGACCGCCGCGCAAACCAAGCCAGGTGCACCCGGTACGACTGTGTATTTCCCGCATACGGTGACCAACACCGGCAACGGAACCGATACCTTCACGCTGAGCGCGACCGACGTCACATCGGGTACGTTCAACTTCTCGAGCGTAGTGCTTTACCCAGATGCCAACGGCGACGGTGTGCCGGACAGCTTGACTGCAATCGTCACCACGGGACCGTTGGCGGCGGGCGACCAGTTCAAGTTCGTCGCGGCTGGTGTAGTGCCGGGTTCAGCCGTCGATGGGCAGACTGACACGATCACCGTGAGCGCACAGGGCACGGCAACCGCATCCCCCGCACCTGCCCAAACCAACCTGGACGTGGTCAACGTCAGCGGGCAAGCGGTAATTGATCTGACCAAAGCGCTCAGCGCACCGAATGGTGCGTCGCCGAGCGGCCCTTACACTGTTACGCTGACCTATCGTAACAACGGATTCGCCACGGCCACCAACGTCACCCTTGGAGATACCTTGCCTGGGGGGATGACTTATGTCGCCGGTTCGGGCCGCTGGAGCGTGTCCGGTTCAACGGCCTTGACCGACGCCGCTGGCGGCGATCCGGCTGGCATCACCTATCAATCCGCCGGCAATGTGATCACCGCGGTAGTTGCCTCTGTCTCGCCGGGCGTGAACGGCACGGTAACCTTCCAGGTCAACGTCGCCTCGGGCGTAGCCCCATCGATTCTCAACAACACGGCGACGTACAGCTACAACAACGGCGCGGCCAACGTTGGTCCGTTTAACTCCAATACAGCGGCGTTCGAAGTCCTGCAAACCGCGGGTGTGAACGCGACGGATGCGGCGTCCACGACTGACGCGGATGCAACCACCAACGATGTCGTGTTAGTGAACACCGCACCGCAAGGTTCGACGGTTACCTTCGACAACACTATCCAAAATACCGGCAACGGGTCCGATAGTTTCGACATCACTGTGTCGGGATCGAACTTCCCGGCAGGCACCACGTTCTTGCTGTTCAAGAGCGACGGCGTTTCGCCGCTGACCGACACCAGTGGTAACGGCACGCCCGACACTGGCCCGGTCGCCGCAGGCGGCAGCTATCACGTGTTCGTGAAAGCGGTGTTGCCGGCAGGTGCTTCCGGTGCAGGGCCTTTCAATGTCACCAAGACCGCGCGCTCAGTACTCGATCCCGCGCAGACCAACACGGTGACCGACCGTTTGGGCGCGATTACCTCAAACAGTGTGGACTTGACCAACAACACCGCGCTGCCGGGCGCGCCCGGTGCGGGTGCCGGTCCGGAAGCGCTACCGGTCACGACCAACACGGTAAACCCCGGGGCGTCTACGACCTTCACGCTGGTTGTAAACAACACTGGCCCCTCCGCGGACAACTATGACTTGTCAGTAGTCGGGGCGCTGCCGAGTGGCTGGACGGTGTTGTTTAAGGCTGACGGCGGTGCCGGGAACTGCTCGACCACGGCTGCCAACATCACCAATACCGGCAGCATCAACGCGAGCGCAAACCTTGTCGTCTGTGCCGTGGTGAACGTACCGGCGGGCACCGTTGCTGGTGATACCGACGTCATCTTCCGAGCGTCATCACCTGCTAGTGGTGTGCAAGATCAGAAGCGCGATCGCGTAACCGTGAATGCGCAGCGTGGCGTTACCGTTACGCCGAACGGATCCGGACAAGTCGCGCCGAACAACGCGGTGGTGTACCAGCACATTATCACCAACGGCGGCAACGTCACCGAAGCGATTTCGTTCCCTGGCGTGTTCCTCACGGACACGCAAAGCGCCAATGGCTGGACGTCCACGGCCTTCCTCGACAACGGCACCTCACCAGGCGTGTTGGATGCAGGCGATACGCCGATTACCAACGCAACTACGTTCAACCTCGCGCCGTCTGCCACGCAAGCGGTACTGGTGCGCGTGTTTGCACCGAGTACGGCGGCAACGGGTCAGGTGGACCAGACCACTGCGACGGTCACATACACGAACACCTCCGGTGCGCCGGTTGCGCAAACCACTACCGCTACCGATACAACGACAGTTATCACCGGGTTGCTCACGCTGCTCAAAGAGCAGGCACTCGATGCCAACTGCGACGGTACACCCGACACTGGTTTCAGCACGGCCAACATCACCTCTGGCGCGATACCGGGTGCGTGCATTCGTTACCGGATCACGGCCAATAACACCGGCACTGCGCCAGTGAGCAGTGTCGTAGTGTCCGACTCCACGCCGGCTAACACTGTGTACGACAACGGCAGCCGCAATTCAACCGGTGGTGCTTGTGGCACAGGTGCCGTCGATGCAGCCGCGGCAACCTCGGTCGGTAGTGTCACCGCGCCCGCCTGTGGCAGTTCAGGCTCGGTAAGCGCGACGGTCGGGAACTTAACCCCAGGCCAAAGCGCGGTAATCACGTTCGGTGTGTTTATCAACAATAACTAACCAGTCATTGGATGGAGGAGGGCGGTGAGTCCTCCTCTGTCCTAACCACACTACGGAACCAACAAGTACTTGGAAGGGTTGTGCTGACGGATGTCAAAGCTTGCAGCAACGTTCTCGCGTGCTGGTATCCGCGCGCTGCTGCTCCTGCTGCTCGCCGCGCGCGCGCACGGCTTTGACATCGACAACACCGCCAGCGCGATATTTTTCGACGGCGGCAATGGCCCAATAGCGCGGGCATCCAACACAGTGCGCGTAACGACCGCGCCGCCGCCACAGCTAGAGTTCTTCGGGAGCAGTAGCTTTGCCGTGCCTGCCAGGGTCGCCCGGCTCGGCGATCCATTGTTCTTGGAGGCACGGGCGCCCGGGTGCAACGTTCTGCCGACTGTGGTGGAAACGCGCACAATTGTCATAACATCATCTCCCAGCGGCGATGCCGAGGACTATGTCGCGACCGAAACAGGTCCGAATACCGGCGTGTTTCGCGTGCCCAACGTCGCTACTCGAAATGTCGCTGTCGCCGGCGTTACACCACAAAATGTGATCGTCGAAGCAGGGAAGAACGAGACGCTCACCGCCACACTACTGGGCTGCGGCAGCGCGCAGACGATTACCAACCTGCTGATCGATCCGAGCGGTGTAGTGTTTAGCACGCTCGATAACCGTCCAGTACCGAACGCTGTTGTCGAGCTGTTTGTTGCGAGCGGCAGTGCCTGCACCAATACTCGTGCGACGGTGCAGCGAGTGGCGAATGGCGTCATCGGGCCTGCTCCGAATAGAGTAACCACCGGCACCGACGGACGCTTCGAGTTTCCCCTCGTGCCGCCCGGAAGCTATTGCTTGCGCGTTGCGGCTCCGAGCGGTTTCATCTATCCGTCGCTGGTGACCGCGGAAACATTGCGCACCTTCATCAATCCGGCTCGCCAAATTCTCGGGTCGGGTACTAGCGGTGGGTCGTACGGTGCACCATTCGACGTAACCCCTGTGACCGGGCCAGTCATCGTCGACGTACCGCTCGACGGCAGCGTCGCGCCGCCGCCGGCCGGCACGCTAATGCTGGAGAAGTCTGCAGTAACCCAGATAGTTGAGATTGGCGAGTTCGTCGACTACCGCATCGCGGTTAAGAATCAAACAGGACAGGTACTGAGCAATGTCGCTGTCATTGACGTGCTGCCTGCTGGCTTTGCATACGAGCGCAGTAGCGCGCGCTTCGCTAACGCGCGTATCGGTGATCCAAGCGGGGCGCGGGGCCCTCGGCTGGAGTTTGCGCTTCCTGATCTGGCGGCAAGCGATGAGGTTATCTACCTAACTTATCGAGCGCGTACCGGTCCAGGTACCATACCTGGAGAAGCCACCAACCGTGCGCAGGGCAGTGCCCGGGCGGCGGGGATCGCCCTCGTGTCCAATACCGCAAGCGCGAAAGTGCGTGTGTTGGGCGGGGTCTTCGGCGACCGAGGCTTTGTCGTCGGCAAAGTCTTCCTCGACTGCAATCGCGATCGTGTTCAGGGCAACGAGGAACTTGGCGTTCCAGGCGTGCGCTTGCTCATGGAGGACGGCAGCTTCGTGATCACGGATGCCGAAGGCAAGTACAGTTTCTACGGCGTCTCGCCGCGCACCCACGTCCTCAAAGTGGATGGAACGACAATGCCGCGCGGATCCGAAATGATCAATCTTTCGAACCGCAACGCTGGCGACGCTTCGAGCCGTTTCATTGACCTCAAGAAGGGTGAACTTCACAAGGCGAATTTCGCGGAGGGTTCCTGCAATAGGCAAGTTCTCGCCGAGGTTAAGGCGCGCCGTCTGCGGGCAGACACGCTGGTGGACGAACTGGCCCGCGAAGTAAGGGTGCGCGTCACTGCGGACGGCAAACCGGAAGCCGTGGCCGATGTAAAAGCGTTGCCGGCCAGCGGTGTCATCGGAAGCGGACGTGACCAAGCTCCGCTGGACCAATTCACTAGCGTTCGCCCACAGTCGTTTGAGGAAAGCGCTTACAACCCGTCGTTGCCAAATGCGCGTGTTCGCGAGGCAATTTCAGCAAAGGTCAGCAACGCGACAGTTGGCGGCACGGCTCAGATCGATCTCGAGAAGGTTCTCGCGCAGGCAGACAGTGCACTGGCGTTTCTCGACTTAAAGGATGGTGACGTGCTTGCTTACGCGCAGACCAGTGTGCGCGTGAAAGGGGCGGAGGCGGCCCAGATCAAACTCAGCGTAAACGGCGTCGAGGTGAGCGAAGCTCGCGTCGGCAAGACCACGCGCATCGCCGATCGCGGCTTGCAGGGCAAAGAATACATCGGCATAGCGCTGACTGCCGGCAAGAACAGCGTGGTGCTTACCCAAGTCGACAGCTTCGGCAACGAGCGCGGCCGTCAGGAAATCACAGTCGTGGCGCCGGACCGCCTCGGCAAACTGGAGATTACGCCGGATGGCAAAGACGCGGTGGCTGATGGAGTGACTCCGGTAAAGATCAGCGTACGCTTGACCGACGCGAATGGTGTGCCGGTGACAGTGCGTACCCCGGTGACGTTGGAATCCACCCTCGGTCGCTTCGACATCGACGATTTGAGTCGTTCGGAGCCCGGTATCCAAACCTTCGTTTCCGGAGGCGGTGGCCAGTTCCTGCTCATCCCCCCCCAAGAGCCGGGTGAGGCGATATTGCGCGCCACTTCTGGTGCCCTCAGCGCCGAAGCGCGCACATATTTCCTGCCGGATTTGCGCCCAATGGTCGCCGCCGGCGTCATCGAAGGTGTGCTCAATTTGCGCAAATTGAACACCAAGGCCTTGGTGCCGTCGCGTCAGCAGGATGGTTTCGAGCAAGAACTCAAGGCGTTCGCAAGCGAAAGCGCGGATGGCCGGCATGCCGCCGCGGCGCGCGCTGCCTTCTTCCTCAAGGGCAAGATAAGGGGCGAGTACCTTCTGACGCTGGGCTACGATTCCGACAAAGATACGCGCGAGCGTTTGTTCCGCGACATTCAGCCCGACGAGTTCTACCCAGTGTACGGAGATTCGTCTATCCGAGGCTTTGACGCGCAATCGACGAGCAGGCTGTATGTGCGCGTGGACAAACAACGCTCCTACCTCTTGTACGGTGACTTCACAACCAACGCTGCCACTGAGGCGCGCAAGCTCTCCAATTACAGCCGCAGCCTTACCGGCGTCAAGGAGCACTTCGAGAACGGGCGTGTGAGCCTCAACGCCTTCGCGAGCAAGGACGCCTCGCGCCAAGTTGTCGACGAGATCCGTGCCGAAGGCATTTCCGGTCCGTATCGTTTGAGCACAGCGAAGGCCCTTGCCAACAGCGAGAAAGTTGAGATCATCACGCGCGATCGAAATCAGAGCGGTGTGGTGCTCAAGAGCGAACCGCAGACGCGCTTTGCTGATTACGCCGTAGACCTAGAGCCGATCAGCGGCGCTATTCGTCTGGTATTCAAGAGCCCGGTCCCGAGCTTGGACGCTAACCTGAACCCGATCTTCATCCGCGTGACATACGAAGTGGATCAAGGCGGCAAGGAGTTCTGGGTCGCGGGAGCCGACGCTCAATTGAAACTCAATGAGCATCTCGAGATAGGGGCGACAGCGGTGACCGATCGCAATCCCGACGACCGCGCCAGCCTACTGGGTGCGAATGCGACCTTGAAGCTAGGCGAAAAAACATACCTGTCGGGTGAGGTGGCGCGCTCGGATAAGCAATCGCTCGGGAGCGGCGATGCAGCGCGCGTTGAGCTAAGGCATGAGGGCGACAAGCTCAAGGCCAATGTCTACGCGGGCCGTACTCAAGAAGCGTTCGAGAATCCCGGCGCTTGGTTGAGCCAAGGGCGAGTCGAAGCGGGCATCAAGGCGGCGTACCAGCTCGACCAAAGGACCCGTCTCATCGGCGAAGCGATTCATACCGAAGATACCAAAATAGACGGCGAGCGTGACGGCATTCTGCTAGCGTTGGAGCGCGCGATTAACGACCACGTTCGTGTCGAAGTCGGCGCACGCCACGCCCGCGAAACGCTTGCTTCTTCTCAACAAAGCAGTTCGTTCGTGGCATCGAATGAGGTCGATAGCTTGCGCCTGAAGGTCGCAGTGCAACCGCCTGCTTGGCCAAAAGCGACGCTGTATGGCGAAGTGGAGCAGGACGTGCGCGATAGCGACAAGCGCGTTTTGGCTGTTGGTGGCGAGTACCAGATTGCCGACCGTGCCAGAGCGTATGCCCGCCATGAGTTCGTATCCAGCATCAATGGGGCCTTTGCTCTCAACAACACTCAGCGCCAGAACACGACGATCTTCGGAGTCGACACGGACTACATGAAGGACGGGCATTTGTTCAGCGAGTATCGGGCGCGCGACGCTGTGTCCGGGCGCGATGCCGAAGCAGCGGTCGGGTTGCGCAACATGTGGGATTTGGGCAAAGGGCTTCGCCTAAATACGAACTTCGAGCGCGTACATCCGGTGGCCGGCGCCGATTCCAACAAATCGACCGCGCTTGCTGTAGGGATGGACTATGTCGGCGCTGAGACTTGGAAAGGCAGTGCCCGCGTTGAAGTACGCGATGGTAGTTCAAGCGACAGCTTGCTGAACACACTCGGCGCCGCGATCAAACTGGACCGCAATTGGACTTTCCTCGGCCGTAACATCGTCTCCGTCACGCGCGAGGAGGCCGGTGGGGAGCGCATCCAGGAGCGGTTACAGCTCGGCATGGCCTATCGCCCTGTCGATGCCGATGTTTGGAATGCGTTGGCGAAGATCGAACTGCGCCATGAGAAAGATGACACCCAGCAGGTGGCCGGCGCACAGGAGAAGTTCGCGTTGCGGCGCTCGACGCAGATTCTGTCCTTGCATGGGAACTACCAGCCGCGCAAGCCGCTGATCCTGTCGGGCAGAATCGCCGCGAAATGGACGCAGGATCGATCCAACGGTCTGGAAAGCAAGTACAACGCGCAGCTAATAAGCGGCCGCATGATCCTCGAGCTATCCAATCGCTGGGATTTGAGTATCCAAGCCAGTTCGCATTTCAGCAACGGCTTCAAGGCTCACCAGTATGGCCTGGGCGTGGAAGCCGGCTATCTGCTCACCGAGAACCTGTGGCTCGCGGGCGGCTACAACTTCTTTGGCTTTGAAGATCAAGACCTCGTGGACGGCGACTACACCAATCCCGGTTGGTACGCGCGCCTGCGCTACAAGTTCGACGAAACATTGTTCGGAGCCAGCGACCCGAGGGTAAACCATACCCTCTCGCCCAATGAGAACTAGGTAAAGTATAATCTCGTTCGTCAGAACAGATGCCATTAAAGCGCATATACTCATCCATGAGCCTGTGTCTGTTGACGCTTTCACTGACGGTGGGCGGCTGCGGCTCACTCGCGACACCGGCGGCTCGCAGTGGCGAGAGCACTCGGCTGGCAAGGGCGGAGGCGCGTTTGGCGGCGCTGCAGCTGCGCGGCGTAGATGCCGAGAGCTACACGCTCGCTGAAGCGCGCGCTTGGTACGAGCTTGCTTTAGATGCGCAGGCTCAAGGTGAAGGCGGCAGTTTAGTTGCGGAGGCGCTTGCGCATATCGAAACGATCCTGCAACGCTCGGAATGTTGTGGCGGTGTGGTCGATGTGCAAGCGCCTGTGCTGGTCTCCCGGCGGCGGCCTTTGCGTCAAGACCTCTGGGCGCAGTTGAGCGGCCTGCAGCAACACGGCCGCTTCACTTGCGCGCAGGGCGATATCGCACGTCTGCGCGTGCAGTTGGTTGCGGCAGAGCATGCATACCAAGGGTTTGGCTGGCGCCATGCGAGACCCTACGTCGCGGCGGCGGAACGCTATGCGAGGCGTGCGCACCACAAAATCGACAACTGCGATGGCGCAGATGCCGAACCGGCAGTGCCTGCCGTGACGGATCGCCTTGCTCCGACGCGATTCGAGACGAGGGACGAAAGCTTTGAAATTGCGCCCAGCCGGGTCGAATATCGCTAGTTCACTGCACGCGGTATCCGCAGTGATCTTGTTGCGCGTGAGCCAAGCGCGCATTCACTGGTTGCTTGCGCTTGTGGCGCTGTTGCTGCCCGTCCTAGCGGAGGCGCAAATCGCGCGCAACTTCACCATTCGCTACACCTCTAACGTTAACGGTGACTTTGCATTGATCGGCAACACCGTTACCTATTGCGACTTGAGCGCCAGCAACGCGAACTGCAACGCGTCGCCGGGCGGCGGTAATTTCCACAATCAGAATACGGGCTCTATCGTCAACGTCGACGTCGATAGCGATGCGACGACTTTCAACTCAAGTTCGGCAACGCTTAGCGTACCCACGGGCTCGACGGTCCGCTTCGCTGGCCTTTACTGGGGCGGAAGATCCTCGTCCGCGTCGCGCGGACGCGTATTGCTGCAGACGCCAGGCACGTTTGGATACACGCAGATTACTGCTGGCGTGGTGGATACTGCGGCGGGCGTCAGTAACAACTACGCTGCGTTTGCCGACGTGACAGGCCTGGTTGCTTCCGCCGGTAACGGTGCTTACTTCGTTGCCAACGTCCAAACTTATGTTGGCGCCAACGGTGGCGCCTTTAACAACTCGGGCACCAACTGTGGCTCGGGCGGCGATAGTTGTTGGGGCGGTTGGAGTTTGGTCGTCGTCTATGAAAACAACACCATGGGGCTGCGCAACGTCGCCATTTACGATGGCTACGGCTTAGTAACCGGAAGTCCAGGCATCATCATTCCAGTGGCGGGGTTCTTGACTCCGCTATCGGGTCCGGTGTCCACACGCCTCGGAACAGTGGGCTGGGACGGCGATCGGAGTTTGACCGGCGATCAGTTCTTCATCAACGGCAACGTCATCAGCGATGCGAACAATCCGACGACGGATTTCTACAACTCGACCGTTTCGGATCTTGGCGCAAACGTCACCAGCCGCAACCCAACTCATCTGAATACACTGGGCACAGAGGTAGATCGCTACACCGCGCCAACCGGTGTGATCAGTAACGGGGCAACCAGCGCCACGTTGCAGCTCACCACTGGCGGTGAGCAGTATTTCCCGCAGATGGTGGCCTTCTCGACAGATTTGTACGTTCCCGTTGTTGTTCCCAACTTAACCAAGACCGTATCCGATGTGAACGGTGGCCTACTGCTCGCGGGCGACGCGCTGCGCTACACGATTACGTTCAGCAACACCGGGCAGGACTCGGCAATCAACTCGACCGTGCTCGACAACATTCCGGCAGGCACAACGTACGTGCCCGGATCGCTCGTGGTGTTGCCTGGGTCCGCGAACGCGGGTGCGAAGACCGACGCAAGCGGCGACGATCAAGCGGAGTACATCGCCAGCGGTACGCCGCGAGTCGTGTTCCGCGTCGGCACCGGCGCGGATTCGAATCAAGGCGGCGCTATTCCGTACAACGCCTCGACCTCGGTGCAATTCGATGTGGCGGTGAACGCAGGTCTTGCGGGCGGCACCGACATCACGAATAGCGTCACGATCCAATACACCGGACAAACGCTGGGCGAGACGTTGGGCACTTCGCGCTCGCAGTCGACACCGACAGTGGTCACGGCGGCGCCGACCATCACGAAGTCCTTTAGCCCGAACCCGATCGCCCCGGGCGGGATCTCGCTGATGTCGATTCAGATCAGCAACCCCGCCGGCAATCCAGCGAACGCCACGGATGTTCGTTTTAGCGACACCTATCCTGCCGGCATGGTGAATGCGGCGTCGCCCAACCCGCAGATAACCTGTACGCCGGGGTCGACCGCAGGCACCATCACCGGCGGCGCCGCGGGTGGCAACACCATCGGGCTCAATCCCGGCGCAACGTTGGCGCCGAACGGCAGTTGCACGGTCCGCGTCAACGTTACAGCGGCCGTGGTCGATAACTATAACAACACCACGAGCGCAGTGACCTCCGCCAATAGCGGCACTGGGGGGGCAGCGAGCGCTGTGCTCGCCGTCGGCAAACCATCGATCACGAAAGCATTCTCGCCAACTAGCATGCTAAGTGGGGGCAGCAGCACGATCACTTTCGTGGTGGGCAACCCGATCACGACCGGTATCACTAACGTGGCGTTCAGCGATACGCTCACCAACATGGTGGTTGCGAATCCGAATGGAGTAGTCGGCAATTGCGGCGGGGGAACGGTCTCCGCAACCCCCGGATCCAATTCCATCGCGCTGACCAACGGCAGCATCGCCGCCGGCGGCAACTGCACGATCAGCGTCAATGTTACGAGCAGCACCGGTGGCGTGCATCCGAATACGACCAGTGGCGTAACCTCAAACCAGACCGGCTCGGCGGGCAACGCCAGTAACACCGCTGAGCTCACGGTCGTGGCGCCGCCGACGGCAAGCAAGTCCTTTGCTCCGGCGTCGATCGCGCCAAACGAGACGACGCTGTTGAGCATCGTCGTCACTAATCCAAATCCGACGACGGCGATCAGCGGCGTCGCCTTTACCGACACCTATCCCGCTGGGTTGGTCAACGCCAATCCGGCGAGCCCAACATTGAATTGCAGTTCCGGTTCGACCGCAACGTTGGTCGGCGGCGCGAATGGGGGAAATACTATTGGCATGTCCGGTGGGACGCTTGCCGCCAGCGGAAGCTGCACTGTCACCGTGTTGGCGACCAGCGCCTCAGCGGGCACTTACAACAACTCAACCGGCAGTATCACGACCAGCGGTGCGGGTACGGGAAGTGCTGCCAACGCAAGTCTCAACGTCACGGCTCTTACCGTGCCAACGGTAGCCAAGACGTTCGTCAATTCAACCATCGTCGTGAACGGTACGACGACGCTACGCATCACACTGACGAACGCGAACGCGACTGCGGTCACTGGCGTCGCTTTCAGCGATCTCTACCCCGTTGGGCTAGTCAATGCAGCGGTACCAAACGTTTCCACCACGTGCCCGGCAGGAACGCCGGCTGCGGCTCCAGGCGGCAGTTCGCTTACGTTTAGCGGTGGCACCATTCCCGCCAACAGCAATTGCCGGATCGACGTCACCGTCACCAGCTCCGATGCCGGCGGGTACTTCAACACAACGGGTTTTGTGACTACAGCAAACGCCGGGACATCTTCCGGCGCGAGCGCCACGCTGAGCGTGTTGATTGCGCCGACCATTACGAAATCCTTTAATCCGGACACGGTGGCGGTGAACGGGGATAGCCAGATGCGTGTGATCATCACCAATCCGGCCATCAACGGCGTGACGCTCACGGGAATCAGCGTAAGCGACAACTTCCCGGCCAACGTCGTCGTATCACCGACGGCGGGGCTCAGCAATGGCTGCGGCGGCACGCTGCGCGACCAGGGTGGCAGCACGACCTTCTCCAATCCGGACACCGGCTTTCAGTTGTCCGGCGTTTCGCTAACCGCCGGAGCGAGCTGCACGCTGCAGTTCAATGTGCGCAGCGGCACCGCAGGAAACTACACCAACACGACCGGGCAAGTCGCGGCGACGGGTCCCATCGCGCTGACCGGCAGTACGGCCAGCGCGGTTTTATCCGTGGGGCAACCGGACATCGCGAAGGCGTTTTCTCCAGCGACGATCACGGTTGGACAGACATCGGTACTGACGATCACGCTCACCAATCCGACCGCGGCCAACATGACGGGCGCCGCATTCACCGACAACTATCCCACCGGGATGACCAACACGGGGACGCCCGCAGCCGGCGGCACCTGCGCTGGTACACGCACCGCTGCAGCGAACGGAACATCCATCGCCTTCAGCGGGGGCACGATTCCGGCAAATAGCACTTGTACGGTTACTGTAAATGTTACAGCGACCAGCACGGCACCGAACACGATCCCTGCCGGCGGCCTGACGGTTTCCGGTGGTGCGTCTAACGGCACACCGGCCAGCGCCACACTAACGGTCACGCCGCCCCTGACGGTGAACAAGACGTTCGCTCCGAACGTCATCGCGCAGGGCGCGACCGCGGTGCTCACTATCACATTGACCAATCCCAACGCATTCGACGCCACCGGGGTGGGGTTCACAGACAACTATCCGACGAACCTGCGTAACACGGCGGCGCCCAACGCCGTGAGCAACTGTAGCGGCGGTAGCGTGACAGCGGCGGCAAATGGTGCCTCGCTGGCTTACTCGAGCGGCACCGTGCCCGCCAACAGTTCGTGCACGGTGACGGTTAACGTGACCAGCTCGACGGGGGGTGTCTACAACAACAACTCCGGCAACGTGACGACATCTAATGTTGGTACCAGTTCGAGCGTCGTCGGGACGCTGACGGTGATGTCCCCGCCCACAGTGGCGAAAGCGTTCACGCCCAACTCCATTAGCATCAATGGGGAAAGCACGCTGACCATCACGCTGACCAATCCAAATACTTCCGAAGCGATCCAAGGCGCGGCGTTTACCGATACCTACCCGGTAGGAATGGTCAATGCGGCGACGACTAATGCTACTACCTCTTGCGCGGGCGGTACCGTCATCGCAAGCCCCGGCGGCGGTTCGGTCGCGCTGACCAATGGCACCATCGCGGCAGGCGGCAGTTGCACGGTAACCATAAGCGTAACTAGCGCGAGCGCCAACGCCTACAACAACTCGACTGGAACGGTCACAACCACGAACGCTGGCAATGGCGCCGCCGCGAACGCCACGCTGACGGTACAACCCCAGCCGACCATCACCAAGGCGTTCGCTCCTGCCTCGATCACCGCTGGCGCGCCCTCGACGCTGACCATTACTATTACCAATCCGCGCAGCACGGCATTGAGCGGAGTAGCTCTCAATGATCTCTTTCCGAGCGGCATGCGCGTACACGCCGTTCCCAACTTGACTAACACGTGCGGCGGAACAGTGAGCGGCGCAGCGGCTGATTCGGCCGCAATCGGGCTGACCAACGGCGGCCTGGCGGCGGCGGCTAACTGCTCGATCAGTATTGCCGTTACCGCCAACGCAACCGGCACCTACAACAATACGACCAGCGCGCTGACGAGCAACGAGGCGCCGCCGTCTGATACGAGCAACACAGCAAGTCTGACGGTCGCCGGCTTCGGAATTTCGGGGATTGTCTATGCGGATGTCAATCACAACGCTACGCGTGACGGCGCCGAGGCAGGGACCGGTCAAACATTCTTCGTCAAGCTCGCCACGCGCAGCGGCGCGACTTGCAACGGGCCCGCTCTCATTGCGGCAAACGTCGACGGATCTACAGGCGCTTACTCAATCGCGCCGTATCCGGCGGGAGACTACTGCTTGATCTTGGACACGAACGGCACGTTGAGCGACATCACGCCCAACAACCCGGCGGGTTGGCTTGGCACTGAAGTGCCCAATGGCGCCAAGGCAATTGTGATCACCGGCTCCAATTTGATCGTGCAGAACTTCGGCTTGTTCAATGGTTCGAGCCTGAGCGGCCGTGTGTTCAATGACAACGGCGTTCTAAGCGGCGTTCCGAACAACGGGACGCAGGACGGCGGTGAAGTTGGGCTGGCCAACGTAGCCGTGCGCGCAACTAACGCCGCCTGTGCGAGCGCCCTTTGCGATACGGCGGTGACCGATGCGGCGGGCAACTACACTTTGTGGATTCCCGCGGCGGCCAGCGGCTCCGTCGTGATAACGCAAACGAATCTTGGCGGGTACGTATCCACGGGCGGCAACCGCGGCACGACGACGGGTGCGACTGGTTACGACCGCGCAGCCGACACCACGACTTTCACGTTCGCAGCGGGAACGAGTTACACCGGCGTCAATTTTGCTGACGTTCCACCCAACAGCTTTACCACCGACGGTGCGCAAAACGGTTTGCCGGGAACGAACCTCAACTATCCGCATGCTTTCACCGCGGGAACGGGCGGTAGCGTCGTTTTCAGCACGACCAACATCGCCACGCCGGCGTTAGCCGGTTGGCAAAACACGATCTACCGCGACAGCAATTGCGACGGCGTGCTGCAGACAGGCGAGGCATCCGGTCCACTCACCGGTGCTACTGTGGTCACGGCGGGTCAGCAAGTTTGCATTATCGTGCGCGAGTTCATTCCGGCAGGCGCACCCTCGGGCGCGCGAGATCAAATTAGCGTGACGGCCGGCTTTACCTACACCAACGCGAACCCGGCGCTCAATGCGAATACGGTTCGCGCGGACATCACTACCGTGGGTTTGCCCACCAGCGCCGGCCTACAGTTGGTCAAGACGGTGTCCAGCCCAACGGCTCTGCCCGGGGCAATATTGACGTACACGATCACCTACACCAACACCAGCAGCGGTGCGCTGACCAACATCGTCATTTCCGATACTACCCCCGCGTTTACCACCTATATCGGCGCCAGCGCCGCATGTCCGAGCGTGCCCGCTGGTACGAGCTGCAGTGTGAGTGTGCAGCCAGCGGCCAATGCAACCGGACCGGTGCGCTGGACTGTCACCGGAAATTTGCCGTCGAGCGGGAGCGGCGCGGTGAGTTTCCAGGTTCGCGTGGACCAATAGAGGCGGTGGGGCGTTGCCCCACCCGTTTTGTTACCATATTGCACGTGCATTTGGATACGCTAGGACTGTTTTGACGCCTGCGATGACGAACCGCTCTAAGGGCATCCGCTGCGCACGGCTCGTCTATCGCGTCTTGCTTGGTTTTGCCTGTGCAACGCAGCTAGCGCTAGCGGCCGACCAAGCCGGCGCTGCGCATGACGCAACGAGCGCCGATCTGAGTCAGCGCGTATCGCAAGCCAAAGCGTTGCTTGAGGCACGGCAGGCGCAGAAGGCGTACGAACTGCTGAGTCAAGTGGAATTCGAAGGCGCTGGTGACGGCGATTTCGACTATCTACTCGGCGTCACCGCCCTCGATGCGGGCAAGCCGGACAAGGCTACGCTAGCGTTCGACCGCGTACTTGCGCTCAATCCGCAACATGGCGGCGCGCTCATTGACCGCGGCCGCGCATATGCCGCGCTAGGCAACACGCAAGATGCACGCACCGATTTCGAAGCGGCGCTCAAGCTCAATCCATCCGAAGCTACGCGCCGGCAGCTCACGGCATTGCTCGCGCAGTTGGATCGGCCCCAACCGAGGCTAGGCGCTCAAGTCAAAGGCTACCTGTCAGCGACCCTGGGGCACGACAGCAACGTCAACTTCGCCACGAGCGAGCGCGACGTGTTCGTGCCGTTGCTACAGGACTCTATTCAGCTTTCCGCCGATAGCACAAGGCAGAAGGACGCCTTCCTTGGTCTCGGCGGCGGCGTCGCGTTCGACTACGCTGTTAGTCCGACGTTCGCGTGGTTTGCCAATCTCGATGCCAGCACCAAGCGCAACCAGGATGTGCATCAGTTCCACCTGAGCTCAGTCGATGCGCGGCTTGGTCCAGCGTGGAGCCGCGAGCGTGCGCGATTGCGCTTCGCGCTGTCGCTCGGTTCCATGCAGTTAGGAGACGAGAGCTATCGCAAGCACCACGGTGCCGGGTTTGAGTGGCGCTACAACTTGAGCGCGAGCAAGCAACTGGTGACAGCCCTTCAGCACACTCGCCTGCGCTACCGCCAGACCGATGCGAAAGTGTTCGATGCTAACCAAAGTGTAGGCCTGATCGGCTTATCGTTTGTCATTAGCGAGGAGAAGCAAGCGGTAGTATCTCCTTATCTATTGGCGGGCTACGAAGATGACACGGGCGGCAATTTGCAGGGTAACAAACGCTTGGCGGGCGCCGGTGTCAGCGGTCGTGTGGCGCTGGGTGTGTCCCGGTCGCTGTCGTGGAACGTCGCGTCACAGCGTGGCAACTATAGTAAGACCGACCCGTTTTTCTTGAAGAAGCGGACCGATAGCCGTGTGGACGTGACCGTGGCCCTTAGCCAACAGATAGGGACGGCAAAACAATGGACACTACGCCCACAATTGAGCTGGACGCGCCAGAGTTCCAATCTCGCGCCCTACGATTTCAAGCGTACCGAGGCCGGCCTATCCCTGCGGCGCGAGTTTTAGTGGATGCAAAAGAGTGTAACGAGCACCGGGGTGGCGTGTTGATGACATTACACTCTGCGCTCGTGGGTCGGTCAGATTGATGAGGGTCGTATGAATAGCTTCAACTTCGGATCTGTTGCCATCTGCGTGGCGGCACTGCTGAGCGCCGTGCCGGCGATTGCAGGGGTAGGAAAGTTTCAATTTGTTACCGGCGACGTGCGCTTGGTTGGCAAAGCGGGTGCCCAACGACTGGCGGTGAAGGGGCTCGCAGTCGAGGAGGGCGATACCATCGCCTCCGGTCAGCCGGCGATGGCGCAGGTGCGGATGAACGACGGCGGCATCCTCGTGATTCGGCCCAACACACGCCTCATTGTCAAGGCGTTCCAGTTTTCCGGGAAGGAGGACGGGACCGAGCGCGCCCACTTTCGTCTGGAAAAAGGCGGCGTGCGCGCGGTCACCGGAGAGATCGGCAAGACCAACAAGCAGAACTACCTGATTCAGACACCAAGCGCCAGTATCGGCGTGCGCGGCACAGATCACGAACCGTTTGCAGTGGAGCCGAGCGATGCAGCGCAAGGCATCGCCCCCGGCACTTACGACAAAGTCAACGTCGGGGCGACGGTGGTCGAGAACGCCCACGGCTTCATTGTGGTGAACCCCGGTGAAGTCGGCTACGCCGCGAACGCGACCACCGCGCCGGTAATCCTACCCGAAGTGCCGGCGTTGTACTCGAACAGCGCTGGCGCTGTTCCAGTGGCTAAACGTGGATCGCAAGCGAGCCGCGCTAGTCGCAGCGGTGCTAGTGACGGCAGCGGCGGCGACTCCGCCGCCTCCGTGACGCAGCCGCTTAAGACAGCTGACGGACTGAACCTCTCGGCCGCTCCGCCCGCAGCCGAACCCTCGCCACCCCCGCCGCCGGTCACCAACTCGCTGATGACGCCAGTGGTTTTCAGTGTCGTAACCGTGGGCGAGCACGCAAGTTTGGCCGCACGCGTTGATGGTACCCGTACATTTACTATCGCCAGCAATGCTGTCGTCAGCGATGCGCCGAACAATCGGCAGCCGCACAATATAGTCTGGGGACGCTGGGAGAGCGGCTTTAGTTTGCCGGGGGGCACGGCGGTTGGCGCCGCACACTTCGCGCACAGCCCCGAGGTGCTGAGCATGGATCAAGTCAGCGAGCTGAATTTTCTGCGTACCGCGGAGTACCGGGTCATCGGCGCCACACGCCCGACCAACGAGCTTGGTGCCGTTGGCACCCTCAACAAACTCGAGATTGGCGTGAATTTTTCGACGCAGCGCGTAACCAGCTACTCGTTGGAAGTGACCATGCCAGCAACGATCGCCGCGGCACCGGACTCGAAGTGGCACGCCAGCGGCGACGGCACCCTCGCAGACCTCATCGGTCCCGGCATGGCTTTGGAGGTCAGCTGCAAGCATTGCCGTGCGCCGAACGAAGTGACCGATGGCATTGGCAATACTAGAGGCGCTTTCGTTGGCACCGCTGCGGAAGCGCTGCTCAACGCGTATGGTTTGCAAGTCGATGGCCATACGGTTAGCGGTGTGGCTGCGCTGCAGCGCGGTGAGCGTTAGCGTAGCGGCTCACTCAATTTGAATGGGCGTCTGGTAGGTCTTCAGCGGCGAATGTTCTTGCCGCGCCGCTAGGTAGCTCTCCACTTTCGCCGACTCGCGGCGCAGGAACGCCGCGATCGCCTCGGCGAAGCTTGCATCCGCTAGCCAGTGCACCGAGTGCGTCGGCACCGGCAGTAGACCGCGTGCGATCTTGTGCTCACCTTGCGCACCGCCTTCGAAAACACGCAAGCCACGCGCGATGCAGAACTCAATGGCCTGGTAATAGCACACTTCAAAGTGCAGATTTGGAATCGCCGCAACGCTGCCCCAGTAGCGCCCGTACAGACGGCTCTCGTCAAACAAAAACAGCGCGCTGGCGACGTCTTGCTCATCCGCCGAAGCGACCACAAGCAGCACATGTTGCGGGACAAGCTCGCCCAAGGTCCGAAAAAACGCCAGGTTCAGATATGGGCTCGAGTGGTGCTCGCGGTAGGTTTGCCGGTAACACTTATTAAATAGCGCCCAATCTGCCTCGGTGCAATCGGCGCCTAGCACCCAGCGAAAGCGTACACCCTGTTCGTGGACTTTCTTCCGATCCTGCTTGATCTTCTTGCGCTTGTCACGGCTGAAATCAGCGAGAAACGCGTCGAAATCGGCGTAGCCGCGATTTTCCCAATGGTACTGCACGCCGCTGCGCTCCAGCAAACCCAGGCTACGGAACAGCCGCCGTTCGTCATCACCGAGAAACAGGCAATGTAGCGACGACAGTTGGCAGTCGCGCGCGAACTTCAACAACGCATGCGCCAGCGCGCCGCGCGCGGTATCGTCCAGTGCCAACAATTTGGGGCAGCCGATTGGTGTAAACGGGATGGCGCACAGGGCTTTAGGGTAGTAGCGAACACCGGCGCGCTCGTACGCATCGGCCCAGGCCCAGTCGAAGACATATTCGCCATAAGAGTGATACTTGAAGTACAGCGGCGCGGCGGCGTGCAATTCGCCGCCGCGCCACAGCGTCACATGCTGCGGTTGCCAACCCGTGCCCCCGCCGACGCAACCGGTCGTCTCGAATGCGCGCAGGAAGGCGTGGCGCGTCAGCAAATGCGCTGGCGCAAGCGCGTCCCAAGCCTGAGGTTCGATCTGCCCGAGGTCGTCATGAATCTCGAGTCGATATTCCGCGGTTGTCGGATCGGACTTCTGCATCGGCACAGGCATCGGAGGCAAGTAAGCACGATGCTATGATAAGCGATCCCTCCCTCGCATCGCCGCTTGCGCGTAATTCATGCTTATTGCTGTTAGCCAAATCAACTTCGTGGTCGGCGATCTCGCCGGCAACGCGGCCAAGATCGCCGCTGACGCCGCGCGTGCGCGTGCCGCCGGCGCGGCGCTGCTGCTTACTTCCGAGCTGGGTCTGTGCGGCTACCCACCTGAAGATCTAGTTCTGCGCGACAGCTTTATCGCCGACTGCGACCATAAGTTGCGCGAACTCGCGCAAACATGCCAAGGGATCGCTGTGCTCGTGGGTCATCCGGTGCGGGTCGACCGGTTGCGCTACAACGCGGTATCGCTGCTGCGCGACGGGCGTATCGCGGCGACGGGGCACAAGATGCGCTTACCGAACGACAGCGTGTTCGACGAGCAGCGCTACTTCGAGCCGGGAACAGCGCCGCTGGTCTTCGAGCTGGGCGGCGTACGCTTCGGCGTGCCGATCTGTCAGGACATCTGGGAGGAAGGTCCCGCCGAAGCCGCTTGCGCCGCCGGCGCGCAGGTGCTGCTGGTGCCGAACGGTTCGCCGTATCACTTAGACAAGCAGTCGACGCGCTACGACGTGGTCGGTGCCGCGATCGCGAAAGTGCGCGCGCCGGTCATCTACTGCAATCAAGTCGGCGGACAAGACGAACTCGTGTTCGATGGCGCCTCCTTCGTCATGGACGCGGCCGGCACTGTGACGCAGCAGTTGCCCGCCTTCGAAGAAGCGCAGGCACTGGTGGAAGTGCGCGATGGCGCGCCGGTTCCGGGCGCAATCGCCGCGCTCATGAGCCGTGAGCAGATCGTGTATTCGGCCTTGACTCTAGGGGTACGCGACTACGTCAACAAGAACGGCTTTCCCGGCGTGCTGCTCGGCCTGTCCGGCGGCATCGATTCCGCGCTGACGCTTACCGTAGCGGTGGACGCGCTCGGCGCCGATAAAGTGCATGCTGTCATGATGCCTTCGCAATTCAACGCGCCGATGAGCTTGGAAGATTCACAGAACATGGTGGCGGCACTCAATGTGCGCGCCAGCGTGCTGCCGATCAAGCCGGTGTACGATAGCTTCCTCGCCGCGCTCGAGGACGAGTTTCGCGGGAGAGCATTCGATACGACGGAGGAGAACATTCAGGCGCGTATCCGCGGCACCCTGTTGATGGCGCTGTCGAACAAGTACGGCTCCATCGTGCTGACCACCGGCAACAAGAGCGAGATGGCGGTCGGTTATTGCACGCTCTACGGCGACATGGCTGGCGGCTTCGCAGTGCTGAAGGATATCTTCAAGACGCTGGTGTACCGGCTGGCACGCTATCGCAACACCATTTCTCCGGTGATCCCAGAGCGCGTCATCACGCGCGCGCCAAGCGCCGAATTGCGGCCCGATCAAACCGACCAGGACAGCTTGCCGCCGTACGAGGTGCTGGACGCGATCGTCGAGCGTTACATGGAAGAGAACCAGTCACCCGAGGAGATCATCCGCCAAGGCTACGCCGAGGCCGACGTGAAGCGCGTCGTGCGGCTCATCAAGATCAACGAGTACAAGCGCCGCCAGGCGCCCGTGGGCGTGCGCATCACCGAGCGCGCGTTTGGCAAAGACTGGCGTTATCCGATAACATCGAACTATTCGGCGTAAAGAAATTACCGTTCGCCTTGAGGCTGTTGAAGGGTGCTGCCGCGGCATGCGGGCCGCTACTTTGGCGATGCGCTTCGACAAGCTCATCCTGAACGGGACAACTCGAGGAGCGTGCCCGTGAAGAAAATTGAAGCGGTTATCAAACCCTTTAAGCTCGACGAAGTGCGCGAAGCGCTTTCGGAGATCGGCATATCCGGACTGACGGTAACGGAAGTGAAGGGCTTCGGCCGCCAGAAGGGGCACACCGAGCTGTATCGCGGAGCGGAATACGTTGTCGATTTCTTGCCGAAAGTGAAGATCGAGGTCGTGATTCCGGCTAACCTCGAAGACAAGGCAATCGAAGCCATCGTGCGCGCCGCGCGCACCGGCAAGATCGGAGACGGCAAGATTTTCGTGACCGACGTCGGCCACGTCGTACGCATCCGCACCGGCGAACTCAACGAAGACGCCATCTGAGCCGCGGCTTGCGAGGACGCGTCGGGCACTCACACCGCCTCTCAAGCGGCGGTTGTCGCCGCACGCTTTCGCAGCCTCCCAGAAAGCATTGGAGTCCACTTATGCACACGCTTTGCAGACTCGGTGTTCTGCTGATCATGTTGTTGGCGCTTCCGGCACGCGCGCAAGACGGCGCTTGGGAGAAGGCGTTTCTTTGGCAAGTAGAAAAGGCCGGTAACAAGGTTTTTCTGCTCGGCGGGCTGAGTGTCGGCAAACGCGCTTTTTATCCGATGCCGGATGCGGTCGGGCAAGCGCTGCGGGAAAGCGATGTAGTGATCTTCGAGTCGGATTCGGCCGACAGCGAAGGTTCTGAACGCGCGCTCAAGCTCGGCATCTACGATTCGGGCGATACGCTCGACCAGCACCTGCCGCGCGATCTCTACGAGGAGATATTCACGCTCGCACTCAATTACGACATCGCCGAAAACGAGTTGCGCGCCATGCGCCCGTGGATGTTCTACTTCCAGGTCATCTTCAAAGAGTTTGCCAACGCCGGTTTCGTGAGCGACTACTCGACCGATTTAGTGGTCTACGCGCTTGCCAAGGGCTCGGATAAGCAGATCGGTGCGATGGAGCCTGCCGATGCTTCGGCCAAGTACCTGAACACCGTCTCGGATGAATTGCAGCAAGCCATGCTGCGCGGCCTATTGGAAGAGGTGCGCGACCGGCGCCTAGTAAAAGGGCTCGATGCGTTGTGGCGCACCATGCGTAAGGGTGACGAACAGGGTTTTATCGATGCGATGCTGGCCAACGAGAAACTCTATCCAAAAGCCGATCAACTGCGCGAGACTTTGTTTTATGCGCGGCAGCCGGCGATGCTGGAGCAGATCGAGGGCTATCTCGCCAGCGGCAAGAAGCATCTCGTCGTGGTCGGCGCGGTCAACTTGCTTGGCGAACGTAGTTTGATCGAGGCGTTGCGCGCGAAGGGTTACGACGTTAAACCTATGTAGGTATCAGATTGCTGATGAGGCCTCGCCTGATTCTCGGCTGTATCCTTCATCTAGTATTTGCCTAAACCGCGTAGCGAGAACCTCTCTCAAGGTGGTGTTACTGATGGAGCGCTTTACAACTCCAACAAGATAGCATCGTACAACTCGTGGTCATATTCGATATCCGGCAGGATCGCTTCCATCACGGCGCGGCGCCGATCTGGATCGTTCAAGGTCGAGGCGATGTGGTAGCGCACGCGCGGCGTCGGGTCGTCTGCGTAGCGCGTGACCAGCTCCGGCACTAACTCCGGCGCATGCGTACGCAGGTACAAGAACGCGAGACCGCGCAGGTAGCCGTTTTCATTCCGATTATCGAGGCAGACCAGCGCTTGATCGCGCACCTCAGGCGTCGGCGTTCCCAACAGCAACAGCTTCCACAACCAAGCGCGCTCGCGTAGGGCGAGCGCATTGCTGTGCAGAAACTCGAACACGCTCGACGTTTCCTCGCCATCGAGGGGCGGTCCACCTTTCGGGCGCAGCAGATCATGATAGATGCGCCAATACGCGTCGTCGCGCGCGGAGTCGAGCGGATTGAGCAGAATGTCGCGGACGCGGTTCATGGTGGCGTAAGCTTAGCAGTTCGCCGCGACGTCCTAATTTAGTGCTTCACTCTTAATGCTACAAAAGATGGCGAGAAATCGAGCCATAGCGCGT
>CAZAWU010000017.1:0-34439 GCA_964488915.1 uncultured Burkholderiales bacterium
TGGCTAAGGGCGAAACTATCACGCAGGATGTGTCGACGTTGGAGAACCCGGCGATTTTGGATCAACTAAAGCAGGCATCGTGAGTTTTGCGGGCGGGCTGCTGGTCCTGTTTCTTTGGGCCACGGCCCTGCCTTGCCTGGCTGGGGACGCCGATTTTGGTGGTGTGTGGGCGCGCGACTACACCTGCGAACGTTGTGATACCTTGCCAGCCGATCTGCAGAGCGGATTTCCGTGCACCGATGCCGAAACTGCTGAGGTCTGGCGCGTCTTCGAATTAAGACTCACGCAGGTCGGCAATCGTCTAACCGGTTCCTACAGTACCGTTAATTTTCGCAGCGACGTATTCGTCGACGTTGATCCGCAGACGCTTGAGGACAAGACGCACCGCTCTTGCCAGGCTGGCCGCGGTGCGGATGGCGACATTGTTGGCAGAGTGCGCGGCAATAGGGCCGATGTTACATTCACTAACTCGCGGGAAAGCGGTAAGTTTCGTGCCGCGTTGAGCCTGCGCGACAACAAACTTGTGTGGGAAATCAGACCGCGCAAGGGCGTGAGCCCGGGCTACGTCAACACGTTTGATGTTTTGCACAAGACCCACCAGCGTGGCGATTACGTAATGAGAGTGCCGGGGCGTTCTAGTCGTCGAACGGCGCCAAAATGAAAAGCTTCGCTCGGTCTTCGGCGCGCATACCCTCCATTTTCTTGCTGCGCGCGACGCGCGCCTATTTGTGCACGGCGCATCGAGAAAGAGCGCGGGGGCAGGGGGTTCCCCCGCGCCTCCTTTAACCCCCGCGCTGCTTTTAGCCCATGAAGATCCTCGCCCGCTATCTCTCCAAAGAAGTGCTGTCGATGACAGCACTGGTGCTGCTGGCGCTGGTGCTGCTGTTTTCGCTCGTCGATCTCATTCAAGAACTCGACGATCTCGGTAAGGGCAATTATGGCTTGCGGCGCGTATTCACTTACGTCGCGCTGTCGATGCCGAGTTATGTGTACGAAACGCTGCCGATCGCCGCGCTGATCGGCACGCTGGCCGCGCTAGCGGTACTTTCGGGTAATTCAGAAGTGACGGTGATGCGCACAGCGGGCATGTCGCTCGGCGCCTTCGCCGGCGTGTTGGTCGCGCTCGGCCTCGGCTTGGCGGCGGTGAGTTTTCTTACCGGCGAGTTCATCGTGCCGTTCACCGAGCGCTTGGCGCAGCGCTTTCGCTTGGAGGCGCTCAACTCCGTGGTCGGCCAGCAGTTCCGCTCGGGCTTGTGGGTAAAAGACGACAAGCGTTTCATCAACGTGCAAGAGATGCTGCCCGATGCCAGCTTACGCAACGTGCGCATCTATGAGTTCGACAAGAGTTTTCGCTTGAGCCGCATTCAGATCGCCGCCAAGGGCGAGTACCAAGGCAACAATAAATGGCGCATCAGCGACGTGCAGGAGACGCGTTTGCACGACGGACGGATCGCGCTGAGTAAAGTGCCGCAGGCCGAGTGGCAAACGGTGCTGACGCCGGAAATTTTTGGCGTGATGTTGGTGAAACCGGAGCAGATGTCAGCCTGGAATCTGCTCACTTACATCGATCACTTGAGCGAGAACAAGCAGAGAACGCTGCGCTACGATCTCGCGCTCTGGTTCAAGTTTGTTTACCCGCTCTCGACCATCGTCATGATGGTGCTGGCGGTGCCGTTCGTCGTTTTCCAGCATCGCGGCGCGACTGTCGGCGGGCGCATTTTCCTGGGCATCATGCTCGGCATCGCGTTCCATTCACTAACACGGCTGACCAATAATCTTGCCGTCATCAACGACTGGAATCCGATACTGGCTTCGCTCGCGCCCGCGGCGGCGTTCTTGTTGCTAGCGCTGGCGCTCAACTACACCGTCGAACGGCGTTAGCGTGATGACCTACACCTTGCCACCGCGCCGGTCGCGCTGCTTACGGCGATCCACGCGGTTGGGATCGCGCCGCTCAAGATGCGGGGGCATGGCAACGTGTTTGACGCGCCGCTCAACGCGCTGGCGCCGCTCCGTGCGCTTGCGCTGGGCGAACGTGAAATCGCGCGGCACGTCTTCGATCACCGCGTTTGGGTTGAGCAGGCGCACGATGAATGCGGCCACATCCGCAGCTGAGTAGTAGCGCCGCCCGCGCACCAGCGCGCAGCGCAGTTGTTGCGGTTCGGCTTGTTGATCCGCCGTTAGCCATGCCGCCGCGTTGCCTTTCATATGGGGCTGCAGCATGGCCGCCGCCTGCGCGAAAGTAATGAGCTTGATGCGCGCCACTACGCTCTACCGCGCTGGCTTTCGCGTCGCCTGATTCTACCTGCGGCCCGGTGCATGCGTTGCCAATCAGCCTACACAAGGGCGCAAATTATACGCGACCGAGATAGGCAGAATTGCGCAACTGGCAACGTGCTTCAACTGCGCGTCAAGCGGGTTCCACCGAGCCGGTCGTGCAGGTACTGGCGGTCGCGGTCAAAGAGGCTCCACCATAAAGTCAATCCCGCCAGTGTCCAGCCCAGAGCCGCGAGCAGAAAACGCGCACCCGCCTGACGCCAGGTCAAGCGCGCCCCGTTCGCGGCGATAAGTCGCGTTCGCCAAGCGCGCATGGCCAACGTTTGGCCATGTCGCGTCCAAAACCAGATGAAGTAAGCGGCGATGATGCCTGCGCAGTAAGCCTGAAACCAAAGGCGGCGGCCAACTTCGCCGCGATAGCCCGTCGCTAGCTCGAATGCGAGTCCTGCGACGAACAATACCCCGAAGAGTAGTAGGCCATCATAAAGAATGATCGACAATCTTATCCATAATCTGGGAGCTGTATGTACGGTAACATCAAATCCCAGCGCTGGCGGATCGATTCGGCGGGCATCGTCGGCTGCCGTCCTCAACCCGCATCCTCAGGGCACGTCTTTGAGCTTCTTTTTGATGTCTTCGCGCTGCCCGGGTGGCAGATTGTGCAGCTCGCGAAAGTTCTCGCGTGCGGCATTGCGCTCTTCGGGGCTGAGCTTTGACCACTCGGGCAAGCGGCGCTGGAAGCGCTTGCGTTGCTCGGCATTGAGCTTTGGATATTCTTTGGCAACGTCGAGCAGATTGTGCCGCTGCGCGGGCGACAGGCTTTTCCATTCCGGCTGCACCGGAGCCAGGATTTGCTGCTGTTCCGGCGTCAGCGCCTCCCACGCCGGCTCAGCCCAAGCGGCGGATGCTGCCAGCAGAAGAGCGGCGGCGCAGAGTCGCAGCCCCTGTGCGGCGCGAGTTAGCAGGAGTTGTTCAGGCATGTGTCGAAATCGGGGCGTGTATAGGCGGACAGTGGCGCATCGTCTACCAGCAGGGCTAAGTCGATGGAATCCGGCTGCACCGGAGCGCGATTCTGCCATTGCACAATGCCCCATGCTAGCGCGGCAACAGCGAGTCCCGCGAATCCAGCGCGCATGGGCGAGAGCGCGCCGGCTAGGCGCACGGCCCACGCCCCCAAGCCGCCCGCTTCACGCCGCTGCGCGACGCGCAGTGCGTTGACACGTGCGTCCACGAGGCGTTTGGCGACGCGTTCGTTGACCATGGGCGCGCTGCTTTGCTCCAGCAGTGATACGACTTTTTCGACGAATTCTGTTTTGTTCACAGCGAAATTCCTCTTGCCTTGAGAACGGCCGACAGGGCTTGCACTGCCCGGGAGCAATGGGTTTTGACGCTGCCCTCGGAGCAGCCCATCGCAACGGCCGTTTCGGCAACATCGAGTTCTTCCCAGTAACGTAGCAGGAAAGCCTGTCGTTGACGGGTGGGCAGCCGTTCGATGGCGTCTTGGATGAAGTTCATGACCTGCTTCTGCTCGAGCTGAGCGGCCGGCGAGTCGGAGATATTGGCTTCGCCCTCGACCTCCATCGTTTCCAGCGGATCATGCTCCTCGGCGTCCTCCTTGTTACCGGAAAGCAGCGCCAAAGGCATCGTCCATAGCGAGCGCACCTTTTGGCGCCGGAAGTGATCCCGGATGCCGTTTTGCAAGATACGCTGGAACAGCATCGGCAGCTCTTCCTGAGGCTTCCCGCCATATTTTTCGGCGAGCTTCATCATGGCGTCCTGGACAATATCCAGCGCCAGCTCCTCGTTGCGCACGGTGAACATCGCATGCCGAAACGCACGCCGCTCAACCTTGCTTAAGAAATCTGAGAGCTCCTGTGAACTAGCCAGTTTGCTTTTCCCGCCGAGCGTGGTCCCGACTTGTGTAAGGAACCGAGGTTCCCTATTAGAAACAGACTGTTAACGCCGGGTGCGGCATTGTGCCTGATAATGAGGCGCGGGGGAACCCCCGGGTTAAGGAGGCGCGGGGGAACCCCCTACCCCCGCGCTCGCCTTGGGAGGCGAAGTCGATGAAACAGGGTGTGCTGCGCACACCTTGAAGTAAGAAGCAACACCGGCCGCACTCCTTTTGGAAGGCATTGTGCTCCTTGCTTCATAGGCCGTGCCTGAAGTAGGTGCGCTACGCGGCAGAAACCGGGCCGCCGTTGCTTTTCACCTCGAGGTGTGCGCAGCACACCCACTTTCGTCGACTTCGCGTCTAGCACGAGCGCGGGGGGAGGGGGTTCCCCCGCGCCTCCTTCACACCCCGCGCCTCCTCAACAGTTGACCGCAGCATCGTCAGTCGTTATCGTTCAAGGTTTCGCCCAAAAACTAGAAACAGAGCTTTGCTAGGCCGCCATGCAGTTATCCGGATCCGAAATACTCATTCATAGCCTCGCCGCCGAAGGCGTCGAATTCGTCTGGGGTTACCCAGGCGGTGCAGTTCTGTTCATCTACGACGAGCTGTTCAAGCAAGACAAGGTCAAGCATATTCTGGTGCGCCACGAGCAGGCGGCGGTACATGCCGCCGATGGCTACGCGCGCGCGACCGGCAAAGTCGGCGTAGCGTTGGTGACCTCTGGGCCTGGTGTCACTAATGCGGTGACCGGCATCGCCACCGCTTACATGGATTCGATCCCGATGGTGATCATCAGCGGCCAAGTGCCCACGCATGCCATCGGCCTTGACGCATTTCAGGAGTGCGACGCCGTGGGCATTACGCGCCCGTGCGTGAAGCACAACTTTCTGGTGAAGGACGTCAAGGATCTCGCCGTCACCATGAAGAAAGCCTTTTACCTGGCGGCGACCGGGCGCCCCGGCCCAGTCGTGGTCGATGTGCCGAAGGATGTGAGCACCGCGGTGTGCGAGTTCGAGTACCCGGCGGAAATCAGCATGCGTTCGTACAACCCGGTGACCAAAGGTCATTCGGGCCAAATCAAGAAAGCGGTGCAGATGTTGCTCGAGGCCAAGCGCCCGATGATCTACACCGGCGGCGGTGTGATCTTGGGCAATGCCGCGCCGCAGCTGACCGAACTCGTGCGCCTGCTCGGCTATCCGTGCACCAACACGCTGATGGGGCTGGGCGGCTATCCAGCCAACGATCCGCAGTTCATGGGTATGCTCGGCATGCACGGCACCTACGAAGTGAACATGGCAATGCAGCATTGCGATGTGCTGCTCGCGGTCGGTGCGCGTTTTGACGATCGCGTCATCGGCAATCCCAAGCACTTTTTCAATCCCGAGCGGCGCATAATCCACATCGATATCGACCCGTCGTCGATCTCCAAGCGCGTGAAAGTCGATGTGCCGATCGTCGGTAACATCAACGACGTGCTGGAGGAGATGCTGCGCACGTTGAAGAGCGAAAAGCCGCGTCCTGATCCGCAAGCGCTGAAAGCGTGGTGGGCGCAGATCGAAATCTGGAAGACCAAGGATTGCCTGCGTTACGACCGCACCAGCAAGATCATCAAGCCGCAGTTCGTGGTCGAGAAACTTTACGAGGTGACTAAGGGCGATGCGATCGTCACCTCGGACGTGGGTCAGCACCAGATGTGGGCGGCGCAATTCTACAAGTTCGACAAGCCGCGCCGCTGGCTGAATTCCGGCGGGCTGGGCACCATGGGCGTCGGACTGCCGTATGCGATGGGCGCCAAGCAGGCGTTTCCGAGCATGGATGTCGCTTGTATCACCGGCGAGGCGAGCATCCAGATGTGTATTCAAGAACTGTCCACCTGCAAGCAATATCATCTGCCGATCAAGATTGTGAATCTCAACAATCGCTACCTCGGCATGGTGCGCCAGTGGCAGCAGATGATGCACGGCAACCGTTATTCCGAGTCGTACATGGACGCGCTGCCGGATTTCGTTAAGCTTGCCGAGAGTTACGGCCACGTCGGCATGTTGATCGAAAAGCCCGGTGATGTCGAAGGCGCGCTCAAAGAAGCGTTCAAAATGAAGGACCGCTTGGTGTTCATGGATTTCATCACCGATCAAACCGAGAACGTCTACCCGATGGTGCAAGCCGGCAAAGGTCTGACGGAGATGGTGCTCGCCGAAGAGTTGTAGGCAAGCTGTGCTGTGAGCAGTTGGCACGTTGGCCACGAGCCGGCGTCGCCCGGTAACAGGGCCTGACCAAAAGTCAGGGGGTCGGGGACTCGTGAGCGAGTTCTCAGCAAAACAAGGTTCACATCAAAATGAGACATATCCTTTCTTTGCTTTTGGAGAACGAAGCGGGGGCGTTGTCGCGCGTGGCTGGCTTGTTTTCGGCGCGCGCCTATAACATCGAATCGCTAACCGTTGCCCCGACGGAAGACCCGACGCTCTCGCGCATGACCATCGTCACCAGCGGTTCTGACGAAGTGATCGAGCAGATCACTAAGCAGGTGAACAAGCTGATTGAAGTGGTCAAAGTGGTCGACCTGAACGAAGGCCGCTACATTGAGCGCGAGTTGATGTTGGTAAAGGTGCGTGCCGTCGGCAAAGATCGTGAAGAGATCAAACGCACTGCGGATATTTTTCGTGGGCGCATCGTCGACGTCACCGACAAGACTTACACCATCGAGCTGACCGGCACGAGCGACAAACTCGATGCGTTCATCGAGGGCTTGGGCAAGAGCGTCATTCTAGAAACGGTGCGCACTGGGCCGAGCGGCATCGGGCGCGGTGAGTGGATAATGAGGGTGTGATTTTTGTGAAAAGTGAAACGTGAAAAGTGGCTGGTGATCGGTTTTACATTTCACTTTTCACGCTTCACGTTTCACTACAAGAGGACATTTAAATGAAAGTCTATTACGAGAAAGATGCAGATCTATCGCTCGTGCGCGGCAAAAAAATCGCCATCATCGGCTATGGTTCGCAGGGCCATGCGCACGCGCTGAACTTGAACGAGTCCGGCGTAAAGGTCACCGTCGGTTTGCGCAAAGGCGGCGCGTCGTGGAACAAAGCGAAGAACGCCGGCCTGACAGTCAAGGAAGTCGGCGACGCTGTGAAAAGCGCCGACTTCGTCATGATGCTGATGCCGGACGAGCACATCGCCGCAACCTACGCATCGGAAGTCGAGCCCAACATGAAGAAGGGCGCGACGCTCGGATTCGCGCACGGCTTCAACATCCACTTCGGCCAAGTGGTGCCGCGCGCCGATATCGATGTGGTCATGATCGCGCCGAAAGCGCCCGGCCACACCGTGCGTTCGACCTACGCGCAAGGCGGCGGCACGCCGTGCTTGATCGCAGTGGCACAAGACAAAAGCGGCAAGGCACGCGATCTCGCGCTCTCCTACGCGGCTGCCATCGGCGGCGCGCGCGCGGGCGTGATCGAAACCAATTTCCGTGAGGAAACCGAGACCGATTTGTTCGGCGAACAGGTCGTGCTGTGCGGTGGTTTGACGGCGCTGATCCAAGCCGGTTTCGAAACCCTGGTGGAAGCAGGCTACGCGCCGGAGATGGCGTACTTCGAGTGCTTGCACGAAGTGAAGCTGATCGTCGATTTGATCTACGAAGGCGGTATCGCCAATATGCGCTACTCGATTTCCAATAACGCCGAGTACGGCGACTTCACCCGCGGGCCGCGCATCGTCACCGATGAGACCAAGGCGGAGATGAAGCGCATTTTGAAAGAGATTCAGACCGGCGCGTACGCACAGGAATTCCTGCTGGAGAACAAAACCGGTGCGACGAAACTAAATGCGATGCGCCGCATCGGCAAGGAGCATCAGATCGAAATCGTCGGCGAGAAGCTTCGAGGGATGATGCCCTGGATCAAGAAGAATCGGTTGGTGGATCAGAGCAAGAACTAACGGCGTGAAACGTGAGATGTGAAAAGTGAAACGTACAGTGAGCACCCTCTCCCTTGACAAGGGAGAGAGCTGGGGTGAGGGTGTTCGCGTTTCACCCTTCGCCCTTCACGCGTGAATTACCCCCACCCCCTCATCGCCCGCGAAGGCTGGCCTTACATCGCCATCGCCATCGCGCTCGCGTTGATCGCTTGGCGCTTTGGGGGCTGGTGGTGGTCGCTGCCGCTGTGGGTACTGGTCGCGTTCGTGGTGCAGTTCTTTCGCGATCCGCCGCGGCAGATTCCGGTGCAGGCCAACGCCGTGCTCTCGCCCGCGGACGGGCGCGTGGTCCAGGTCGGTCAAGCGCATGACCCGTACCTCAAGCGCGACTGCTTAAAGATCAGCGTGTTTATGAACGTGTTCAACGTTCACTCCAACCGCAGCCCGGTCGATGGCGCGGTGGAGAATGTGTGGTATTTCCCCGGCGCATTTGTGAACGCGGCGTTGGATAAGGCCTCGGCCGAGAACGAGCGCAACGCGCTGTGGATCAAGGCGGATAACGGCGCGGATGTCACCTGTGTGCAAGTCGCAGGGCTCATTGCGCGGCGCATCTTGTGCTACGTCGGCCGTGGCGATCGGCTCGAGCGCGGGCAGCGTTATGGCTTCATCCGCTTCGGCTCGCGCGTGGATGTTTATCTGCCCAGCGACGCGCGCGCGCGCGTCGCGATCGGCGACAAGGTCGCGGCGACCAGCACGGTGCTCGCGGAGTTATAACGAGGCGCGGGGGAACCCCTGGCGAAGACAGGCGAAGCCTGGGCTTCGCCCATCTTCGCGTTCCCCGCGCGCGTGCTGGAGACGGAGTCGACAGGAGTGGGCGCGCGTCGCGCACCTTGAGGAAAAAAGCAACGGCGGCCGCGTAACTGCCAGCCTTTGCCCCGCCACTTACCATTCCAGCAGGATTACGGCCGGGGTTGCTCTTTACTGCAAGGTGCGCGCAGCGCGCCCACTTTCGTCGACTCCGCATCTAGTACGAGCGCGGGGGCAGGGGGTTCCCCCGCGCCTCCTTCAGCGCTACAGTAGCGCTGCCCTGAAGCTGGAGCCCCGAAGCATGGATCCTCGTGAAGCCGTCCCGCGCCGCGCGTTGCTGAACGCCACCGTGCGCCGCCGGGGCATTTACATTTTGCCGAACCTGTTCACTACAGGCGGTTTGTTTTGCGGTTTCTTCGCGATCGTGCAGGGTATGAACTGGAAGTTCGACGTCGCCGCGATTGCGATTTTCGTCGCCATGATTCTCGACAGCCTAGATGGGCGCGTGGCGCGCATGACGCACACGCAAAGCGCTTTCGGCGCGGAGTATGACAGCTTGTCCGACATGGTCGCCTTCGGTGCGGCGCCGGCGCTGGTGATGTACGAGTGGGCGCTGCGCGGCCTAGGCAAGCTTGGTTGGGTCGCGGCATTCGTCTACTGCGCGGGCGCTGCGCTGCGCTTGGCGCGCTTCAACGTGCAGCTCGATGTGGCGGATAAGCGCTATTTCACCGGCCTGCCGAGTCCGTCCGCTGCCGCAATCATGGCGGGGCTGATCTGGGTGTTGAACGATCACGGTATTCGTGGCACCGATCAGTTGTTCGGCGTCATCGATGTGCGCTGGCTTGCGTTCGCGATCACGCTATTCGCCGGCATCACCATGGTGAGTAACGTCAAATATCACAGCTTTAAAGATTTCAACGTACGCCGCAGCGTGCCGTTCTGGGCGGTTCTTGTGGTGCTGGCGGCTTTCGCCGTGCTGGCTATCGATCAGCCGCGCGTGTTGTGGGGCGTGTTCTTAATTTACGCGTTGTCCGGCTATGTTTTGTGGGGACGGGATTGGTGGCGCGGGCGTAAGCAAAAAGGGCAAAGATGACGAGTATCTCTCGTTGAATTAGATTCAGAGCTATTTTCTAGAGGGTTCTATGACGGGTATATTTATATCATGCAATCGGGAATACTCGATGCATTGTCAAAGAAGCGCTTGCCCGCCCAAGAGAAACGCTTTATAGTCGCACGCATGCATCACCGTGCAATCTCTCTCTCGCTTCTTCTCGCGCTGCAAAGCCTGCTGCTGCGCCGCTAGGCGCACACTTCTTTTTTCCTCATTCCTGTACCATCGTAAGTTTGCTGCCCCGAAGCCAAGAGCCTCGGTGGTGAGTTTGTCCACTCCGATTTGGAGAGAGCAATGAAAGAACATTTAGTCATTTTCGATACGACCTTGCGCGACGGCGAGCAGAGCCCCGGCGCGTCGATGACCAAGGAAGAAAAGATCCGCATCGCCAAGCAGCTCGAACGCATGCGCGTGGATGTGATCGAAGCCGGTTTTCCGGCGGCGAGCCCCGGCGATTTTGAAGCGGTGAAAGCGGTCGCCGCCACCGTGAAGGACAGCATCGTCTGCGGTCTGGCGCGCGCCAACGTCAACGATATCCCGCGCGCAGCGGAGGCAGTGAAAGAGGCGAACGCCTCACGCATTCACACTTTCATCGCGACTTCGCCGATCCACATGCAGAAGAAGTTGCGCATGACGCCGGATCAAGTGCTGGAGCAAGCCGTCATGGCGGTGAAGTTGGCGCGCACGTTTACTGACGATGTGGAATTTTCGCCGGAGGACGCCGGCCGCTCGGAAGTCGATTTCCTTTGCCGCGTGTTGGAGGCGGCGATCAAAGCCGGCGCGAAAACGCTCAACATCCCCGACACCGTCGGCTACAACGTGCCGGGACAATACGCCGAGTTGCTCCGCACGCTGCGCGAACGCGTGCCGAACTCCGACAAGGCGGTTTGGTCGTGCCACTGCCACAACGATCTGGGACTCGCGGTCGCCAACTCGCTCGCATCCGTGCTCAACAGTGGCGTGCGTCAAGTCGAATGCACCATCAATGGCCTGGGCGAGCGCGCGGGCAACGCAGCGCTGGAAGAAATCGTCATGGCGGTGCGCACTCGCCAAGATATTTTCCCGTGCGATACGCGCATCGACACCACGCAAATCGTGCCAGCCAGCCGCATGATCGCCAACATCACCGGCTTTCCGGTGCAGCCGAACAAGGCGATCGTCGGCGCCAACGCGTTCGCGCATGAGTCTGGCATCCATCAAGACGGCGTGCTCAAGAGTCGCGAAACCTACGAAATCATGCGTGCGGAAGATGTGGGCTGGAACGCCAACAAGCTGGTGCTCGGCAAACACTCCGGGCGCAGCGCGTTTCGCAGCCGCTTGCAAGAGCTAGGCATTCAGCTCGAGTCCGATCAAGCGCTGAACGCCGCGTTTGCGCGCTTCAAGGAGTTGGCGGATAAGAAGCACGAAATCTTCGATGACGATTTGCACGCGCTCGTTTCCGACGAGACCGTGACGCAAGAAGACGAATACTTTAAGTTCGTCTCGCTCAAGCAGCGCTCGGAAACGGGCGAGACCGCCAACGCCGAGATTGTTATTTCCACTGACGGTAAAGAGCGGCGCGCCAATGCGCCGGGCGATGGTCCGGTGGACGCATCGTTCAAGGCGATCGAGAGCGTGGTGAACAGCGGCGCAGAGTTGCAACTGTTTTCGATCAACGCGATCACCGCCGGCACCGATGCGCAAGGCGAAGTGACCGTGCGGCTGGCGAAGGGCGGGCGCATCGTCAACGGCCACGGCGCCGATACCGATATCGTGGTCGCCTCGGCCAAGGCGTATCTGAGCGCGCTGAATAAACTGCACTCCAAGGCGGAGCGCGTCAACCCGCAGCGCTAGGGAATCTCTGAACGAGTCCCGCGCGGTCGCCGCGGCCGAGCAAGAATTGACGAGGCGGCCGCTGTCCGCTTAGGCTAAGCGGAAATCAACTGTTGGCTAAATGGTATGCGGCTGATTCACTGCTTAGCGTTGCTGCTGGTTTCTTGCGTCTCGGTCGCCGTGGCACAGACTACGCTCGAAGAACGCACGCGTATTAATCAAGCTGCGTTGGCGGTGTATCGCATGCACGCGACCTACGCCGAGGATCGCGGTGCTTCGGGTTCGGCGATCCATCTCGGTGGCGGGCGCTTCGCCACCAGTTGCCATCTGACGCGCGACGCCAAGGGCATTCAGATATCGCGTGGCCCCAAGCGTTGGCAAGCCTACTACCAGCACAAGAACGTCGAACGCGATCTGTGCATCATCCTCACGCGTGAGGCACCGGAGCACGCCGCCCAGCTCGGGGAAGCGAGCAAGCTGCGCGTGGGCCAGCGCGTGTTCGCCGCCGGCTATCCGGCGGCGCTGACCGGCCTCAACATCCAGTTCGGCACGATTCGCGCGTTATATGAATTCGACGGCGGCAAGGTCATTCGCACCACGGCGTTTTTCGCGCGTGGCGAGAGTGGTGGCGCGCTGTTCGACAGCGAGGGCAAAGTGGTCGGCGTACTGACTTTCAAATCGCGTACCGGCCCAGGACATAACTTCGTGGTTCCCGTGAACTGGATCGATGAAGTCGAAGTGCGCGCGCAAGACAAACCCAGCCCAGACGGCGCTAGCGCTTTCTGGGAAGCGGGATTCGTGTCGCCGCCGCCGTTTTTGATCGCAGCGGCGCTGGAAGCGGACGAGCGCTGGCCCGAGTTGGCAGACTTCGCACGCGACTGGTTGAGCGGCGCCACGCACGATCCAGAACCGCTGCTGACTTTGAGCAAAGCGCTGTTTCACACGAAGCATGAGCGCGAGGCGATCGAACCGGCGCGCAAGGCGCTGGAAGCCGATCCCGAGCACGCCGAGTCATGGTTTCAGCTGGCGTTGATTTACGCCAAGCTAAACGATCAAGTGGAGCGAGACAAAGCGTCGGCGCGCGTGGCTGCCCTGAGCCCGGATCGAGCTGCGGATTTGAGTGAGCTTGTGCCGGGGACGAAGACCGCGGGAGATTGCAGCAAGTCCGAAACCGCTGGCGTCGGCTGCTGAGGAGATACCCTAGCTAGGATTCGTCCTTGAGTGGCTTTCCACGCCAACATCCGACTGTATCCCTGTCAAGTATGAGAGCGCGGCCAGTCCAAATCGCATTCTGATGGCCGACTTCGCAGCGCTGAGCAACGTCAACGTACAGGCGATACTACGCTGCGGCTTCGTCTAATGAGCGGAAAGCGAAAGCGTCGAACGCTTGCGTCTGCTCGACGATCTTGGTTGGGCGCACGCGCTGCGAGCCTTCGGCCGAGTCCACCACATAGTCGTTTTCGGCGTAGGTTCCGTGCGGTACAAGGAGGGTGGCGGGGCGGCGCATGGTCGGCAACTCTGGCAGGCGCAGTCCCGGGACTTTGCGCGAAGCCCGCTGGCCGAGCGCTGGCGCTACGCTGACGCATTGCGCGTGCGGCGCAAGCATCTGCATGCCCAATTGCAGGCCGTTCGCATCTTCGCTGTAAACCCAGCGCACCGCGCCGATCGCCCAAGGTTGGCTGGCGTCGAAGCGCACCGCGACCACTTCACCCACCGCCACGGAAATACCTTGGCTCGCGCCACGCTTGAGGGCTAGGCCCCCGGCGCTCTGATTGAGGATATCCCACTGATGCACGAGCGCGGCAAGGTCAGTGCCCGAGCGATGAAAATCAAGCTGATCGCGCGCCGTCGGCATGGGCGCATCTGCGCTTGCGGTCTCCGCGACGCGCGTGCTCTCCCACAAGACTTCTGCTATGTTGGCAACGCCTATGCATACCTCGACGTGCGCCGCGGAAGCGCTGCGATTGAAGCTACGCTTGGGCGGCACGCTCCAGATCTTCTGCAAGCGGCGGCACAGCGGCGCCACGGTAGTCTGATCGACGTAGGCGGGCACGCCCAGTTGCCCGAGCGACATGCCGGCATCCAAGCGCCCTGCCAGCTCGCCGAGTGCGTAGGCAAGATTGGCAGCGCTGAGCACTTTGTCAACGGGCGTGATTTGCGCGACTTCGACGCTGCTCAAGGGCTTCGGCGCCCGGTCGGTGTCGCTGCGCACGACGAACAAGCCCGCGCCCGAGAGTTGCTCGGAGTAGGGAAAGACGAACACTGAGCTATGGTGCTTCTGCACCAGTGCGAGGATTTGCTCGACCTCCCCCGGTTGGAGGCGGTAGGGGTCGGCCAGCGCGAGCAACAGCGTCTGCTTGTACACCATCGCGATGGTGGAAACTTTCGCGCGGCGCCCAGCATCGACGTGTGTGTCCTCTAGGCCGAAGTGCTGGGCGTAGTGGAAGATTTGATGGATCTCGTGCCACACTCCCGCGGGCGTCGGCGTGTAGGTCTTGTAGCTCAGCGTGAGCGTGTCGGCCAGCGTGCTGATAGCGCGGTGCAGATGTATGGCGAGCTGCTTCTTGCTGGCAAAGAAACGGTCGGTCTTCTCCAGCAGAATCAGCTTGTAGCCGTAGCCGAATTCGATTAGCAGGTCGCGCGAAAGGCGTGCGGCTTCGCGCGCTTTGTCTGGCAGCGGCAGCGACGCTTTGGCATAGTCCTGCTCGAGGTCCTCGAGCAAACGCAGCAGCGGCGGGCGATAAAGTTCGAGCAGGCGAAAACGGTCTTCGGCACCGAGCTTGATGCGATTCAGCGCTTGCACGGCCGTGTGCAGTGCCTGCGTGGCCGGAACGGTGTCGCCGATCGGCAGAGCGTCAACCCAACTCTGCACGGCGCGCAATCGCGTTTCCGTGGCGACGCTTTCGTCGCTCGCTACGGTAGGAACCGAGAACTTAAATGCCATGTACCTGACGAGTCCTTGCGAGCCGGCATTCTAATCCAAAAGCGTTGGCTGCTTGGACAAATTCATTGAATTTCACAGACATAGCGCGCCAGCTCAAAGTGGCGGCTAAACAGCTCCCTCTAGGCGTGTATGCCGTAGGCCTGCGCCCAAGCTAATCCGTTCGCGGTGCCGCTCTTCGGCCGGTACTCGCAGCCAATCCAGCCCTTATAGCCGAGCCGATCGATCAAATCGAACAGGAACGGATAGTTAATCTCACCCACGTCCGGTTCATGCCGGCCCGGCACACCGGCGATCTGCATATGGCACGAGGCCGGCAGGTGCGCCTCGATCGTTTGCGCGAGATTGCCTTGCATCATCTGCCGGTGATACAGGTCGAGCTGCAAAAACAGATTGTCACTGCCGACCAGTTCCATCAACCGCCGCGCCTGGTCGATCGTGGTTAGAAAGTAGCCGGGATTGTCGAACGTGTTGAGTGGTTCGATGAGCGTGCGGATCCCGTGCTGCTTCATCTGCGCGGCAGCGTAGCGCAAGTTCT
Source organism: uncultured Burkholderiales bacterium (assembly GCA_964488915.1). Taxonomy (GTDB): domain Bacteria; phylum Pseudomonadota; class Gammaproteobacteria; order Burkholderiales; family JALYOK01; genus CADEHE01. The sequence continues at coordinate 15,293 of CAZAWU010000017.1, forward strand.
CGATGAAAGTGCGCTCCAGCTGATCGCGCTCGGCGCCGGCCGGCACCATGCCCGCCATCACGTGCAGCTGCTCACAGCCGATGCCCCGGGCGTAGTCGATCGCTTGCGCAACGTAGCCGCGAAACTCCGCCTCGCGCCCCGGAAAAATCGCAACTCCACGCTCGCCTTTGCTCCAGTCGCCGGGCGGCAGATTGAACAGCGCTTGCGTCAAGTTGTTGTCGCGCAGCCGCGCCTTCACTTCCGCGACCGGGTACTCGTACGGAAACAGAAACTCTACGCCGCGAAAGCCGCGGCGCGCGGCAGCCGCGAAGCGATCGAGGAACGGCTCCTCTTGGAACATCATGGATAAATTGGCTGCGAAGTTGGGCATGGCGGTGGTCTCGAAGCGGGGCGGGAGAGGTGCTTGGCTATGGTAGGATTATCATCGAAAAAGAGGCCAGCACAAAGGCACGTAGACTTCGCGTGCGGGCCGGTTTGAGTTGGTTAAGAACGCAATCGCCGGCACCTTCCGCTGGATCCCCTATGGGTAACATCGAAACCTTCACCTCCACGATCGACCGCGCGACACTCGCCGCGCGTCTGCGCCAGTTCCTGCCAGCGCACAGCGTGCTGGCTGATCAGGAGGATGTGCGTCCCTATGAAACCGACGGCTTGACCGCCTTCCGCCAGACGCCGCTGCTCGTGGTGCTGCCCGAAACGGAAGCGCAAGTGCAGGCTGTTTTGCGCCTGTGCCACGCGCACAATGTGCCGGTGGTGGCGCGCGGCTCCGGCACGGGTTTATCCGGCGGCGCACTGCCGCATGGTCAGGGCGTGTTGTTGTCGATGTCGAAGTTCATGCGCATTGTTGCGATCGACCCTGTCGCGCGCACGGCACGCGTGCAGCCGGGTGTGCGCAATCTGGCGATCTCGGAAGCGGTGGCGCAGTTTGGCTTGTACTACGCGCCGGACCCTTCCAGCCAGATCGCCTGTTCCATCGGTGGCAACGTTGCTGAGAACTCCGGTGGAGTACACTGCCTCAAGTACGGGCTGACAGTTCACAATATACTTCAAATTCGAGTGGTTACTATCGAGGGTAACCTGGTCGAAATCGGTTCGGCAGGACTCGATAGCCCCGGATACGATTTGCTGGCACTGTTGACTGGCTCGGAAGGCATGCTCGGCGTCACCACTGAGGTGACCGTCAAGCTGCTGCCGAAGCCGCAGCTCGCGCGCGCGGCGCTAGCGGCTTTCGACGACGTGGACAAAGCGGCGGACGCGGTCGGCAAGATCATCGGCGCTGGCATCATTCCCGCCGGCCTTGAGATGATGGACAAGCCGGCCATGGTCGCGGCGGAAGATTACGTGCACGCCAACTATCCGACCCATGCCGAAGCGCTGCTCATTTGCGAGTCTGACGGTACGCCCGAAGAAGTCGCTGACGAAATGGCACGGATGAAACAAGTGCTGGAAGAGTGCGGTGCGATCGAAGTGCGCTTTTCCGAGGACGAGGCGCAGCGCTTGAAATTCTGGGCGGGGCGCAAAGCCGCGTTTCCCGCCGTCGGGCGCATCGCACCGGACTACTACTGTATCGACGGCACAATCCCGCGCAAAGCGCTTGGGCATGTGCTGAAGCGTATTTACGAGATGTCGAAAGAGTACGGCCTCGGCGTGGCAAACGTGTTCCATGCCGGCGACGGCAATCTGCACCCGTTGATTTTGTACGACGGCAACACGCCGGACGGCTTTCAAAAGACCGAGGAATTCGGCGGCCGGATTCTGGAGCTGTGCGTCGAAGTCGGCGGCACCATTACCGGCGAGCACGGTGTCGGCGTCGAGAAAATCAACCAGATGTGCGTGCAGTTTTCCGAAGCCGAGCGTGATATGTTTCATGCGGTAAAGCATGCCTTCGACGAAAAGGGCTTGCTCAATCCCGGCAAGGCGATTCCGAGCTTGCACCGCTGCGCGGAACATGGACGCATGCACGTGCATCGCGGGCAACTCAAGCATCCCGACTTGCCGCGCTTCTAAACGGTTCTTCACTGCCATGCAGCAGCAACTCTCGGCGCTGATCGAGCGCGTACGCGAAGCGCATGCCAAACGCACGCCGCTGGAAATCCGTGGCGGTGGTAGCAAGCGCTTTCTCGGCGAGCGCGTTGCCGGTGAGCCGCTCGACGTCACTGGCTATCGCGGGATCGTCGAATACGAACCGACCGAACTAGTGCTGTCCGTGCGCGCCGGCACGCCGCTCATGGAAGTGCTGCGCGTATTGGATGAAGCGGGTCAGATGCTCGCCTTTGAGCCGCCGCATTTTGGCGAAGGCGCGACTATCGGCGGCTGTGTCGCAGCTGGACTATCCGGTCCGCGGCGCGCCTACGCGGGCTCGGTGCGCGATTTCGTGCTCGGCGCGCGCATCATCGATGGCCGCGGTCAAGATCTGCGCTTTGGCGGCAAGGTCATCAAGAACGTTGCTGGCTATGACATCTCGCGCCTCATGGCCGGCGCCTACGGCACGCTGGGTGTCATCACCGAGGTTTCCTTCAAAGTACTGCCCAAACCGGCGCGCGAAGCCACGCTAGTGTTTGAAGTCGGTGAGGCGGAAGCGATCCAGCGCATCAACGAATGGGCGGGCCAGCCGCTGCCGCTATCGGCCACGATGTACGACGGCCAACGCCTGTACGTGCGCTTGTCCGGTGCGGAGAGCGCCGTTGCCGCCGCGTACAAGAAATTGGATGGCAGTCCGATGGAGTCAGGCGCGACGCTGTGGCAGTCCGTGCGCGAGCACGCCTTGAAGCAGTTGCAGTCTGCGTTGCCGCTATGGCGCTTGTCCGTTCCTTCGACTACTCCACCGCTGGGATTGATCGGCGGGCAGATCATCGAATGGGGCGGGGCGCTGCGCTGGATCGCGACGCATACCGATGCCGCGGCGATCCGCGGCGCCGCCGAGAAAGTCGGCGGCAGCGCCATGCTGTTTCGCCGGGCGCCGGGAGAAAGCAGGCCTGTCCCAGTGTTTCACCCGCTCAGACCCGAGGTCGCGAAGCTCAACGAACGCCTGAAGGCAACGTTCGATCCCGCGCATATTCTCAATCCAGGCCGCATGTAGAAGACGAACAATGCAAACCAGCATCGCCGCCCCGTTTAAAGACTCGCCCGAAGGTCAAGAAGCCGAAGCCATCGTACGCAAGTGTGTGCACTGCGGCTTCTGCTTGGCGACTTGTCCGACTTACCAGTTGCTCGGTGACGAGCTGGATAGCCCGCGCGGGCGCATCTATCTCATGAAGCAAGTGCTGGAAGGCCAGCCGGTGACCGAGCGCACGCAGCTGCACTTGGACCGCTGCTTGACTTGCCGCAACTGCGAGACCACGTGTCCATCGGGGGTCGAGTACGGACGCCTGATCGATATCGGCCGCGGTTTGGTCGAGCGGCGTGTCGCGCGCCCGCTGGCGCAGCAGCTGCAGCGCAAGGCGTTGAGCGCGGTGGTGCCGAAAGCAGGCCTGTTCGGTCCTTTGTTGAAGCTCGGGCAACTTGCTAAGCCAATGTTACCGGCCGCGCTTAAGCACAAAGTCCCCGAGCAGGGTAGCGGAGCAGGGACCAACCTCCATTGGCCCGCCGCGCGGCACGCGCGCAAGATGCTGGTGCTGGAGGGCTGCGCCCAACCGGCGCTGGCCCCGGGCATTAACGCGGCGGCGGCGCGCTTGCTTGACCGCTGCGCCATCTCGCTCATCCGAGCGCCGCAAGCAGGCTGCTGCGGCGCGCTCGACTATCACATGAGCGATCACGAAACCGGCAAGCAATACATGCGGCGCAATATCGATGCTTGGTGGCCGCATGTGCAAGCCGGTGCTGAAGCTATCGTCATCACCGCAAGCGGCTGCGGCGCGATGGTACAGGAGTACGGCCATCTCCTCCGCCGCGATACGCGTTACAAAGAAAAAGCGGCGCGTGTTTCCGCGCTCATGCGCGACGTGAGCCAAGTGGTGGCGGCGCAATCCGGTGTTTGGACGGGTTTGCTCAAACACACGGGCGCGAGCAAGAAACTGGCTTTTCACCCGCCGTGCACGCTGCAGCATGGGCTGAAGCTGCGCAACGTCGTCGAGCCCATGCTCGCCGCGGCCGGGTTCGAGCTGACCCATGTCGCCAATGCGCATCTGTGCTGCGGCTCTGCCGGCAGCTACGCGATTCTGCAGCCCGAACTTTCGCAGCGTTTGTTGCGCAACAAGATCGAGGCGTTGCACGCCGGCGGCGCGGACACCATCGTGACCGCAAACATCGGCTGCCAGACGCACTTGCAGAGCGCCACTCAGAGGCGCGTGCGCCATTGGGTCGAGGTGCTGGAGGAGCGCCTGGCGCTCACCGCTGCCTAGCTAGCAGTTCTGTTGCAGATTGACGACGCTGCGCATCGAATCGCGCTCTCGCGGTTGTCGCGCGCCGGGTTTCTGTGGTACCTTGCCCGTACGCTCGTTACATGCTTAATGTTCGCTAACTAAAGGGAGGGCCCGCATGGAAGCACTGCTGCAGCAACGCTGGTTTCGTTTGATCGCCAAGTTGTTGGTCGTGACGACTTTGTCGCTTGGTTTGCCGATGACCGCGGCGCGCGCCGGAATGATCGGTACCGAAGCCGTCGTGAGCGCGGAGCAAATGGCCGCGCAACGTGCGCGCGTCCAACAATTCCTCGAGCGCGCGGATGTGCAAGCGCAGCTGCAAAAGATGGGCGTGGATGCCGCTGCCGCGAAATCGCGCGCGGCCGCGCTGACTGACCAGGAAGTTCAGCAGATCGCCGGCAAGATGGATCAGATGCCAGCTGGTGGCGCCGATGTTCTGGCGGTGATCGTGGTGATCTTCTTAATCTTATTGCTCACCGATATCCTCGGCTTTACGCAGATCTTCCCGTTCACCAAGCCGATCCGCTGACGGGTAGACGATTTCTGTCGTGAATCTGTGCAACAGTAAAAACGCCCGCTTAGCGGGCGTTTTTGTTTTTTGGCTCTACGCTTATTTATCGCGCCACGTTTTCTTGCGGTCCGGTGTTGTATCGGCGCGCCCTGCTTTGGCGCTCGTCTGCGTGGCCTTCACACTCTGGCTCAGTGGCTGTGCCGCGCCGCAGACGCGCGAGCTGTTGCAAGACGAAGCGCTCAAACTGCCGGCGCGCGCGGAACTGACCGAGGTTCCGTTCTTCCCTCAGGATGAATACCAGTGCGGGCCCGCGGCGCTGGCGACGGCGCTGAAGGCGGCTGGGCGCGAGGTCAAACCCGAGGAGTTGGTGCGGATGGTTTACGTGCCAGAGCGCAAAGGCAGTTTCCAAGTAGAAATGGTCGCCGCCGCGCGGCGTTATCATTTAGTCGCGGCGCCGCTAGAGCCCTATCTCGAGGACATCTTGCGGGAAGTCGCCGCCGGCAATCCGGTCGTCGTGCTGCAGAATTTGGCCTTGTCGTTCGCGCCGCAATGGCATTACGCGGTCGTGGTCGGCTACGACCTCGACGACGCCAAAGTGATCCTGCGCTCGGGTCGGCATGAGCGGCTGGAAACGAACATGTCGACCTTTGAGCGTACTTGGGCGCGTGCAGAGCATTGGGCCATCGTTACCTTGCCGCCCGAACGTCCGCCCGTGACGATCACGCAGAGCGCCTATGCGGAAGCCGCTGTTGCGCTGGAGACCCGAGGCTACCTTGCCGGTGCGCGAACAGCGTACCAAACCGCGCTGAAGCGTTGGCCGCGCAACCTGGCGGCGTGGATCGGCCTCGGCAACATCGCCTATCGCGATAAGGATCTGCCTGCGGCGGAGCGAGCGTTTCGCCGGGCCGCGCAGCTGCATCCCAGCTCGGGTATCGCGTTGAACAATCTCGCTCAGGTGCTATCGGAGTCGGGCAAATTAGACGAAGCACTGCGCATTGCGCGGCTCGCGGTGTCGAAAGGTGGAGCCACCAAGGCGGCTGCGCAGCAGACGCTCGTGGAAATCGAAGCAAAGCGCGCCGCCGCGCCCGCCGCAGGAGCTCCGCGCTAGGAGCGCACTCCCTCGTGCCGGTACAAGCGCAGCACTTGTTTGCGGTCATTCGGCCGCCCTCCTTGCCAGATTTGTTGCCAGGCGGGATCCAGGTTTGGCGGACGTGAGCGCGCGCCTAGGACGAGCAGGTGATTGCAATCGGCATCGCGTAGCGACTCGATGGGTTTGACGCGCAGGCCGATCAGATAGTCGAACAGCGCGCGCTGCGACAGCGCGAAGCCGTAGCCCGAAACACAAGTGTGCTGGCTCGCAAGCGCTGAGCGCATGCTGAGCATGGCGCTGCGATAGCTGCGCGCCTCGTCGATGACCGGTAGCCATAAGGTCATCAGCAACACCCAAAATGCGGTGATGCCGGCGGTCCAGTTGACAATTGCGCGGCGGCTGGAACGGCGCGCATGTGCGATGATCGCCAGCCACAACAGCGTTAGCAATGCAGCGAACAAGGTCTTGCTGACACTGAAATCGATCGCCACACCCGGCGCCAAGCGGTGCAGTTCGCGCGCCACGCGCGCGGGCCAGCCGAGATGTGCCGCGAGCAAGGCAAGCCAGATAAGCGCCGTAAACAGACCGAAGGTCATCATGCCGAACCAGTCGAGCGCGCTCGCCATGCCGCGCCGCAGTGTGTCGACACTGGCGGCGGCGATCAATGCTAGCGGTAACAGCAGCGGCAGCGCGGCGGCGTCGCGTGTGTCGTTGGCGATGGATAAGGCGAGCAGAAAAACACCGAACACGACCAGGGGCATGCGCAGTTCGCTGTGCCGCAGCATCCGCCCGCGCTCGTACCAGAGGCGCGCGAGAATGATCGGCAGACTTGGCCATGCGTGCCACACGAGCACGCGGAAGAAATAAAGCGGGTCGCTGTTGGCGCCAAATACGCCGCCGAGCAGCGCGAGTTGGGTGCGCCAGAATTGGCGCGAGACCTCCGGCGCTGCTTGCCCCAGGGCGCTCGGCCATGCGATGAACCACGGCGCCGCCGCGAGCAGCGCGACCAGCAGTGTCGCCCAGGCATTCGTTGCGCCGCCGAGCAGCGCCGTGCGCCATTCGCGCGCACTCAGCACAAGCGCGAGCAACGCTAGCAGGAGCATCAACGCAGGCGCAACACCGCCGGCCATAAAGCTTGCGCCCAAAGCCGTGCCGAACAACACTGCGCCTAGGCGGGCATGTTCGCGCAGCACCGTCATGGCGTACATGCCGAAAGCAAGCGCCGCAAGCACCGCCACGTCAGGCGACATTTCGTGCGCCCGTAGCAACAGGCCGAGCGAACCGATCAAGAGCAGCGCGCTCAAGCGTCCGAAACGCGCGCCGAACAGTTTGTTGGCAGTCAGCGCGAGAAAGAAAATCGTCAGCCCGATGAACAGACCGGTAGCCAGGCGCGCGCCGTCGTGCAGCGGCAGCACGGCACTGAACAGCTTAGCGCTGAGCGCGGCAACCATTGCGTACAGGGGCGGTGTCATGACATACGATTCGCCCGCAACCGTGGGCACCACCCAGTCGCCGCTGGTGAGGATGTGGTAGCTCAGGCCAAAGGTGATGGCTTCTTCGGACTTCCAGGGATCATGCCCGGTGAGACCCGGCACTAGCCATGCCAGGCAAACGATGAGGAACAACACCGTCTTGACCGGCGTCGCGGATCCATCGAACTCCAGGTGGCGGCCGAACGGCCAGAGTTTGCTGACTTGCGTCGAGTTCACAATCCGCGTTTGGGTAGCATTACCCTTACATCAACGTTCGGGTTCTGGTGCCGAGGGCATGCCACAGAAACAAAAACAAAAAAGGCAGCCGCAGCTGCCTTCAAGTGTAACCTTAAATGCCCTTTACTTCATGCTGTATTTCTGACGGAAGCGCTCGACCCGGCCAGCCGTGTCAACGATCTTCTGTTTGCCGGTGTAGAACGGGTGACAGTTCGCGCAAACTTCGATGGTAAGCGCCTTACCAAGCGTCGAACGCGTTTTGAATGTGTTGCCGCAACTGCAGGTGACGTCGATTTCCTTGTAGGCGGGGTGGATTTTCTCTTTCATGACCAATCCGGACTATTTCAGCGAATCGATAATTATACTACGAGTCAGCTCTTGCAGCGGCTAGCGCGGGTTTCTAGCGATAACGCTCAACCCTTACGCATGGCGTCAAAGAAATCCCCGTTGCTCTTGGTCGCCTTGATCTTGTCGAGCAAGAACTCCATCGCTTCCAGTTCATCCATTGGATACAGCAGTTTGCGCAAGATCCAGACTTTCTGCAGCACCTCCGGTTTGAGCAGCAGCTCTTCGCGGCGCGTGCCGGAGCGGTTTACATTGATCGAGGGGTAGATGCGCTTTTCGGCCATGCGGCGATCCAGGTGGATCTCCATGTTGCCGGTGCCCTTGAACTCCTCGTAGATGACGTCGTCCATGCGCGAGCCGGTGTCGATTAAGGCGGTGGCGATGATGGTGAGCGAACCGCCTTCCTCCACGTTACGCGCCGCGCCGAAGAAGCGCTTCGGGCGCTGCAATGCATTGGAGTCCACACCACCGGTCAACACCTTGCCGGAAGCCGGCACCACGGTGTTGTAGGCGCGCGCCAGACGCGTAATCGAGTCGAGCAGAATGACCACATCCTTCTTGTGTTCGACCAGGCGCTTGGCTTTTTCAATCACCATTTCGGCCACTTGCACGTGGCGCGAAGCCGGTTCATCGAACGTTGAGGAAACTACTTCTCCCTTCACCGAGCGCTGCATCTCGGTGACCTCTTCCGGCCGCTCGTCAATCAGCAGCACGATCAGCATCACTTCGGGATGATTGGTGGTGATCGAGTGCGCGATGTGCTGCAGCATGACAGTCTTGCCGGCCTTCGGCGGTGAAACGATCAGCCCGCGCTGGCCTTTGCCGATTGGGGCGATGATGTCAATGATCCGTCCGGTGATGTTCTCTTCCGCCTTGATATCGCGTTCAAGCCGCATGGGCTCGGTGGGGAAGAGCGGCGTCAGGTTCTCGAACAGGATCTTCTGCTTCGAGTTTTCCGGCGGTTCGTGGTTGACCGAGTCGACCTTGACCAGCGCGAAGTAGCGTTCGCCATCCTTCGGCGTGCGGATCTCCCCGGTGATGGTGTCGCCGGTATGCAGATTGAAGCGGCGGATCTGCGAGGGGCTGACGTAGATGTCGTCGGGGCTGGCCAGGTACGATGTATCCGGCGAGCGCAAGAAGCCGAAGCCGTCCTGCAGCACTTCGAGCGTGCCCTCGCCGTAAATGGTTTCGCCTTTCTTGGCGTGGTTCTTGAGCAGCGCGAAGATGAGTTCTTGTTTGCGTAGGCGGTTCGCGCCTTCGATTTCGTTGGCGACTGCCATCTGCACCAGGTCGGTGACGTGATGGTTCTTGAGGTCGGAAAGATGCATGGACGAATGCCGTTAGGAAGGAGGAAAAGAAAGACCGAAACTGGAAGCGTGGGGGAGACGTGCCCCCTGGGCGGGAAACCGGTGGAACTGGTTTCAGGTTCCGCCTCGCGGCGAAACCTTCACTTACGCGGCAATACTAGCCGTACTACAAATGGCTGTCAATGAAGGCGCTTAGTTGCGATTTCGACAACGCCCCCATCTTGGTCGCCACTTCTACGCCGCTCTTGAACAGGATCAGGGTCGGAATGCCGCGGATGTTGTACCGAGGTGGGATTTCGCTATTCTCGTCAACGTTGAGCTTGGCGACTTTGAGCCGTCCCTGGTATTCGAGTGCGAGGTCATCCAGAACCGGCGCCAAGCTCTTGCAGGGCCCGCACCATTCGGCCCAGTAGTCGACTAAGACAGGTTGATCGGATTGCAGTACTTCTTGTTCAAAAGTGGAATCGGTGACTTGCTTGATGAGTTGATCCATGAGGATCCGTTGCTGTGGAGGAGGTAGTGCATAAGTGATCGATTATGAGGGGTGCCCAGGAATTTTCAAGCCCCCGGCGCTCCCGGCACGATCCGTGCTTCTGGGGCGCGTTTCACGTGGTGAGCGCGGGGCTTCTGATAAAATCGACGCGAAGGTAATTCTCCAGGAAATCCCATGACTTACGTCGTCACCGAGGCGTGCATCAAATGCAAATACACCGACTGTGTAGAGGTCTGTCCGGTCGATTGTTTCCGTGAAGGCCCGAATTTCTTGGTGATTGACCCGGACGAATGCATCGATTGCACTCTGTGCGTGCCGGAATGCCCGGTCGAAGCGATCTTCGCAGAGGATGAAGTGCCCGAAAATCAGCGCGCATTCACAGCCCTCAACGCCGAGCTGGCGAAAGCCTGGAAACCCATCGTGGCGCGCAAAGACGCACCGCCGGATGCCGACGAGTGGAAAGACGTGAAGAACAAGCTCGACAAATTGGAGCGCTAGCGCACGGGCGCCAGTTCTGCCTCTGGCATGCCCGCGCGTGGCATTGCCTACCATGACGTAGCCGCGCCCGCTTGTCTCGATCGCGCTGCGCAACTGCTGCTTGAATCCAGCGCAGCGCGTCTGCCCGACCTTTCCGATGTAATCGTCCTACTGCCGCACCTGTATTTGGCGCGGCCCCTTTCGGAACACTTGGCTCGGCTCGCAGCGCGCGCGTTGCTGTTACCGCGCTTTGTGACGTTCACCGCGCTGGCTCAGAGTGTGCGGCTCGATCGGCCAGTGCTGCCGCGCCCGCGGCGTCAAGCGCTCATTCACGATGCCTTGCGCACCACGAACTGGTTTCGTGCCGGCAGTTTGTGGCGCGCCAGCGACGAACTGCTCACGTTGATCGACGACCTGGAGCTCCACGCGTCCGGCGCACACCGTGCGATGCACTTTGCCCTCGGCGGTGGCCGCTTGTTGGATATGGAAGCGCAGCTCGTCGCGCGTTTGAGCAGTGCATTGAACGGCGGCGACGATGCGCTCGCGCCCGCCGCTGCGTACCGCGCGCAGCTTGAGCGCGTCGAGACGCGGGCCCCGCTATTCGTCATCGGCATCGATCGCTTCAACGCCCTCGAAGCGCAATTCCTCGAGCGCTACGCGCGTAGTCAGCCGGTGCATGTTGTACGCGCCAACCTGCGCTTCGGGCAGTCGCCGCGCGCGGCGGTGATTGTCAGCGCTTGGCCGGAACTTGCTTTGGAGCATGAGCGCGTTGATGCCCCACAAACCGAGCCGATAGCTACGCGCGCCAGGCACCTGCGCGCCGCGCGCACCGAGACTCCGGCGCGCGGTTGGATAACGCTGTTCGATGCGCCGGCGCTCGAAGGCCAAGCGCAGGCGGCTGTGCTGCAAATCCAGCGTTGGCTGGCGGCCGGCCTTTCGCGCATCGCCATTGTCGCGCAAGACCGCTTCGCCACGCGCCGCGTGCGCGCGCTGCTGGAGCGCGTTGGCGTACTGGCGAAAGACGAAGCGGGCTGGCGCTTGTCCACTACCGCTGCAAGCACGGTGCTGATGCGCTGGCTCGATCTGCTCGCGAGCGAATTCGGCTACCGCGAGTTGTTGGATTTCTTGAGCTCGCCCTTCGTTTTCGCCGAAAGCGAGGACTACGCGCGGCGCCGCGTGCTTGCCGATATCGATGCGGTTGCGCGCAAGCACAACTGGGCGCGCAGTCTGCCTCACCTGCGCGAGCGCATGCGCGCGGAGCGGCCAAGCGTAGAGGCCAACACCGCGCTGGCTCGCATCGCCGACAGCGCACAAGTGTTTCTCGGCGACGCGTTCGCCGCGCGTGTGCCGGGGCGCAACACGCTTTCCCGCTGGATCGAGCTGCTCGAGCGCAGCATTCACTTGCTCGGCGTCGATGCAACGTTGGCGGCGGATGCTGCCGGGCAGCAGTTGCTGGCGCGCTTGGCCGAGCGGCGCGAGCAACTGGGTGGAGAACAAAGTGGGCGCGACGGCGCTGCGCACGCGCACGGCACACGCTACTCCTTCGCGCAATGGCGCGACTGGCTGAGCCACGATCTAGAAAGCGCGTACTTTCTCGATGCATCGGTGGAGAGCCCGGTGGTCATCACGCAACTCGACAACATGCGCTTGCGCAGCTTCGATGCGATCGTCGTGGTCGGCGCCGATGAGGAACATCTGTTCGGCGCGCCCCCGGCGGGATTTTTCAACGAGCGCGTGCGCGCGCAACTTGGTTTGCCGACTCACGCGGAGCGCGTGCGCGATCAGGCATGCGCATTGGGACAAAGCATGGCGCTGGCGCGCGAAGTGTTGTTCGTTTGGCAAAGTGCGGCTGATGGCGCGCCACGCAGCGCCAGCGCATTCGTCGAACGGCTGCTGACCTTGCACGAGTGCGCGTACGGCGGCGTTACGCTGCGCGACGAAGCGCTGCAGAACTTATTGCAAGCGCGCCAGGCTCTGGCGCCCCAGCCGCTTGCGCTCGATGTTCCGTCGGTTGTTGCGCCGGCCCAGTCGCTGCCCGCGCGCCTCAGCGTCAGCGCGTATCAAAGTTTGGTCGGTTGCCCGTATCAATTTTTCGCCGGCTATGTGCTGAAGCTCAAGCCCGAGGACGACGTGCGCGAAGAAATGGACAAGCGCGACTTTGGTCAATTCGTGCACACTGTGTTGCACCGTTTTCACGAAGCGCATCCGCTGCTGCAAGCGCTGCCGCGCGCAACGGCGCGCAGCGAACTGCTCGCCATTGCCAATACCGAAGTCGCCCATTGGCAGCGCCGCAGCGCGCTCAACCGCGCGTGGCGTTTGCGTTGGGAGGGTTTGGTTGATGAGTATTTGGAGTGGCAGGCGCAGCGCGAAGCGCAGGGCTGGCGTTGGCGCGAGGGCGAGCTCGCGCGCGAATTGCCGCTTACGCTGTCGAATGCTGCGGCGTTAACGCTGCGCGGGCGCATCGACCGCATCGACCAGCGCGCAGGCGGCACGGCGCCCGAGGTAGCGCTGATCGACTACAAGACGCGAGCGCCCGCCAAACTGAACGCCGCGCAGAAGAGACCCGGCGAGGATGTGCAGTTGCCGGCGTACGCTGCACTCTACGGCGCGGCGGTGGCGCAAGCGGCTTACTTGAGCGTCGACCAAGACGAAGTGAAAGAAGTCGCTTTGCCCGATATCGCTGCGCTCGCTGACAGCAATCTACAGCGCCTACGCGAAGTGTTCGATGCCATGCATGCAGGCGCGGCGTTGCGCGCGCAAGGCGTCGAAGATCTCTGCAAGCATTGCGATGCACGCGGACTGTGCCGCCGCGACGTGTGGGCATGATACTGTCGATAGAATAATCCAAAAAATGAGACAAATAGTCATTTGTGGATCGGTACAGTGACCAGTAATACGCAGACTGCCCTCGATCCGCGCCGCAGCGTGGTGGTGGAAGCGTGCGCGGGCAGCGGCAAAACTTGGTTGCTGGTTTCGCGGATTCTGCGCTTGTTGCTCGCCGGGGCCGAGCCATCCGAAATCTTGGCGATCACGTTCACGCGCAAAGCCGCGGAGGAAATGCGCGAGCGCCTGCATACTTGGTTGCGCCAACTTGCGACGAGAGCCGATGCCGAGGTGCAGAAGATGCTGGAAGAGCGCGGCATCGGCGCGAGCGATGCCGCGCGCATGATCGACGCGGCACGCGGATTGTTCGAGCGCGTGCTGTGCGCGCAACCCGGTATCTGCATCACCACATTTCACGGTTGGTATCTGCAACTGATGCAGCGCGCGCCGCTGGAAGCGACCGGGCAAGGCGGCACCGGCGGGATGGTGCCGCGCGACGCCGCGCTGCTCGAAGAAACCGGCACGGTGATGGAGAGCGCGTGGCGGCGTTTTGTCGAAGCCGCTTACCAAGACGCGGCGCTCGCGCCTAAGTTGGACGAGCTGTTCAAGGACTTCGGCTTGGCTTCCACGCGCAATTTGATGTTCGCGTTCGTGCAGCGCCGCGCGGAGTGGTGGGCGCACACGCACGGGGAATCCGATGCGGCGGCTGCTGGCGTGAGCGCCGTACGGCGCACGCTGGCGTTGCAGGTCGAGCATGATCCGGTCGCACAGTTCTTCGGCGAGCATGAAGCGCTGCAAGGGTTGCGAGCCTATGCGGCGCGGCACGCACAGAAGGACAGCGCCCAAGGCCGCAGCGCGGTCGAATTCTTGCGCGCGCTGGATGCGCACGAATCCCCCGCCGCCTTTGCCGCGTTGCGCGCTCTGGCGCTCACCAAAACGAATACGGTGCGAGCTAACATCGAAGCTAATTTGCGGGTTCGTATCGAGCAATTGCTCGAACGTGTGCTGGCTCACGACATTTACCGCCTCAACGCCGCCGGCCTTGCGTGCGGCGCCGCATTGCTGGAGCACTATCAAGCGGCGAAAGCGGCGCAGGGCGTGGTCGACTACGCCGATCTCGAATGGTTCGGCTACCGGCTGCTCTCCGAGCCGGAGTATTGCGGCTACCTGCAGAGCAAACTCGATGCGCGCTACCGTCATCTGCTCGTCGACGAATTCCAAGACACCAACCCGCTGCAATGGCAAGGTTTGCGCGCGTGGCTGGAAAGTTACGCGGGGGCGGGGCAGCGCCCGACGGTGTTTATGGTCGGCGATCCGAAGCAATCGATCTACGGTTTTCGCCGCGCCGATCCGGATGTGTTTCGCGCCGCTGCGGATTTTCTCGTCGAGCAGCTCGATGCACAGCGCGTCGCAACCGACGTTTCCTACCGTGCCGTGCCGCCGTTGCTCGGCACACTGAACGAATTGTTCGGATCGCTGCAAGGCTTTGAGGGCTTTCGCCCGCATAGCGCCGTACACGAGAAGTTGCCGGGCTGCGTCGTCCGCGTAAGCGTCGCCGCCGTGCCTGCCCCGGCACTTGCTGCGCCGGCGAACAATGCTTTGCGCAATCCGCTGCTGGAGCCCTTGGCGGAACCAGAGAAGCGTGAGCGTCAGCGCGAAGCGCAGATGATTGCCGGCACAATTGCCAAGCTGGTGGGTGACTTGCAAGTGGACGATCGCGAGCGGCAGACGAAACGCGCTGCACGCTATGCGGATTTTATGTTGCTGGTGCGCAAGCGCACGCACTTGGAGGTGTACGAGCACGCGCTGCGCGAAGCGCGCATTCCCTATCTGACCACGCGCCAGGGCGGGCTGCTGAGCACGCTGGAAGTGTGCGACATGCGCGCGTTGCTGCGGCTGCTGGTGACGGCGCACGACGATTTGGCGCTGGCGCAAGTGCTGCGCTCGCCGTTGTTTGGCGCGCACGAGCGCGATCTGATAACCCTCGCCGCGCGCGGCGAGCCGACTTGGTGGCTGCGCTTGCGCACGTGTGCGCAAAGCGCCGACGCCTCCGCCGTTCACCGGCGCGCGGCAGCACACCTCGCAACTTGGTTCGATCTCGCCGACCGCGTGCCCGTGCACGATCTGCTCGACCGCGTCTACGCCGACGCCGATGTGCTCAACGCCTACGCTGGCGCTGTCGCTCCCGCGCAGCGCAACGCCGTGACCGCGAACTTGCTCGCGTTCATGGAACTCGCGCTGCAGCAGGGCAGCGGCCGCTTCCCCAGCATCGCGCGCTTTCTGCAAGAACTCGATCAACTGGAACAATTGCGCGACGAAGAGGCGCCCGACGAGGCGCCGCTGGGCGAGCCGGGCGACTGCGTGCAGATCCACACCGTGCACAGCGCTAAGGGCCTGGAAGCGCCGATCGTCTGGCTGCTCGACGCCGCCGACGAAAAGACGCGTACGCCCAGCTACACCGCGTTGGTGCATTGGCCTGCGCAGGATGTGCGGCCGCAGCATTTCTCGCTCTACACGACCAAGGCGCAACGCGGCGCGCGGCGGCAGCCTTACTTCGACGTGGAAGCACAGCGCGAGGCGCGCGAGCGCTTGAATTTGCTCTACGTCGCGACCACACGCGCGCAGCAAGCGCTGATCGTCAGTGCGTCCAAATTGCCCGACGGCGCGAACAACGATGCGCCGCCGAGTTGGTACCAGTTGCTAGGGGATATTGTTCAACCGGTGGACGATGCGGCGACCATGCTGTTTGAGCGGCTCGGGCGCGTGACGCGTGCGCCTAAGCAACAGCAATTGCTGTTCGCAGAAGAATCGCCAGGGCAGGTGCAGGTCTCATCGAGTGGAGCGGAAGATCTGCCACAGCAAGCACGCGTGGGCGAACACACTACGCCCAAATCGGCGGCGGCCCTAAGGGGTATAGCCTGGCATATGGCGGCAGAAGCTATTGTTCAGGAGGAGCTGTCAACGGTATCACGCGCAGACGGTGTGCTCGGACAAGTGCGCTCGGCGTTGCAGCGGCCCGCATTGCGCCGCTATTACGACGCGCGCCAGTATGTGCGTGCGCGTAACGAAGTGTCTTTCATTACGGCGGATGGTGAAGTCGGGCGCATCGATCGTATGGTGGAGTTTGAAGACGAAGTGTGGGTGCTCGACTATAAGACAGGCGGCCTACATTTGCCGGTAGCCGAACGCGCGAAACCATACTTGGAACAGATGCGCGCGTACCAAGACGCCATTCGAGCGCTGTACAGCGGTAAGCGCGTGCAGGCGGCGCTGATTTTCGAGGATGGAGAGTGCTATGAGACGAGCTAGCGGCTGCACGAACCCGTCGGGGCGCAATGCATTGCGCCGCTTTTCCAAGACTGCCATGCGGCGCATTTCAATGCGCCCTACGCGCTGGCCTTCTGCGGCAACGCCCTCATGGTAGCGAGAACGCGTCGCTTGCGAACTGCATTTGCATGCGACGCAATGCACTACGCCCTACTGCGAGTAATCCCACTCCCAGCAACCACCCGCTGCCAGGTAGCGGCGTCGGTTGAGGATCTGCCTGGCTGACGAGATTGATACGAGCGAAGGACGACGGATTGAACGGCAAACCTTCGACGTTAACGAATAGTTCGTTACCTATGAAACTCACATCCGAGGCGTCCAGACCCAACGTAGTAACCGACGAATCGATTGCCGCACCAGTAATTCTCACGACTGCGCTACTGTCAAATCGGAAAATATATGTGTTTTGGAACGCCGACGCGAATTGAGTGAATGGCGCACTGTTGTCGAAGTCGATCTCGACATAGTTATCACCCACATCGATAGCTGTATTCACGAGGCTGCGAGCAAAGCCGGGGGGCACCCCAGTGGACGGGTCGAAAAGACTCGCGATGTCGGGATACTCAACCGATGTAGCACTTACCGTAACAGTGTTCGGAAAGGATGTGGTGAATGGGGGGCTAGACGGCGTGGCCTGAGCAAGTGTGCGCAAGCTGAGTTGGGTCCCAATGAGGCCCGCCTCTGCGGTCTGGCAAAGCATGCAGAATACTGCAATCCACGCACCAATGGACGCTCGCCCGGCAACATACGGCAAAGCGAGTTGACTTCTTTTCAGCACGTTTTCCATTTGCTTTCCCCCTTTCTTAAACGTTCAAGTAATTCGGAAGCGATAGTAGCCGCCAGAAGCGAGATGTGCGTGTTCAAATGCCAACATGTTGCGCCAGTAACAAAAATATTCCGTAGAGCGGATGCATGAGGCGGGGTATTACGTTTAGAGACTTGCCGACTCTAGGCCCCGTACGTTGGTCGTGCCTCTACGACAAATTGCGGTGGCGGTTTCTTGGGTGCGTTCATGCTAAACCCCTCATACCCCCCCGCCGCAACCGCATCACACTTCTTCTTATAGTTATGCACCCCGCCCACATACGGCATGAAGATACGCGGCTTGCCGGGAATATTCGCGCCCATGTACCAAGAGTTGGCGAGCGGGTAGAGCGTCGCATTCGCAACATCGTTGACATGTCCGGTCCAGGCGTCTTCAGCGCTTTGCTCGGCTTCGATGCGGTTGCTGCCGCGCACGCGCAGGTACGCGAGGCAGTCGGCGATGAAGTCAGTGTGCTGTTCGATCGAGACGATCATGTTGCTTTTTACACCTGGGCTGCCGGGGCCGGTGATGAGAAACATATTGGGGAATCCAGCGACCATGATGCCGAGGTAGGTGCGCGGGCCCGCTGACCAATGCTCGCGCAGATTGGCGCCGTCACTCGTACGGATGTCGATCTCCGCGAGCGCACCGGTCATGGCGTCGAAGCCGGTGGCAAAGACGATGGCGTCGAACTCGTATTCGGCTGCGCTGGTGCGCAGGCCGCTCGGGGTGATTTCTTGGATCGGTGCGCGGCGCGCGTCGACGAGTGTGACGTTGTCGCGGTTAAACGTTTCGTAGTAACCGATGTCGAGACACAGGCGCTTGGTGCCGATCGGGTGATCTTTGGCGCAGAGCAGTTCCGCCTTGGCCGGGTCTTTGACGATTGAGCGCACTTTGCTGCGCACGAATTCGGCGGCGGTGTTGTTCGCGTCCTTGCTGGTCAACAGATCGGTGTAGGAATAGAGGAAGCCGATGGTGCCGCCTTGCTTCCACTTGTCTTCGTACAGGCTGATGCGCTCTTCGACCGGCGCTTCCGAAGCGGGTTTGGTCGGCGGCGGGTAGCCGGCGATGCCGAACGGCGTGTCGTACGCCGCGCGGCGGCGGGCGGGATATTCCGCTTTGTGCTGGCGCACCTTTTCAGGCTCATGCGGCGCATTGTGCGCCGGCACGCTGTAGTTTGCGGTGCGCTGAAAAACGTGCAAGTGTTGCGCCTGCTTGGCGATGATCGGGATCGCCTGAATGGCGGATGAGCCGGTGCCGATCACCCCGACGCGCAAACCGGTGAAATCCACTTCTTCGTGCGGCCACTGGCCGGTGTGATACCACTTGCCGCGAAAGTTCTTTAGTCCCTTGAAGTCCGGCACGCGCGGCGTGGAGAGATTGCCGGTGGCCATGATGCAATACGGCGCCTGGAACGTTTCGCCTTGGTCGGTGGCGATGCGCCAGTGGTTGGACTGCGCGTCGAAGTGCGCGGACAGAATGCGCGTATTGAACTGAATGTCGCGCAACAAATCGAAGCGTTCGGCCACGTGCTGCGCGTAGCGCAAGATTTCCGGCTGCGCGGCGTAGCGCTCGCGCCACTCCCACTCTTGCTGCAATTCGTCGGAGAACGAGTAGGAATACTCCATGCTCTCCACGTCGCAACGCGCGCCGGGATAGCGGTTCCAATACCAAGTGCCGCCGACGCCACCGCCGGCTTCAAATACACGTACGCGAAAGCCTAGCCCGCGCAGCTTGTGCAGCGCGTAGAGGCCGGCGAAGCCGGCGCCGATGACGACGACGTCGAGGGGGGGCGTGGTGTTTCCAGTTGTTGCTGCGTTCGCGGGCTTCGACATCTAAGTCTCCAATGTTTTTGTTTCTACCGGAGCTCAGGCTGCTTGCAGGATGGCGCGGCGCAGGCGC
>CAZAWU010000018.1:0-17633 GCA_964488915.1 uncultured Burkholderiales bacterium
CGAAACGCGTAGGGGGAGCACACATGTTTGACATACTGATTCGCGAAGTCGCGGCGCGCTTTGGACTCGGCAAGCACGCGGGGTGGATCTTGAGCGCGCTGCTCGGTCTGATGTTCAAGAAAACTTCCGGCGGTCTCGGCGGTTTCCTCGATATCTTCAAGCAGAAAGGTCTCAGCGGCCTGGCCAGTTCCTGGCTCGGCGGCGCCAACGCGGGCACGCCGCTCGCCATCAATGCGACGCAGTTGGAAAACGCCATCGGCGGCGGGCTCATCGGTGAGATCATTTCAAAAACCGGTCTGGGCAAAGGCCCGGTCGGCATGGCGCTGGCGTTCATGTTGCCCAAAATCGTGCGCGGTCTAACCGCCGACGGCAACGTCCCGACCGGCATCCCCGCCGCGATCAGCCAATACTTGGGTGGCGACGATAAGCCCGCCGCGGCACCGGCGCCGCAGCGCACACCGGCGCCGCCTCCGCCGGCGCCCGAACCGCCGCGCGGCGGCTTCCCTTGGTGGCTCATACTAATACCGCTCGTGCTCTTGCTTGGCTGGTGCATGATGCGCAAGCCCGCGCAGCAGCCCGCGGAGCCGCCGAAAGCCGAAGCTCCGGCGCCGGCAGCGAAAGCAAATGCGAAGCTCGCGCTAGGTTGGGATGCCGACACGCTCAGTTGCAACGGCACGGTGGATAGCGATGCTTCCAAATCCTCGATCATGGAAGCGCTGAAGAACGGTCTCGGCATGGAGCCGGCTTGCGAACTCATGGTCGACGCGAATACCGGTACGCCGAGTTGGCTCAGCAAGCTGGCGGAGTTTCTGCCGCTGTTCAAGTTGAACGGCGTCAAGCTCGGCTTTGACGGTGATGACGTCTCTCTGGAAGGGGCGAACCTGCCGGCGGATGGCCTCAATGCACTCGTGGATAAGCTGAAAGCGCTTTTCGGCGACAAGTTCAAATCGATGGCTGCAGCGGCGGCCGCTGCGGCAGCGCCCGCCCCAGAGCCCGCTCCGGCGCCGGTGCAAGATCCGGGTCAGAAACTCGAGGAAATGGCCAAAGCCGGCAACGTCAGCGGCGAGGACCTTGTGCAGGCCCTCAACATGGCGACGATCAATTTCGCCACCGGCAGCGCGCAAGTCAGCGCCGACAGCATGGGTATTCTGGAGAAAGCTGCCGCAGCGATCAAGGCTGCAGCCGGCGGTACCAAGATCGAAGTCGGTGGCCACACCGACAACGTCGGCAATGCCGCGAGCAACATGAAACTCTCCGCCGCACGCGCCAGCGCGGTGGTGGCCGCATTGGTGAAAATGGGCGTCGACGCCGGCATGCTAACGGCCAAAGGCTATGGGGATACTCAACCGAAGGCCGGTAACGACACACCCGACGGCCGCGCGATCAACCGTCGTATGGAGTTCACGCTGCAGTAGCGATACCGCGGAAGCACGCGAAAAGGGCCTGCGTCGAGAGGCCCTTTTTGTTGCCCGGGAAATTTGGCTAGGGAACCAGTTCTCTTTCTAGAATTTGATCGACACGCCGATGTTCTGATTGCGCGCGACCACGCTGGTTTCGATGACGAGCGCGCCGGTAAGGATCGCGCGCCGATAGCGCGGCAGCAGATGCGCTGCGAGCGCCGTCGCCGCCGCCGTGCCGATGAAGTAGTTGTTCACGCGCGAAGCGCTGGGCGATTCGCCCAGCAGCGGATTGCTCTCGTAGTAGCGCACTTGGTTGCGCGCGATCTCCTTGGTCTGCGCCCAATCGCACGCATGCAACGTGAGCGCGCCGAACAGCAAACGCTTCTCCTCCAAGGACCAGTCCGCCGCGCTTGCAGGAAAGCTCACGTCTAGCGACAGGGCGAGCAGGACGATGCGCGCCGCCAAGCGCGTGGCCGGGTGCGCGCGGAACATTCTCAACAGCGACCCTCTCATAGTTTGTTCTTAGTTTTGATAGCTGGATGGGGCTTGCATTCAGGGTAGCAGCCGCGTTTGTGCGTGCAACGCGATAAGCGTTTACGAAATACATCAGAGCTGGCTCTTTAGCCCGCAGCCGGCCACGGCCGAACGCGAGCGCGAGATACGCTACACTGCCCAGCGTTCCCCGGCCAAGCGCAAAGACAATGTCGCATTTCTTTCTCTTCAGTTCGAACCAGCCGAATACAGTGACTGCACGAGCTCGTTCGGCGTTCTCGGATCTGAAGGGCATCGCGCCGGCTGCGCAGTGGCAAGAGCGAGCGGGCGACGCGCTTACCTTCAACGCGTCGGGCGGACGCGGCGTGCCCGTGGTGCGGGATTCCTCCAAGTGGCTGGCGGTCGTCGGGACTTGGTTTGACACCGACGGCCTGGGTCCCGGCGACGAGTCCAAGCTGCTGGCGCAGATTGGAGGTGAAGGCCTAGAGGTTGTGCTCGCTCGGCTCGAAGGATTTTTTGTACTGGTGCTGGGCGACGATGACACCGGTGAAGTCAAAGTGATCACCGATCTCGCGGGCAGTTGTCATTGCTACTTACGCCAACTCGATAGCGGCGTCGCCGTTTGCACCTCGTCAGCGGTGCTGGCGGCGCTCGGTACGATCGAACTCGATCCCGTGGGTGCGCAGGAGTTCGTTAACACCGGCGTCATTTTTGAAGAGCGCTCACTCTGGTGCGATGTCGCCAAGTTGCCAGCGGCGCAGGTCTTGTCGCTGCGTGGGGGCCGCGTCACCGATCGGCGCCGCTATTGGCGCTTTGCCGACATCGAGCCGCAGCGCTTGACGCTGGAGCAAAGCGTTGAGCGCATCAGCGCCGCTCTCGCCTCCACGGCGCGGCGTATCGGCGCACACTTCCCCAAGCCGCTGTGCGACCTCACCGGCGGCTACGATTCGCGCGCCACGATCGCCGGTTTCTTGCTCGGTAATGTGCCGGTGAGCACGACCGTCTCCGGCGCACCGGACAATCCGGATGTCGTCGTCTCCACCCAGATCGCGGAGGCTTTTGGGCTGCAACACCGCCGCATCGAGCGCTTGCGCGAAGTCACGCTCACGCACCTTGCCAAAGCGTTCGCTTACTGCGACGGTGAATGCGATCTGTTCGAGTATGCGCGCATCGCCACCACGCACGAAGGCCATGCGGCTCAATTCGGCATCAGCGTTAACGGCTCGTTCGGCGAGCTGGCGCGCGGCTATTGGTGGGAACTGCTGCTCCCAAACTTGGGCGCACAGCAGAAACTCGACTACGGGCTGTTGGCGAGTAAGCGCTACGCCGCTATGCCGTTTGACGCCAGTGTGTTTGAGAAGTCGCAGCGCCGCTCCATGCCGGAGCACTTTACCGAAGCGCTGGCGCGTGCGGGACGCGACATCGAGCACTTCCCGAACACCTCGCAGATGGACAACGCCTACTTCGCGTTGCGGATGCAACGTTGGCAGGGACGCATCGCGAGCAGCACGAACCATATCTGGCCAGCCGTGTCTCCCTATGCATTTCGTTCGTTGTTGATCCCGGTCTTGGAAACGCAGTGGCGCGCCCGCATCCGCAGTTTGGTCGTGCGCACGCTGCTGCAGAAGAAGCTGCCAAAGCTCGGCAATTTGCCCTTGGAGCACGGCTACCCCGCCGTGCCCGCGACGCTATGGAACATCCACCGCTTTTGGCACGTCCCTGTTCACTACGCAGATCGAGTTCAACAAAAGTTGAGGCGCTTAGCGGGGCGTGGCAGGACAAGCGCCGGCGGTAGCGCCAGCGTGCCGGTCACCGCCGTGTTGGGCGCCGGCGACGAGGCGCGCGCGCTGCTATCGTTCGGGCAACTAGCGCAATCCCCACTCTTCGACGCTGCGTACCTACGCAACTTCGCCGCCAATGCCGCAGCACCGGGATTCGCTTTCCGCGACCAATACACCAGGCTCGTCACGGTGGAGTACGCGCTCGGGCGGTTGAGATCCTTGCACCTGGAGGCTTGACAAGCTCGGCACAGGGAGCAAGTGATGCCCGTTAGATTGACTTTGAGCAAAGGTCGCGTCCCCGTCAAAGTGTGGACGCAAGACATCGAGGAGGAAGCGATGCAACAGCTCGCCAATCTCTCGCAATTGGACATCGTGCATGGCCATGTCGCTGCCATGCCCGATGTGCATCACGGCATCGGCGCGACTGTCGGTTCGGTGATTCCGACGCGTGCGGCGATCATCCCTGCCGCGGTGGGCGTAGACATCGGCTGCGGCATGAACGCAGTGCGCACCACGCTGCGCGCCGAAGATCTGCCGGAAAGCTTGTATCGGCTACGTGGCGCGATCGAAGACGCCGTGCCGGTGGGGTTCGACCAGCACGATGCCTCCAAAGTGCGGGGCTCGCAGCATGCGCGCACCGCGCGCGCGTTCGAGCAGCGCTTGCGCGCAATCGTCGAGAAGCATCCCGGCATCGAGAAGATGCAGCGCCGCTTCGATGAAACTTGGATTTGCCAGCTCGGCACGCTCGGCGGCGGCAACCATTTCATCGAGATCTGCCTCGATGAGGAAAAGCGCGTGTGGGTGATGCTGCATTCGGGCTCGCGCGGGCTTGGCAACGTCATGGGCCGCTATTTCATCGCCGCTGCGCAAAAGGACATGCGCCGCCACGTCGCGAATCTGCCCGACAAAGACTTGGCGTACTTCAGCGAAGGTTCGGAACATTTCGACGACTACGTTGAAGCGGTCAATTGGGCGCAGGACTACGCGCTCGCCAACCGCCGCGAGATGATGCGCTTGATTTTGGATGTGCTGAAGCGCGAGCTGCCTGCATTCGAACTGGACAGCGAAGCGATCAACTGCCATCACAACTACGTCGCGCAGGAAGAGCACTTTGGCGCCAACGTGTTCGTCACGCGCAAAGGCGCGATCAGCGCACGTCTGGGCGAACTCGGCATCATCCCCGGCAGCATGGGTGCGAAAAGCTACATCGTGCGCGGTTTGGGGAATGCGGAATCGCTCTGCTCCTGCTCGCACGGAGCGGGCCGCCGCATGAGCCGCACGCAAGCCAAACGCAAATTTTCGCGCGTGGATTTGGAGAATCAAACGCGCGGCGTCGAATGCCGCAAGGATGGCGGCGTGCTGGATGAAATTCCCGGTGCGTACAAAGACATCGACGAAGTCATGGCGAATCAGAGCGATTTGGTGGAAGTCGTTCACACGCTCAAACAAGTGCTGTGCGTGAAAGGATGACGGGCGCGCCCACGCAGCATCAGGTAAGCACGCGCGAAGCGCGCAAATCCGAGTTAAAGTAGCCGCTCGGCATCAGCCCCCGGCCGATACTAGACGTCGGATACATTGTTTGATGAGATTCGGCGCTATTCAGCACAGTAAAGAGTTGGCAGTATCGACTGAGAAAGACTCTGATGCTCGCAGGCGTACGCATACTCGATCTGACTTGGGTGCTCGGTGGACCATTCGCGAGCTACTTGCTCGCGCAGCTCGGCGCCGAGATCATCAAAGTCGAGCCGCCCAGCGGCGATCTTGCGCGTTCCTTTCCGCCGCATTTTTTCGAAGGCGATTCTGCATTTTTTTTGTCGATCAATCGCGGCAAAAAAAGCATCGCGCTTGATTTGAAGCATCCGCTGGGGCGCGAAACTTTCTACGATCTCGCACGCAATGCGGATGCCGTCATGTACGGCTTCGCGCCCGATGTGCCGGCCAAGCTTGGTCTCGACTTTGCCTCGCTTCACGCCATTAACCGGAAGCTGTGCGTCGCGGAGCTGATCGGCTTTCACGATCAGGGCGAGTACGCGACCAAACCTTCGTTCGACATCATCGCGCAAGCGATGGGCGGCTTCATGGACTTAACCGGCGAAGCGGGCGGCAAACCGGTGCGCGGCGGCTATCAGATCGCCGATCTTGCCGCCGGGTTGTATCTCGCACTCGGGCTACTCGCCGCGCTGTTCGAAGCGCGCGGCACCGGCGTTGGCAAGAAAATCCAAACCACGCTGCTCGACTGTCAACTCGCGCTGTTGACCTGGCAAGCACAAAACTACTTTGTCACCGGCGAAGTGCCGCGCGCCACCGGCTCGCGTCACGCCACGCTCGCGCCGAGCGAAGCATTTCAATGCAGCGACGGCAAATACATCGTCATCTCGGCGAGTACGCAAGCGCACTGGAAACTGCTCTGCCCCGCATTGGGCAATCCAGAGTTGGGGAACGATCCGCGCTTCGCGGACGGTACGCAGCGCATTGCCAACGTCGATGCGCTTGCCGCCACGCTTGGCGCGATCTTGCGCGAACGGCCTTCGACTCACTGGATCGACTGCATCGGCAAGGCCGGTGTGCCGGTCGGACCGGTCAACAACGTCGCAGAAGCGTTGGCCCAGCCGCTCGCCGGCTTGCGCGAGATGATCGAGCCCCTCGCGCATCCGCGCAGCGGCGCGACGCTGAACTTTCTTGGCAATCCAGTTAAGTTCGAGGGCGCGAGCGAACTCGCTTATCCACCGGCGTGCGGTGAACATACGCGCGAGGTGCTGCGCGAAATGTGCGGCTATGACGCGGCGCGCATCGAGTCGCTCGATCGCGCTGGCGCGATCGGCGCACGCTAGGTCGCTTGAGCGGATGCCGCTTTCGCGCCGCCACTTCCTTGCGACCGCAGCGGCAGCACCGCTTGCAAGCTTCGCGCAGGCAAAGTACCCAACGCGCACTGTGCGCATTCTTTCCGGCTTCTCCCCCGGCGGTGCGAACGACTTGCTCGCGCGCTTGATTGCCGAGCCTCTGGCTCAGCGCTTTGGTCAAGCGGTGGTGGTGGAAAACCGCATCGGCGCCAGCGGCGCAATTAGCGCAGAAGTGGTCAAGAACGCCGCGCCTGACGGCCACACGCTGCTCATGCTGGCGGTCGCCCACTGCGCCCATCATGCGCTCTACCCCAAACTCGCCTACGACGTCGTGCGCGATTTCACACCGGTGACGGTGATCGCGACGCAGCCGCTGGTATTGGTGACGAACGCGCAAGTACGCGCAGATGATCTCAAGCAGTTCGTCGCGCTTGCCAAGCGCGAGCCCGGCAAGCTGTTCTTCGCCTCCGGCGGCGGCGGCACATCGCAGCACATGGCGATGGAGATCCTTAAAGCTGAGGCGCGAATCGATCTCAGGCACGTCCCCTATAAAGGCCTGCCTCCGGCGATTCAAGACATGCTGAACGGCCAGATTGCGGCCATGATGTTGCCAATCTCTACAGCCTTACCTTTGCTGCAAGCCAACAAGGTACGCGCGCTCGGCATCGCACAAAAGGAGCGCTCTAAGCTGCTGCCACAAATACCGACGCTCGCGGAAGCCGGGGTCACTGGCGTGGAAGCCAACGCGTGGCACGGCCTCGTCGCGCCCCGCGCCACACCGGGCACGGTAGTGGCAACACTGCACAGCAACGTCACCGCCGTTCTTATGAACTCGGAGCTACGCGCCAAGCTTGCCGCGCAAGGCGCCGAGCCGGTCGGCAATACCCCAGCGCAGTTCGCCACATTGATTCGCAATGAAGCGGAAAAATACGGCAAAATTATCCGTGCGGCGGGCATTAAGCCAGACTAGCCCGCGGCGGTCACCAACAAGGGAGAAAAACCATGGCACGCAGCTTATTCCAGGCAACGGTAGCGTTGGTCGTTGGGTTCGCCGCGAGTGCGGCTCTCGCCATACCCTACACCAACTTCGTCGTGTTCGGCGACAGCTTGTCCGATCCCGGCAACGACTACCGCATCACCACCACAGCGGACCCAACCAAGCCTTTCCCGCCGCCGCCTTACTTCCAAGGCCACTTTTCCAACGGCATTACCGCGGCAGAGTACGTCGCGCTGCGCAGCGGGCTGCCGACGCAAAACTATGCGCAAGGCGGCGCCACCACCGGCGCATTCAACATCGACGATGGCCGCTGCATACCGACGCGCGATTGTTTGAGCCCCGGCAACTTTCAATTGCAGCCGGGGCTGCTGTCCGGTATCAGCACGCAAGTCAGTCAATACCTCGCCAGCGGACCGGCGAACATCGGCACCACGCTGTTTTTCCTACAGGGCGGCGCGAATAACTTCTTCGCGGGTGGCGCATCGGTAACCACTATCGTCGCCGATCTTGGCAACGAGGTCGCGGGGCTGCTCGGCGCGGGCGCGCGCCACATCGTGCTGTCGAATGTGCCCAACATCGCGCGCACGCCGTTCGGTCAAAGCCAAGCGCCCGCCGATCAGATCGCGCTCGCACAGGGTCTCGCGCTCATCAACGGCGGCATCGCCCAGCTTTGGGCCGCGCCGCAGTTCCAAGGAGCCGTCATCCCATTGGATGCGTTCGGCATTCTGAACAACGTGCTGGATAACGCAAGTGCATTCGGCTTCAGCAACATCAACGGGTTTTGCCGCGGTCTCGCGAGCTGCAACGGCTACGCGTTCTTCGATGACGTGCATCCCACCACCGCGCTGCACGCGATCTTCGGCGGAGGCATCCTCGCCGCCGCGGGAATCCCTGAGCCGAGCATCCTAGCGCTGTTTGCGATCGGGGTGCTCGGTTTCGCGCTGCGCCGCCGCATCGGGTGACCTCGTGAGGCTTGCCCACACCGCGGTTGCCGCGGCGCTTGTTCTGTGCGCACAGACCACCACCGCTGGCAACGGCACCAACTTGATCGGCTTCGGCGTGGAGTCTTGGCTGTTGGCGGGGGCGGACGTCGCGGCAGCGCGCGACACCAGCGCTTTGAGCACCAACCCCGCCGGCATAACGCAGCTGAACGGATCGGCTTTCGACGGGCACGCCGGCGTCGCAACCACCTCCGGCACACGGCATCGCGATCAATTCGGCAATGATGTCGAAGCGGACAACGAAATATTGGCACTGGGCGATTTCGGTTATGTGCGCGCGGCGCCGGGGTCGCGTTTCGCCTGGGGCATCGGCATGTTCGCGCAGGGCGGCGCCGGTAACGTCTACAAGCACATGAACACGGCGTTTGGCACCAACGACGAGCTCTCCGCGCTGTTCCGTGTCGCCAAGATCAACCCCGGCTTCGCCTACCGCGCCACCGACAAGCTCTCGCTCGGCGTCACCGTTCCGATCGTCTACGCCGATTTTAAGCAGAAGTTCTTCCCCGACACATCAGCGCCTGCCCTGCCGCCGGCACCGCCGTTCTTTGGCAGCGAGATCAAGGACACGCGCGCACTCAACGCCGGCGCGAAAGTCGGCGCGATGTATCGCGCTACTGACCGCTTGACGCTGGCGTTGACGCTGTCGAATGCGGTCGACCTGAAACTCAAAGACGGCAGCCTGACCATGAATTACGACGCGCTCGGCCTGGGGCGCGTGCGCTACCGCGATGCGCGCGTGGAAGGACTGCATCTGCCGCAGGAAATCGCCGTCGGTGCGGCGCAACGCATCGGCGACCGCTGGCTGCTTTCGCTCAAGCTCTCGCGCTTGGATTGGTCGCGCGCCTTCCGCTCGCTGCGCATTCGCGCACGCTCGCCCGAAAACCCCTTGGCGCCACCGGCGGTCGACGTTACCGCGCCGGTGAACTGGCGCGACCAGACGGTCGTCGCGCTCGGCGTGGCCTACGAAGCCACGCCCAAAACCACGCTGCTTGCGGGCTTGAATTACGGCCGCACGCCGGTCACACCAGAGACGATGACGCCACTGCTCGCCGCTGTCGGCGAAAAGCACGCCACCTTCGGTGTGATCCACAAACTCAACCAGAACTGGCAAGCTTCCGGCGGGGTCGAGATCGACTTCGCCAACACGGTCACTTACACTAATCCCAATCAACCTTTCGGCGCCAACACACAAGAGCGCGGCAAGATTGTGGGCGTACATTTCGGCATCGGGCGACGCTGGTAACGCTGCGGTTTTGCGAATACGCTCGCGCTTTGCGCGCCGTGCGGAGCGCGTGAACCGTTCACGAAGGCGAGCCTATGCGCATCGAAGCGATCCAAACCAACTTGTACCGCGTGCCGCCCTCGGTGCGCATCTCGGATTCGATTCAATCGATCAACACCTGGGAGTGGATCATCACCACGATCCATACCGATCTCGGCCTCGCCGGCACCGGCTGGAGTTACACGCTCGGCATGGGCGGCAGCGCACTGCGCGCCATCATCGATGACTATCTCGCGCCGATTCTAGTAGGCATGGAGATCGTTAACATCGAGCGCATTTGGCAGAAGTGCTGGCAAGAGTTGCACGCCAATGGCCCCGGCGGCTTCACCACGCTGGCGATCGCGCCGATCGATATCGCTTTGTGGGATTTGCTCGGAAAACACGCCGGCCAGCCGCTGTACAAGCTACTCGGCGGTGCGCGCGAATCGATTCCGGCTTACGGCAGCGGCATCAATATGCATCTCGAAGGTGAAGCGCTGGCCGAACAGATGCGCGGCTTCCTCGCGGCGGGTTACCGCAGCGTCAAAATGAAAGTCGGGCGTGAGAACCCCGAGGAAGATGTCGAGCGCGTGGCGACGGTGCGCAAGACCATCGGCAACGCGGTCGGCTTGCTGCTCGATGCCAACCAAAAATGGAGCGCGGGTGAAGCGGTGCAGCGCGTGCGCATGCTGGAACGCTTTCACCCAAATTGGATCGAGGAGCCGATTCTGGCCGACGACATTCCCGGCCACACCCACGCGCGCGCGCATCTCGCCGTGCCGATCGCCCTAGGCGAGACGCTGTTCACGCGCTACCAGTTCGCCGACTACATCCGCGCCAACGCGGTCGATATCGTGCAAGCCGACATTCCGCGCGTGGGCGGCTTCACCGAATGGTTGAAGATTGCCAAGCTGGCGGAGGCGCACAACTTGCCTGTCGCGCCGCATTTCGCGGTGGAGCTTTCCGTGCATGCGCTGTGCGCGGTGCCAAACGGCCTGATCTTGGAAGATCTGCAGGGCGGCTCGCTCACTGATCTTGGGCTCCTCGCCGAACCGTGGCGCGCGATGAATGGCATCGGCGTACCACCACAGCGGCCGGGGCATGGGTTTGTGTGGAATCAGGATGCGTTGGCGAAGTATTTGGTTAGCGGCAAGCCGAGCGGGGTGACGGCGACGCGTTCCTAACTTGCGTCGGGTCCACGGCCTCTCACCGTGGAATCGGGATTAAGGCTGGCACCAGAATGACGGCACTGGCATGGGCCATAGTAAGCTCAGCCCAGGATAGTCTTTTTAATTCTATCCAACGCCAGTCTTTGGCGCATGTCCTGACTAGTACCACCTAACGCAGCGCAGCGTTGATCTGTTCCAGCGCTTTGCTGCCCGGGCAGAGTTCGCTCTCGCTAAGTTGATTGAGCGGCTTTGCCACTGTGTTTAAGTTAGCGTGCATGTCTTGCGGCTCCGCATCGACGTAGAGCAAACCGGTGACCACTTCGCCGCGCGCCCCATGTTCTTGCAGATAGTTCATTACCCCGATGCGGTTGTGCGGATCGTAGTCCGCTGCGAGTTTGCGCAGGCGCAGCACGGAGCCGTCATGCTGGCGCACTTCCTGTACGCTACCTGCTTCGTAGTCGGCGGTGATCGGCGCGCGCGGGGAAATAAAATCGAGGCGGTTCACCGCTTCGTTGTGTTCGCGGATGTAGTCGTAGCTCTTGGTCGAGCCTTCATGGTTATTGAACGCCACGCACGGCGAAATCACATCCAGAAACGCCGCGCCCTGATGCTCGATCGCGCCTTTGATCAGCGGCACGAGTTGCGCCTTGTCGCCGGAGAAGCTGCGCGCGACATAGGTTGCGCCGAGCTGTAGCGCGAGCATGATCATGTCCACCGGCGAATCGGCGTTGATCGCGCCGCGTTTGGCCTTGGAACCTTTATCCGCAGTGGCGGAGAATTGGCCCTTGGTCAAGCCGGACACGCCGTTGTTCTCGACGCTGTACACCATGGTCACGGCGCGTCGGATGCAGTGCGCGAACTGGCCGAGACCGATCGAAGCGGAATCGCCGTCGCCGGAGACGCCTAAATAGATCAGATCGCGGTTTGCCAAGTTCGCGCCGGTCAAGACCGACGGCATGCGCCCATGCACGCTATTGAATCCGTGCGAGTTGCCGAGGAAGTAGGTTGGCGTTTTCGACGAGCAGCCGATGCCGGAGAGCTTCGCCACGCGGTGCGGCTCGATATCCAACTCAAAGCACGCCTGCACGATGGCCGCGCTGATGGAGTCGTGGCCGCAGCCCGCGCACAGCGTCGAAATCGCGCCTTCGTAGTCGCGCCGGGTGTAGCCGACTTTGTTGACGGTGAGCGAGGGGTGGTGCAGTTTCGGTTTGGCGAGGTACGTCATGAGGCAACTTTTTTGATCGGTGTGACGTTAAACAAGCGCAATTTTTCTTCGATATCACCGACGATGAAGCGCGCGGTGATTGGCGTACCGTCAAAGTGCAGCACGGGATACATTTTGCTGCGCTCGATCGCGCATTCATTCACGAGCAGCTTGTGCAGTTGAGCATCGCGATTCTGCTCGACCACGAACACTTGCTCGTGCTCCGCGATGAAATCGTCCACGGCCTCGTTGAACGGGAAGGCGCGGATACGCATCGCGTCGACCTGAATGCCGCGCTCGGCGAGAATTTCGAGGGCTTCGTCCATGGCTGGGCTGGTCGAACCGAAATAGATCGCGCCGATTTTCGAGGGACTGCCGCCGCCTGCCGCGTTCTTGGCAGCAGCCCTTGTACCAATGCGCACCTCGGGTTCCGGGACCAGCGATTTCGCGGTTTCGAACTTTTTCAACAGCCGCTGCATGTTATACACATACACCGCGCCGTCTTCGCTGTACTTGGCGTGAATATCCTTGGTGGTGCCGCGCGTGAAATACGCGCCGCGCGTCGGATGCGTGCCGGGATAAGTGCGGTACGGAATGCCGTCGCCGTCGACATCGGTATAGCGGCCGAAGTGTTTGCCCGCTTCCAACTCGTCGTGCGTCATCACCTTGCCGCGATCCATCGCGCGGGCATCGTCCCACTCGAACGGATCGCATAGACGCTGATTCATGCCGATGTCTAAATCCGTCATGACGAACACCGGGGTTTG
Source organism: uncultured Burkholderiales bacterium (assembly GCA_964488915.1). Taxonomy (GTDB): domain Bacteria; phylum Pseudomonadota; class Gammaproteobacteria; order Burkholderiales; family JALYOK01; genus CADEHE01. The sequence continues at coordinate 12,913 of CAZAWU010000018.1, forward strand.
CAGCCGATCGGCAAGATCGAGCGCGGTAGCTGACATTTCGAAGCATTCGTGCGGATCTTCCGGAAACAGCAGCACATGCTTGGTGTCGCCATGCGAGGCGTAGGCGCAGGCGAGGATGTCGGCTTGCTGCGTGCGCGTCGGCATGCCCGTTGACGGGCCGCCGCGCTGTACGTTGATGAGCACCGCCGGAATCTCAGCGAAATAGGCCAGCCCGATGAACTCCGTCATCAGCGAAATGCCCGGGCCGGACGTTGCCGTGAAGGCGCGCGCGCCGTTCCACGCCGCGCCGATGACGATGCCGATTGAGGCGAGTTCGTCTTCAGCTTGGATGATCGCGTAACGGTTTTCGCCGGTTTCTTTATCCACACGCAGCTTCGCGCAGTAGCGGCCGAACGCTTCCGCGAGTGAAGAGGACGGCGTGATCGGATACCACGCCGCGACGGTGGCCCCGCCGTACACACAGCCGAGCGCCGCCGCGCTGTTGCCGTCGATGAAAATCTTGTCGCCGACGTTGTTCGCGCGCTTGACGCGCAAGTTGATCGGGCAAGTCAGATTCGTAAGCGCGTAATCGCGCCCCATGTGCAGCGCTTTGACGTTCGAGGCGAGCAGCTTTTCCTTACCTTTGTATTGCTCGGAAAAGAGTTTCTCGATTTCCGCCGGTTCGATTTCCAAGAGCGCCGAGAGCACGCCGACGTAGATGATGTTTTTGAACAACTGCCGCTGGCGCGGATCGGTGTATTCCCGGTTACAAATCTCCGTGAGCGGCACGCCGATAACCGTGATGTCGTCGCGGAACTTGGATTTCGGCATTGGCTTGGTGCTGTCGTAGAGCAAGTAGCCGCCGGCTTCGATTTCCTTCAAGTCCTGATCCCACGTCTGCGGGTTCATCGCCACCATGAGATCGACACCGCCGCGGCGTCCGAGGTGGCCGGCTTCCGAGACGCGCACTTCGTACCACGTCGGCAAGCCTTGGATGTTGGACGGGAAGATGTTGCGCGGGCTGACCGGTACGCCCATGCGCAGGATGGACTTGGCGAACAGTTCGTTGGCGCTGGCGGAGCCGGAGCCGTTGACGTTGGCGAACTTGACGACGAAGTTGTTGACGAGCGGCTGCGGTGCGCGATTCGCAGCAGGCGCGGTGTGTGGCTCCTGGGTTACATCGCTAGGCATATTCTTTGGTCCGGCTGCGGCAAGCGGGCCCCGCGTGCGCCATGTTGATCAAGTATTTCTGCATGTCCCACGCCCCGGTCGGACAGCGCTCGGCGCACAACCCGCAGTGCAAGCAGACGTCCTCGTCTTTCACCATAACGCGACTAGTCTTCAGCGTCTCCGACACGTATAAATCTTGTGACTGATTCAGCGCGGGCGCGTTCAAGCGCGTGCGCAAATCCTTCTCCTCACCATTCGCTGTGAACGTGATGCAATCCATCGGGCAAATATCGACGCAGGCATCGCACTCGATGCACAGCTTGTCGGCGAACACCGTCTGCACATCGCAGTTCAAGCAGCGCTGCGCTTCTTTGTATGCGAGCTGCGGATCGAAACCGAGTTCGACTTCGGACTTGATGTCTTTCAGCGCGATCTTCACGTCCTTGAGCGGCACCTTGTAGCGCTGATCGAGTTTGATGTCGTTGTCGTAGCTCCACTCGTGGATGCCCATCTTCTGGCCGAACACGCTCACACCTGGCGCGGGACGCTCGCTCACGTCTTCGCCGTTGCAGTATTTGTCGATCGACACCGCCGCTTCGTGGCCGTGCGCCACTGCCCAAATGATGTTCTTGGGTCCAAACGCCGCGTCGCCGCCGAAAAACACATTCGGCAGAGTTGATTGCATCGTCTGCGCATCAACCTTCGGCATGCCCCATTTGTCGAATTCGATGCCAACATCGCGCTCGATCCAAGGAAACGCGTTCTCTTGACCGACGGCGACCAGCACGTCATCGCACTCCATGTGCACATCCGGCTCGCCGGTCGGCAGCAGGTTGCGCTTGCCGCGCTCATCGTATTTCGCGGCGACTTTTTCGAACGTTATCCCGGTGAGTTTGCCATTGGCGTGCGTGAATTCTTTCGGCACGAGGTAATTGAAGATCGGAATGCCTTCGTGCTGCGCGTCTTCTTTCTCCCAGGGCGAGGCTTTCATTTCCTCGAAGCCGCTGCGCACGACTACCTTCACATCTTCGCCGCCCAGTCGCCGCGAAGAACGGCAGCAATCCATGGCCGTGTTGCCGCCGCCGAGCACGATGACGTGTTTGCCAATCGAGGTGGTGTGACCGAAGGAAACGCTCGAGAGCCAATCGATGCCGATGTGAACGTTCGCCGCAGCTTCTTTGCGCCCCGGAATATCGAGGTCGCGTCCGCGCGGCGCGCCGCAGCCGACAAACACCGCGTCGAAATTTTGCTCCAGCAGTGCACGCATGCTGTGCACGCGCTGGCCGAGGTGGAGCTGCACGCCCATGTGCAATATGTAGCCGACTTCTTCGTCGATCACCGATTCCGGCAGGCGGAACTTTGGGATCTGGCTGCGGATCATGCCGCCGGACCAGGAGTCGGCTTCGAAAATGACGACGTGATAACCAAGCGGCATCAAATCGCGCGCGACGCTGAGCGAAGCGGGGCCCGCGCCGACGCACGCGATGCGCTTGCCGTTCTTCTGCTTGGGAATCTTCGGCAGTCGCGCGCGGATGTCGTCTTTGTAATCTGCCGCGACGCGCTTCAGGCGGCAGATGGCCACAGGGAGACGCGAAGCGGCCTCCCCCCGCTCCTCGGGCTCCTTCTTCTCGCCATCCTCCACGCGCCCGCGCCGGCACGCCGGTTCGCACGGCCGGTCGCACGTGCGCCCCAAAACGCCGGGAAAAACATTGGAAGTCCAATTGATCATGTAGGCGTCGGAATAACGCCCCGCGGCGATCAACCGGATGTATTCAGGCACCGGTGTGTGAGCCGGACAGGCCCACTGACAGTCCACGACTTTGTGAAAGTAGTCGGGATGCCGAATATTAGTCGGCTTCAAGGTCCCCTCCGAGGGACTTAAATTTGTTGGTTCTTTCAAGTGCGCGCGAACTACCACTTTGGCCCCAAAGCGCGCGCACTGCTCTGGTGCGAATGTTACGCCTGAGAAGCGGCACTGAGAAGACTCGACCGCGTATGCTCAACGATCGGGCTGCGTAACCAAGCATACCGGCCCCAGCATACGATATCTATTCTCTCCAAATAATGACAATACACACATACTGCTCCTACATGTCATTCGCCTGCTACTTTTTGCAGATAGCACTTGACCTTCCAATCATTGGAAGGCTGAGCATCCGGGCTTCCATCCACGCACGCAAGGAGTTTTTGACATGGAACACGCCCACATGCACGCTCACGCCGCCGTTGCGCCACGCCCATCCCTCGATCGCATCGCCTTGATCGCCACCTTGCACTGTCTGGCCGGGTGTGCCATCGGGGAAGTGACGGGTATGGTCATTGGCAATGCGCTCGGTCTCGCACCGCTGCAAACTATTGCGCTCGCCGTCACACTTGCTTTCATCTCCGGCTTCGCATTGACGATAATCCCTCTGCTGCGCAGCGGCTACACGCCGAAGGCCGCGTTGCGCTTGGCGCTCGCGGCCGATACAGCATCGATCACCATCATGGAGATCGTCGATAACTTGATCATGCTGCTGATCCCTGGCGCGATGAGCGCGCCGCTGCATTCCGCCTACTTTTGGGGTAGTCTCAGCGTGTCGCTCGCGCTGGCGGGCGTCGCGGCGTTCCCGGTGAACCGGTGGTTGATCGCCAGGGGTCGCGGCCACGCTCTCGCCCACAAGCACCATTAGTCGAGGGAACATGAACATTGGTCAGGCCGCGGCAGCCTCTGGCATTTCCGCGAAGATGATCCGCCACTATGAAGCTGTAGGCCTTTTACCGAAGCCCCCACGTAGCGCCTCTGGATACCGGCGCTACGAGATGGCGGACGTTCAACGCCTGCGCTTCGTTCAGAGCGCGCGCGCTGCAGGATTCGCCATTGCCGATGTCAAAAAGCTGCTCAACCTGTGGCAATCCAAGCAGCGCCCGGCGCGAGAGGTAAAACGCGTGGCACAGGCGCATCTAACGCAGATACAAACGCACATCGCGCAGCTAAACGCCGTAGCAACGTCGCTTGCACATCTCATCGACCACTGCAGCGGGAATGAGCGACCGGAATGTCCCATCTTGGCGTCGTTCTCGGGTGGCATGCCGCAAATTCCGCTTCCTGCAGGGGTGTTTGGCCTGCGCCCACATGCCTGCGCGCAGCGCAAGCGGTTGAAGGCTTGAGCCTACTGCATCGAGTGCAAACCGAACATATTGCCTTCAGTGTCTAAGCCGAGCGCGATGAATCCGTATTCGCCGATGGAAAATTTCTCTTTCATGATGCGCCCGCCCGCCGGCACAATGCGCTTGGCCTCCACCGCACAGTCGTCGCACTTGAAGTACACCAGCACGCTGTTGCCGCCCGAGGGAAATCCCTGCATCTTCACCAACGCGCCCGCTGCGCCGTACTCGGTGAACGATTGCGCGAACATCGTCATTTCGATGTCGGGCATGTTCAATTTCTCCAGTTTCACTTGAAACACGGCCTCGTAGAATTTCTTCGCGCGCGCCATGTCCTGCACGTAGATTTCGAACCAGCCGACGGGATTGCTTGCCATGACTTTCTCCTCGCGAGTGACGAACTGAGAGTGTAGCGCTGCAACGCT
>CAZAWU010000018.1:17733-32887 GCA_964488915.1 uncultured Burkholderiales bacterium
GTAATGCGCAGCGGCTTCACTCACTTTGCCGCTTGCATCGAAGAAGAAGGCTTCCGCCGCGGGACCGCGTGCGCCGCGATAGTAGATCACCACACTCTTCGCGCCGATGAAGGTTGCGATGAGTTCAAAGCGCAGTGCCGGGGTAAGCGCTAGCGTCTTGCGCCAGTAAGCACCAATCGCTTGCTTCCCGCGCAACTTCCCGCTCGCCTCGCCCGCCACGACCGCGATGCGCGGCGAGGTCATCACAAAATCGTCGCGATAGTGGTCGAGGATGCGGTCGAGGTCGTGACTGTTCCAGGCTTCGATCCACTCCAGGGCGAAGCGATCGGCGAATTCTTTTGTCAGCATGCGCGCCTCGGGCACAGAAAATCCAGACGCGGCCATCTTAGCGCCCAGCCGGTTGAGAGCTCGGCGGGGCGCCTATTTTCTAATACTTAGCCCTGAATCGACCTGATTACCTCTACACACGCCAATTAGCGACAAACATAAGCGGCCAGTATCAGTACTGCTGGGTCAATACCATGGTACTGCCTTCGCGCTTCATCTGCATACGGTTCAAGAAGCTCATGCCGAGCAACACGATGCTCGGCGAGCTGCCCTCGACCACGTTCGCGTCGATTTGGTACAGCGTAATTTCGCCGACCTTGACGCTATCGAGCTTGAGCCGATACGCGCTTGCCACGCCGTTGGCGGTGCCCACGCGTGTGGGCACGCCTTGCAGGTAGCGTATGCCCAAGCGCTTGGCTTCGGCGGAGCTCAGCGCCACCGTGGTTGCGCCGGTGTCGACCAAGAAGCGCGTGGGCGCGCCGTTGATGCTGCCGTCGGTGACGAAGTGCCCCGAAGGATCGGCGATTAGCGTGATGCTGCCGCGGCCGCTGGTCTTAGGCGCCCCACCCGATACCGATTGGCCCATGCGCAGCGCCACGCGTTTGCCTGCGATCTCGAACACGGCTTGGGTCGAATCCGCGCTCAATAGCTTTACGCCGCCGACGCTTTGGCCGGTGCGCATGAGCTTCGGCGCGGCGCGGTCGATTTCAACTAAAGCTTTGCCGGCGAACAACCCGACGACGTTGACATCGCCAGCGTGCGCGCCTGCGGAACCCACTGCCCAGCACGAGAACAGCATAAAATGTCCGGCCAAACGCCACATGCAATCACTCCATGAAACCCGTTGCAATTTTCCGCCACGCGCGCACCGAAGGGCCCGGTTATCTCGCCGAGTATCTCGACCGCCGCGGGATCGGCTGGAGGTTAGTCGAAATCGACCGCGGGGAGCCGGTACCCACCAAAGTTAACGATTTTTCCGGGCTTGCCTTTATGGGCGGGCCGATGAGCGTCAACGACGATCTGCCGTGGATTGCCCCGGTACTGAGCTTGATCCGCGCCGCGGTGCAGGCGGACGTGCCTACCATCGGCCATTGCCTCGGCGGGCAGCTGATGGCGAAGGCGCTCGGCGGCAGCGTGAGCGCCAACCCGGTCAAAGAAATCGGCTGGGGCGAGGTTCGCGTGGCGCAGCACCCACTGGCGCGCGAATGGCTGGGCGATGTCAGCACTTTCAATTCATTCCACTGGCACGGCGAAACGTTCACGCTGCCGCCCGCCGCGACGCACTTGGCGTCGAGCCCATACTGCGCGAACCAGATGTTCGTGCTGGGCCAACATCACTTGGGCATGCAGTGTCACATCGAGATGACGCCGGAGTTGATCGAGTCTTGGTGCGCGAGCGGTGCGGGCGAGATCGCCGCGTGCGTAAGCCCCGCAGTGATGGAGGTCGCGGCGATTAACCAGGATCTCGAGCAGCGGCTGCAAGCCTTGCATCAGGTCGCCGATCGCGTTTACGCGCGCTGGGTGAGCGGGTTACGTCAGGGCCGGTGAATAACGGCGGCCTACGCTTGCGGGCGGCCGCTAGCGGAGGCGCGCGCCGCCAATAGCTGCGTCGCCGCATCGGCGCTCAGCGGCTTGGCGTACAGATAACCCTGCCAGATGTTGCAGGCGTGATCGCGCAGGAATTTCAACTGAAATTCTTTCTCCACGCCCTGCGCGAGCAATTCGACTTTCATCGCGTGCGCCACTAGGATCAGCGCCTTTGGAATGGCTTGCTCTTCCTCCTCTGGCCGCAGCTCCTGGATCAGCGAGCGGTCGAGTTTGACGGCGTTCACCGGTAGGCTGCGTAGCTGGTTGAAGGAGATGCCGCCGGTGCCGAAGTTGTCCACGCACACGCGCACGCCGAGGCGCGCCAGCGTTTTCAAGCGCTGATGCACCAAATCCAGATCGCGCAGCAACCGCGTTTCCGAAATCTCGATCAAGATCTTGCCGGGATCCATTTGCGAGCGGTGCAGGTTGTTGGCGAAGCGCTGCAAGAAATCGCGGCTCTGCAATTGGCGCATCGACATGTTGAGCGACAAGCCGAAGCCGTCGAGACCGCCGTCATGCCACTGCTTTGATTGCGCCAGTGCGCTGGTCATGACCCACTCGCCGAGCGGCACCATGAAGCGCGTATCCTCGGCGTGCGCGATGAAATCTTCCGCCGACACCAAGCCGCGCGTGGGATGCTGCCAGCGTAGCAGCACTTCGAATCCCACCAGCGCCGCGGTGCGGCTGTCGATCTGCGGTTGATAATAGAGCGCCAGCTCTTTGTTGGCGATCGCCCGCTCCAACTCCTGCTCCAAGCCCATGCGCCCATGCGCGCCCATGTGCTTCGCCGCCGAGTAAAACACGAAAGTGTTGCGCCCTTGCGCCTTAGCGTCGTACATGGCGCGATCGGCGTTGCGGATGAGACCGTCGGCACCGTCGGCGTCATCGGGAAAGAAGGAGATGCCGATACTGGCGCCGACGAACAATTCTTGCTTGCCGAAAATGAACGGCGTGGTCAGTGCATCGAGCAGCTTACGCGCGGTATTGCCGGCCGCTTCGCGGCTGTCAAGATCCGGCAGCAGCAGCAAAAACTCGTCGCCGCCCAAACGCGCCAGCGTGTCGCCCTCGCGCGTGCAGTTCGATAGCCGCGCCGCCACGGCTTGCAGCAATTGATCGCCCGCGGCATGGCCGAGCGTATCGTTGACTTGCTTGAAGCGGTCGAGGTCGATGAACATGACCGCCAGCGTGCCGCGGTTGCGCTTGGCCTGCGCCAGCGCCAGCAACAAGTGATCGCGCAGCAGCAGCCGGTTCGGCAAACCGGTCAGCAAATCGTGATAGGCGCGGAAGTAGATTTGCTCCTCGGTGCGTTTGCGCGCGGTGATGTCGCGCGCGAAACCGCATGAGCCAATGAAGTTCTTGGGATTCACCGGACCGTGATATAGGCCGCAGGCGTTCAACTGCACAGTGAGCACCTTGGTGCGCTGATCGAGTGGATCGTCCGGCTTGGTGCGCCCGACTAAGCGCAACTCCAGGTCGGTCGAGGCACGCCGCCCCGTGCGCCGCTCGTCGAACACGCGGCGCGCGCGCTCGCGGTCGGCTTCGTGCACTAGCGTCGAATAGTGCTTACCGACCAACTCCTCGCGCGCGATACCGAGCAGCTGCTCGACACGTGCGTTCACGAAAGTAAAGCGCCCCTCCTGGTCCAGCGCGTAGACCACATCGGGCGAGTTGTTGGCGAGCTGCTGAAACCAGTGATTGCTGTCGCGCGCGGCGGCCGCGCTGGCGCCCAGACGGCTTTCACTGCCGTGCCCCATCGCCTCGTGCACCGTGCGGATGAGCTGATCCGGATCGCACGGCTTGCGCAAGAAGTCGAACACACCATGGCGAAAAGCCGAGAGCGCGGCGTCGATGCGCGAATCGCTGCTCAGCATGATGACCCTGGTCGCTGCGGCGCGCGCCATTTCCAAGATCGCAAGCTCATCGCCCCTCACCGCGCGCGGATCGAGCAGAACAGCGTCAAAGCCCCCGTTTTTTATAAGATCGGCAACGTTGCCGCCCGCGCTCGGATGGCTTACTTGCACGTCCGATAGCTCCAGCAACTCCTTCAGGCTAGCGCGCAGGCGGGCGTCGGACTCGACCACAAGCAGACTACCCAAGCTTTGCTTGGGCGTCGTCTGCTGCTGGCCGGAAGTCGGGGGCTGCACGGGCTGACCTCGCTAGTGCGAAATGAGGCTGTCGTGCGCGAGAGCGCGCGCCCTGCGACCCAGTAGGTAGGCGCGGCACGCCGGCCAGGCGATCTTGCGGGGCGATGGCGCCACCTTCTTTGCAAGGTGGTCCAGTATGGCGCCGATTCGATTCATCTTTTCTGGCGTCAATTACAAGGCGCTACGCTAGGCGCTTGGCTGCGATTGAGTCGTCGGTTGCGGCAACAGGATTTGGAACAACGTGCCGCGAGCGGCCGTGCTATGACATTGTACGATACCGCCCATCTGCATGACCAGATTGCGCACGATGTGCAAACCCAAACCGGCATGGGCTTTGCCCTTGGCGCTGCGCACCGGCTGAAACAAGCGCTCCAGGACCCGTTGCGGTATGCCCGGACCGTTGTCTTTGACGATGATTTCGACGCACAGCTTGCCGTCCTCGCTCACGTAGTCGCGCCGGGTAGCGACCACGACCTCACCGCCATTGACCATCGCTTCGGCCGCGTTGCGCAGCAAGTTGAGCAGCACTTGGCGCAGCGCCGCGGGATCGAAATACAGCGTTGGCACGGCGTGATGCAGATCGGTGCGCACGTTCACGCCCAGCTTGGCCCAGAACGGGCCTTCGTTGCGCACAATATCGAAGATGGTCGCGTTCAGGTCGCTGCTGCTTTGCTCGGCTGCCGCATCGCTACCGGGTTTGTCGGCGGAACGGATGATGTCGGTGATGCGGTCGATTTCCTCGTCGATCACGGTCAGGCTGGGCCGCGCCGCGTCCTCCTGCGCCAGCTTCATGCGCAGGATCTTGACGTAGTTTTTGATGATGGCCAGCGGATTGCTCACGTCGTGCGCGATGCGATGCAGCGTCTCGCTGACGTCCACGCTCACGCCCACCGGCGCCTCTGTCTTCGGTTGCGTTTGCCGCGCCACAGCGAAGCCGGCCTGCTGGGCGAAGGTCTGCAATAGCTGCGTCTGCGCCTCGATTTGTCCTGCGTTGAGCTGTGGCACGCCGATGACCATGACGCCGAGCTTGCGCTCGTGCGCAGCCAGCGGGATGCAAAGCAGCGTATCGGCCCCGATCAGACGCAGCAGCAGCTGATCGACGACGAAGGGCAGCTCGTGCGGCGCGGCGCTGCTGACCAGTTGGCCGCGCAAAAATGCGTCGCACACAACGCTCACGCCCGGCGAACACGGCAGTACGAACTCGCCAAGCGTCACCAAGTCGGCACCGAGCGGCATGCCTTGCAGGCTGTTGCGGCCGCTGTCGTGCGTGAAGAACGCGCAGCGGCGATGCCCAAACAATATATGCAGCGATTTGCGTACAGCGAGTAGTACGCCATGCAGGCCGCCGCCGTTGGAGAATTTCGGGCGTGTATTCGACAGCAGACCTTGGCGGCGCACCTGCTCGACCAGCAGTTTGTGGCGCTCCCAGTAGCGCTGCGGTTCGCTTGCCTTCTCCGTGTCGCTCAGCTCGCTCGGCTTGCTGTCGGCGCCAGCACTGCGGAGAAAAGGAACGATGCGGCGTTGTTCGGCGCGTGCCGTATCGGCTGCGGACGCGGATGTGGATTCGTCGCGAGCAGGTGCCCCGCCGCGCGCGGTCTCCAGTGTGGCGCCACCAATATGCCGCAGCAAATCAGTGCGCGCGGCGATGCGTACCTCGTCTAACTCTTGGCTGCGCAACACCATCAGGTCAGCCGCGGCGAGACGGTCTGTATTGGGCAGATCGTCTTGCGCCAACGCGTTGGCGACACGCGCGATCTTGATGAGCGGATGCACCGCGCGCAGACGCGCGAACGGCTCGCAGCAGTAGAGCAGCGCGTCTGCAAGCAGAGAATCGAGCTGCATGTTGCGCACGATCCAGTGGCCTAGTGCCGCGCCGGTAGCGCTGAATTCGTCGCCGGCGGCGGCCTCCGCTGTCTCGGGGCGCTCGGTGCTCGCGCGCGCTGTATCTTGATCCGGTCCGCCGGCAAGCGAGCGGTACTCCGGCAATTGAGTGGCGAGCGCCAGCTCCCCCAAACCTTGCAGCAAGCCGCACAGATAGGCTTCGTCGCCGGCCGGATAGCCGATGCGCGCGGCGAGGTGACGCGCGATGAACGCGCGCTCCATGCTCTTACGCCGCAACGCGAGCTGTTCGCTAACCGGCATCGCACCGCTTTGCGCGAACACTAAATTGACCGCGGCCGACATCGCGAGCGTGCGCAGCGCATCCACGCCGACTTCATCGATCAAGTCTGCGATGCGCGTCACCCGGCGCGCGGCCGGCATGTGTGCCGCGGCGACGTCGAGCAGCCGCGTACACAGCGCGATATCCTTACTGACAATTGCCTCGAGTGCTTCGCTATCCGGGAAGGTTTGACGACACGCTTCGATCAGATCGAGCAGCGTATCCGGAAACGAGGGTAAATTGAGAAGCGATATGCTGGCGAGTTTCTTGTTATTGATTTCTCCCATCCGTCCAGATATAGGCGGCTCACGCTGCGTTGTCAAAGATGCGCAGCGCGACGTGTCGCGGCGAAGAGCAATGGCGCGGAGTCTTTTTCTCTTTGCGCGTCAGACACCTCTCAATCACGGTAGTTGCCGAATTGAAGGGGAAGATTGAAATCAGTCTTGCGGATCGAAGCGATCACTTCTTGCAGGATATCTTTCTTGGCGCTGGTTACGCGCACTGCTTCGCCTTGAATACTCGCCTGCGCTTTCACGCCACTGTCTTTAATGTACTTCACGATTTTCTTCGCCGTCTCGGCATTAATGCCGACGCGCACCGTAAGCATTTGCTTGGTTTTGTCACCGCCGATCTTCTCGATCTTGCCGAGCTCAATCGCTTTTAAGTCGATGCCGCGCTTGGCCATGCGCGTGGTGAGGATTTCTCGCACTTGTCCCAACTTAAACTCGTCGTCGGCGAATAGTGTCAACACATACTCATTCTGATCCACGCGCGCGTCCGAGCCCTTGAAATCGTAGCGCGCACTGATCTCCTTATTGGCTTGGTCCACCGCGTTGCGCAGCTCTTGCTTGTTGACTTCTGAAACGATGTCGAACGATGCCATTCTCCACCTCCGCTATGGCCGCTGCTAACGCGCGCGCCGGCGGTCACGTTCCGCCGCGTGCGCCCAGAGCAGCGCGCACGGCAGCGCCAGCCAAAGCAATTCGCTGCGAATGACGGCGCCGCCGCGCTCGGAAAAGATGCCCAGCCAAAACGGCGAGACTTCGAGCGGCCGCCACGGCGCGAAATACGTTTCCCAAGTAAACGGCGCGAACAGCGCGATGCCCTGCCCGCCGTTGGTGAACGCATCCAGCACGCCGTGCGTGGCGGTGGCCGCCGTGAAAAGCAGCACGTACATCCACCACTGCGCGAAGCGATGGCGCCACTGAATACCGTAGGCGAGCAGCGTCACGACCAGCCCCGTTGCCAAAGCGAACGTCAGCGAATGTGTAATGCTGCGGTGCTGCACCCATTGGTGCGTTACGCCGAGGGTGCGCGCGAGCATGTCGATGTCCGGCAGCATCGCGCAACCAGCGGCCAGCGCGTAGGCTTTGGCGCTGCGCTGATACGCGGGCATGAGCCGCGTCGCGGTCAAGCCGATGATGGCGTGGGCGAAAATGGTGGGCATTTACAAGGCGCGGGGACCCGGGCGAAGACAGGCGAAGCCTGGGCTTCGCCCATCTTCGCGTGCCCCGCGCAGGCGGTGGTATACGCCGTGCCTAATTGTGTGGGGCACGATGGTGAAATAAAAGGAAGCGCAACGGCATAAAAATAGCGGGTCTTCGCTCCAACAGCTCCTCAGTCGATCGGCGCGGCGCGCGAATCGGCCGCTACGGACCTTGTTCATACATGTTCATTAAGGCCGACTTTTTTGTCGTCCTTCGTTTCTCACGCGATAGGCACGGCGCTACTTGCCGCGAGCGCGGGATGTAGGGGTCCTCGCGCCTTGTTTAACTGCTGCGATACGCATCCGCAGCGCGTTTAGTTTGATGAAGCCGCCCGCATCCGCTTGGTTGTAGGCGCCCTGGTCTTCTTCAAACGTGACGACTTTGTAGTCGAACAGCGATTGCTTGGACTTGCGACTCGCGATAATGACGTTGCCTTTGTACAGCTTCATGACCACCGTGCCGCTCACATGTTCCTGCGTGTGATCGATCAGCACTTGCAGCGCTTTGCGCTCCGGGCTCCACCAGTAACCGCTGTAGACCAGCATCGCGTAGCGCGGCATGAGATCGTCTTTCAGATGCGCGACTTCGCGATCGAGCGTGATCGATTCGATCGCGCGGTGCGCCTTCAGCATGATGGTGCCGCCCGGCGTTTCGTAGCAGCCGCGCGATTTCATGCCGACGTAGCGGTTCTCGACCAGGTCGAGCCGGCCGACGCCGTGCTTGCCGCCGAGGCGGTTGAGTTCGGTCAACACTTGCGCCGGTGACATTTTCTTGCCGTTCACCGCGACGATATCGCCCTTCACGTAGTCGAGCTCGACGTACTCGGGCTTGTTCGGCGCTCTCTCCGGCGAAACGGTGATGCGCCAGATATCGTCGCTTGCCTCCTTGCTCGGATCTTCCAGCACGCCACCTTCGTAGGAGATGTGCAGCAAATTGGCGTCCATCGAATACGGCGCTTCGCCCTTGCGCTTCTTGAAGTCGACCGGGATCCCATGTTTGTCGGCGTATTTCAACAGTTTTTCGCGCGAAGTCAGATCCCATTCGCGCCACGGTGCGATGATTTTCACGTCCGGCATCAACGCGTAGGCGCCGAGCTCGAAGCGCACTTGATCGTTGCCCTTGCCGGTCGCGCCATGCGCAATTGCATCGGCTTTGGTCTTGCGCGCCACATCGATCATGCCTTTGGCGATCAGTGGGCGCGCAATCGAGGTGCCGAGCAAATATTCGCCTTCGTACACCGTGTTGGCGCGAAACATCGGGAACACGAAATCGCGCACGAACTCTTCGCGCAAATCTTCGATGAAGATGTGCTCTTTCTTGATGCCGAGTTGGATTGCCTTCTTGCGCGCGGGCGCCAACTCCTCGCCTTGGCCGATGTCGGCGGTAAACGTGACCACTTCGCATTGATAGACATCCTGCAACCACTTGAGGATGACGGAAGTGTCCAAGCCGCCGGAATAGGCGAGTACCACGCGTTTGATTTTGCTCATGAGAGTCGAGGTCTTGATGTGCTGTTAGTAGTGTCAATCAGACAATGGCCATGGCAGCCACTCTCCAAAATACACTGTGCTATGTGTGCCTGTGCAAGAGGATGAATTCTACTACGCGCCGCGAGCCGAAGCCGCAGCGGATCAAAACGCGCGCGGCTTCGCTCCGTATTGCTTCAGCACGCTATTCATTGCCTGCGCCACGCGTTTGGCCTCGGCGGCCGATGCAAAGAACCAGGTGTTCTGTGCTTTCTCGACGTCGATCGCTTCTTGCTTCGGTTTGCCGTCCGCGATAGTGGTGGCGCTGCTACCGATCACTTTGATGCACTTACTCATGCGGCATTCGAACGTGATGCTGTGCTTGCCCGCGCGTACCGGCGTAGCCAGTAAGCGCGGATCGACGCTGTAGGATTCGATCACCACCTTGCGAAAGCTCGGCGACCATTCCTCTAACGATTCATCCCAGCTCCACTGCGTCGGCTGGAAGTTAACCTTGCCCGGCTTCCAGCGATGGTGTTCGAAGCGCTCCTTCTGCCACTGCTGCACCGCGAGGCGCGATTGGATGAAGGCAAGCGCTTCGTCGATTGACGAATCGGCCGCCGTTGCGACGGAACCGAACGCAGCTAAGGACAACACCAATATCTGTTTTGACACCGAGTGGCCTCCCCAGAGTGCCCTAATGGACCGAAGGTTTAGAGAGCTGTCACTTTACCCAAGAGTAGATACTCCAACAACGCCTTCTGCGTATGTAGCCGGTTCTCGGCTTCGTCCCACACCGCGCTTTGGGCACCGTCGATGACCTCCGCCGCGACTTCCTCGCCGCGGTGCGCGGGCAGACAGTGCATGAACAGCGCGTCTTTTTTCGCGATCTTCATCATCTCGGTGTCAACCTGCCAGTCGGCGAAATCGCGTTTGCGTTCTTCGTTCTCCGCTTCGAAGCCCATGCTCGTCCACACGTCGGTGGTCACTAAATCCGCGTCACGCGCCGCGTCCATTGGATCGGCGTACTCCTCGTAGTGATCCTCGCCGTACAACCCCGCGCGCTCGGGCTCGACCTCATAGCCGGGTGGCGTGGAGACGTGCACGTTGAAATCGAGCACTTCGGCCGCTTGCAGCCAGGTGTTGCAGACGTTGTTGGAATCGCCGATCCATGCCACGGTCTTGCCTTGAATCGGCCCGCGCTGCTCGATGAAGGTATAAATGTCGGCCATGATCTGGCACGGATGGTATTCGTTAGTGAGCCCGTTGATGACCGGTACGCGTGAGTGCTTGGCGAAACGCTCGATGATTTCTTGCTCAAAGGTGCGGATCATGACGATGTCGGTCATGCGCGAAATAACCTGTGCGGCATCTTCCACCGGTTCGCCGCGGCCGAGCTGGGTGTCGCGCGTGTTGAGAAACACCGCCGCGCCGCCGAGCTGATGCATGCCGGCTTCGAACGACAGACGCGTGCGCGTGGATTGCTTCTCGAAGATCATCGCCAGCGTGCGATCGGCCAACGGCTGATATGCAACATAACGCTTGAAGCGGTCCTTGATCCAGCGCGTGCGTTCGAACAAATAGTCGAACTCTTCGCGCGTGAAATCGTTGAAGCGCAGGAAATGCTTGATCGTTGGCTGTTTCATGCAGCGTGATGAATGGTTTATCGGCGGCCAACGCGTTCACAGGCCGCCAAGCTATCTGCCCGGCGCGGGAGCCGCCGCCGCGCTATGCGGCCTTCGGTTGGGCGATGAACTCCTGTATGAGCGGGAGCAATACCCCTAGGAGGTAATTAGCTTCAGTCTCATGAATAATCAATGGCGGCACTAACCTGACAACTGTATCACCGGCAACGTTGATCAAAATGCCTTTGGCCATGCCCTGCTTGACCAAGTCGCCGCAGGGCCGATCAAGTTCGATGCCGATCATCAAACCTTGTCCGCGAATCTCCACCACGCCCGGATGGTTGCCGATCGCCTCGCGCACTTTGGCGCGGATGAAGTCACCCATGCGCACAGCGTTTTCGAGCAGCTTGTCCTCCGCCATGGTTTGCAGCGTGGCGAGCGCCGCCGCGCACACCAGCGGATTGCCGCCGAAAGTGGAACCGTGGCTGCCAGGCTTGAACAGCTTCGCTGCCGCGCCGCGCGCCAGGCACGCGCCGATCGGCACGCCACCGCCCAAGCCTTTGGCGAGCGGCATCACGTCCGGCAAGATACCCGCGTGCTGAAAGCCGAACCAGGTGCCGGTGCGGCCGATGCCTGTCTGCACTTCGTCGATCATCATCAGCCACTGCTTTTCGTCGCATAGCTTGCGCAGCTTCTTTAAATACTCGATGCGCGCGATGTTGATACCGCTCTCACCCTGCACCGTTTCGAGCAAGACGGCGACGATGCTTGGGTCGTTGCGCGCCACCGTTTCCACCGCCTCGAAATCGTTGTAGGGTACGCGCACGAAACCCTGCACCAGCGGCTCGAAGCCGGCTTGCGCCTTGCGGCTGCCGGTGGCGGACAGCGCCGCCAGCGTGCGGCCATGGAAGGATTTTTCCATCACCACGATGGATGGGTTGACTACACCGCGCTCGTTGCCGTACTTGCGCGCGAGCTTGATGGCGGTTTCGTTCGCTTCCGCGCCGGAATTGCAGAAGAAGGCGTTGTCCATGCCGGACAACTCGCACAAGCGCGCGGCGAGTTTTTCTTGCAGCGCAACGTTGTAGAGATTCGAGGAGTGAATGAGCTTGCGCGCTTGGTCGCAAATCGCCGCCACCAGCTTCGGGTGGCAATGACCGAGCCCGTTCACCGCCACGCCGGCCACGGCATCCAAGTACTTGTTGCCTTTATCGTCCCACAGCCACACGCCCTCGCCGCGCTCGAACGTGATCGGCAGCCGGGCGTAGCTCGTCATCACATGGTCCATCGTTGCCCCTTTCCGAAGCAAAAAATAAACACGGCGGCCAGGCTAGACCTGGGCCGCCGTGCGGATCAGCTAGGGGAACTTTATATTACGGAATGCGTCGGCGATCAAGAGCGCAGGCGCTGCTACCCGCCGCACGGCTTAAGCCGCGAACGGGATCGTTTGACTAGCTACTCTCAGGTTTGGCGTCGTAGGTACGCCCAGTCGACTGCCCCGGTGCGCCCGCAGCTTTGGCGCCAGTCTTGGCGCGCAATTGTTCGTAGAGTTCCGTGGGCAACAGTTTATAGGCCAGTGCCAAGAACAGCGCCAGCACCACGCCGTCGTCCAGCCAGCCGAGGATGGGAATGAAATCCGGCAGGATATCCATCGGGGAAACGAGATAAAGCAGGCCGAGCACGGCAACGAGTTTGGCCGCCGCCGGCGTAGCGGGATTCACTAGCATCGCCCACACCATCTTCGCTTCCGTGCGGAAGCGGCCCCATAGCAACGGTAACAAGCGCCAAAGTTTCATTGTGTCCTCCTTGCGAGCAACGACAGCTTAGATGGCGTTACGGCGCCGCAGTTCAAGTGTGCGTCTGTGCAACCTCGTGCCCGCACAGCAGAACTTCTTCCGGCGGAAATGGGCTTTGAAAAGACATCGTATATTTCTTTCAAAGCGCGTACCACTTTGAAACACCCTTGCAAAGCGATGTAACCACATGAATCCCAAAGATTTCAACGCTCTCGAAGCCGAGCGCGTAGCGCCAATGCGTTATTGGGTCGCCTCCGAGCGGCTCAGCCAATAGCACGCCAACGCAGCCGGCACGCGCATGAGCCGCGCCGGTGTCCCGCCGCGCCCGACTTCGATCGGCCCGAAGTCATCCAACTCGCGCGTGATCACGTAGCCGCGTTGCACATTGCGTTGTGTGCAAAACTCGTCGAGGCCTTTGAGATCGCGCGCGCTCACCTGGCCCCGATACTTCACCTCAAACGGCGTGACTTGGCCCTCCACATCCGCGATGATGTCTACTTCCCGCTCGTGCCGTCCGCGCCAATATGAGAACCCGATACTGCGGCTGTAGTAGCGCGTAAACACATGCTTAAAGAATGCCGTCTCCACCGCTTGCCCGAGCGCGGTGGCGTCTTCAAGCAGCGTCCTGCCCTTGAGCAACACGGCAGGCGCAATCGCCGCGTCCGCCAGATAGAGTTTTGGCCGCCCGCGCAGCACCTCCTTGCCGTAGCCGAATGGCCGTAGCCGATACAACAGATGCGCGGCTTCCAACAGGTTGATGAAGTTTTCCACCGTCGGTCGCTTCAATTGCAAGCTCGAACACAACTGCGGCAAATCGAGCAAACCACCGTCGTGCAGGCAGAGATAAAGAAAAGTCTGCTCCAGCTCCACGATGCGGCGCACACCGAAGAGCGCGGTCATGTCGCGCTTCAACACTTTGTCGACGATATCTTCGCGCAGCAGCTTCTGCGCGAGCGTGAGACTTTCGATCAACGCACATTGCGGAAACCCGCCGCGCAGCAGGTAGTCGTGAAACAGTCCGACGATCGGCTGCGCTTGCACGGCCACGCGCGTGAAATCGTTCGCGTTCCAGTCGTAAAGCTGAGCGAGCGAAGTCACTGGCGGCAATTCCGGCGCGGCAAGTTTTTTGATCTGCAGGTACTCGAAAAACGAGAGTGTGGCGATGCGTATCGTTTGCCAGCGCCCGACGCCGGATTCTTGCCCCTCAGTCACGAGCGGCGTCGCCGAACCCGTAACGGCGATGCGGCGATGCTTTTCGAAATCGACCTGGTGCTTGAGCCAGACCTGCCAATTCGCCGTGCTTTGAATCTCGTCGAGAAAGAGGTAGTGCACGCCCTCCCCGGGCGGCCCCATCTCGCCGCGCAGCTTGAGCAACTCATCCAGGCTGGTCAGCTTGAGCAGCGGGTGGTCGAACGTGGCGTAAAGAATGTTGTTTGGGTTGACGCCGTCGCGGATCAGCGCATCGATGACTTGCAGGAACAACGTCGTCTTGCCGATCTGCCGCGCCCCGCTGAGCAGCAACGCCCGGCCTGCTGGCGGGTTTGCCGCCCACTGGCGAATTTCGTGGAAAGCCGCCCGCCGCCATTGCGGCAAGTCAGCGGGACGCTCACCGGCCCACCAAGGGTTGTACTGCTGCAGAACGGCGAATAGGTCCGAGCGCGACGCAATCATCGCAAAATCTTACTATTGTTGCCAATTAGTGCAAGTATATTTGTATAAAAAGTTGTATTTAGTTTGCATTTATTGATTTCGAGTCCTAAACTGCGGACATTTAGCCTCCGCCTGCCTCACCCCATTACCCCGCGATTAGCCGCCTAGCTCACCTCCTCTACTTTGCTTTTCCATCCACGCCGGGTCTCCTCCAACACTATTTTGGATTCGATCAAGCGCTCGACGACGTTCTGTCGCTCTATCACACGCTTGATGGGTTCGTTACCGTCGTTGCGCGCCTGCCAAAGCAGCCGGATCCACTTGTCTGCCCACAGGGGCACGCTGCCTTTCTTCTCCCAAATCGCCACCGCTTGCTCCGTATTACCGAACATTTTTGCGAGCGACTTTTGCGACATATCCATGTTCAAGCGCAAATAGCGGAATTCCGCGCCCGACAGCCGGCCCGGCTTCTTGGTCAACGCTAAGCAGATCGCGCGAGTCAGTCCCGCGACATTCTCGATCGCCACCGCTTCGCCGTAACGGGTTTTCTTTACCGTGTATCCGTTGGCGAGCCACACGTTGCGCAATCCGGCGTCTTCAAATTTATACATGGCTAATCCTTAAGCTCCATCGCCGTGACCACCACCAAGTCCGGATCGTCGTCGCTGACAGCGACCACAACAGCAAGATCGCGCCCCGCGACGAAGCGCTCCATACGACATTCCAGACTGCCCTTTGCCAAATTCGGTTCCGCCGGCCGCCGCAACAGTCCGGTGTTCAGCACTTCCAGCGCCATTACGCGCGAAATCTTTCTCCTATTCATCTGCTTGAGCGCGTGCCCGGTGAACGCGACGCGCGCGCTGTCCTGCGACGCGGCGCGGATGTGCGCTTGCAGCTGGTGCTTGGACAGT
>CAZAWU010000019.1:0-32056 GCA_964488915.1 uncultured Burkholderiales bacterium
GCCGCCAGACTGGGGCAGCGGGAGGTTGCGGGAATGACGGGAAAGTTCCGCCTCGCCCGGATCGAAGGTCGGCGGCACAAGTCGCGTGCGAAGCCTTCGTTGAAAGCGAATGACGGCTACCGCGGGTCTGCGGCCAACCGCCAGCGAGAAGTTTCCGGCGGGCGGCGAGCTCGAGCCGCCGCGGCCTTTGTGCAGGATGATGCGCCGAGCGCGAACAGTTTCCAGCAGAGATTCAGAGATCGGTCTTGCTTTTCCCATAACACAACATTATAGTTGTGTTATGATTCCGACGTTTGATGCAGAGACAGGCAATCTACCACCCGGCATCCACATCGTGTCGTGGCAGGAACTGGCAGCGCGTTATGGTGGCACCCAACATCGCCGCAAGCTGCTAGACGGGCTGCAACGTGTGTTGACTGCGCTGCAAAGCGCCGGTTGTCAGCGCGTGTACGTCGATGGCAGCTTCGTGACCAGCAAAGAACATCCGGGCGATTTTGATGGGTGTTGGGAAACCGACGGAGTCGATATCGATCAACTGGAATCGATCGCGCCGACGTTGCTTGATTTCGAGGATCGCCGCAGGGCCCAGAAAGCCACTTACGGCGGCGAAATGTTTCCAGCACGCTGGAGTGCTGAACCCACGGGAACGGCGTTTCTCGAATTCTTTCAGCGCGACAAGCACACCGGAGAGCCCAAAGGCATCATCGCAATAGAGTTGAAGGACTTCCCATGATCACCAATGAACGCCAGTACCGGATTAGCAAGAGTGAAATCGAGCGCTTTGAGCAGGCGCTCGCCAAGGTCGAAGACCAGCATCGCAGCGAACATCCAAAGATGCGCAAGGCGATGCGGGCAAGTCTGGAGAGCCAGCTGCAAGAACTGAAAGAAGAGGTAGCCGAATATGAAGCGCTACGCGACGGCCGGGTTACTTCGTTCGAATTCGATTCGCTGGCGAGCGTGCCGATTGGCCTCATCAAGGCGCGCATTGCGAAGGGACTTACCCAAAAGGATCTCGCGCAAGCACTGAAGCTTAAGGAACAGCAGATTCAGCGCTACGAAGCCACCCTGTACGAAGGCGCGGGCTTGGATCGCATCCAGGAAGTGGCTGATGTGCTAGGCATGCGCGAGCGAGTCAAGCTGGAACTGACGAAAGCGTGAGGAGTGAGTTTGAGATAGCATGCCGGCCAGTTGAGACGTGGTAGCGTCGGGAAGAGGGGAAAGCTGCTGGCGCCGGATTGCCGACAGCTCGCCCGCAGCGATTTTTCTGTTTTAAACGCTAGCGGTGCGTCGCGATCAAAACCGTGTTCTCGTAAATGGCGGGAATCTGGGTAAACTGTACACCGCGAGCGCCGCTCTAGCCGATAGTTGACGCAACGTTGTGCAGCGCATGCGGCAGCTCATGGCCGCACGCTCCCTCGTCGCTAACTAACCTTATAGCGCTTCAACCATTCGTTTGCGTATTTCCACGTCTGGCAGGCGCCCCACTCCCGCTCCCATGTTGTCCACGAGGTGCTTCGCCTTGCTCGTCGCCGGAATGACGCATGTCACTGCCGGGTGTGCCAAGATGTACTTCAAGAAGAACTGCGCCCACGATTTGCAATCGAACTCCGCCGCCCACGCCGGTACGTCTTTGCCGCGCACGCGGCTGAACAAATTGGCTTGCGCGAATGGCCGGTTGACGATGACCGCCGTGCCGCTTTCCAAGCAGGCGGGCAGCAGACGTGCTTCCGCTTCGCGCTCGGCGATCGAGTAGTTGAACTGGACGAAATCGTACTGCTTGGTTTTGACCAGCCGCTCCAAGTCATCATGCGCGCCGGCATGATAGTGCGTGATACCCAAGTAACGGATCTTGCCCTGCGCCTTCCAATCGCGCAGCGTTTTCTCGTGCGTCTTCAAGTCGAGCAAGTTGTGCACCTGCATGAGATCCATGCGCGCCACGCCCATGCGCCGTATCGATTCGTTCATTTGTCCGATGCCGGCGTCGCGGCCGGAGGTCCAGACTTTGGTCGCCATGAACAGCTTGTCGGTGAGCTTCTGCTCGCGCGCAAGATCGCCGACCACGCTTTCCGAGCTGCCGTACATCGGCGAGCTGTCCACCAGTTTGCCGCGGTGCTGCACGAATTGGCGCAGCACTTCCCGGAGCGGCGCGCGATCTGCCGAACTGTTGCCTACGTCGAAAGTGCTGTAAGTACCCAATCCAACAACAGGCAGCATCTCACCAGAAGTGTGGATCGGGCGTTCTAACATCTTGCTCGTCTCCTGTGCGATTGAGGGCAGCCAGGGCGCCGCAGCGGCGCTCGCGATCACTTTCAGCGCTTCGCGGCGTGCAGCGCTCATGATGATTGCAATTGTGTGCGCGCCGCCACGGATGGGGGCGCATGGCGCCGCTCGTTTTGACGCCCCAACCACCAGCCGACCGCCGCCCATAACACCGACAGCGGCACGGCCAGCGCCGCGACCACAGGGAAGGCGATCAGTCCACGCAGCGCCTGCATTATGACGGCCGAAGCCCAGTCGCCACCGCGGTAGACGGCGGTATCGATCACATTCTTCGCTTTGTACTTCTGCTCGCGCGTGAGCGAGTTGAACAGCGTTTCACGCGCCGGCTTGGCGATGGAATACTCGGAGGCATTACGCAGCACACCGAACACCAACAGCACCGCCAGTGTGGGCGCCCAAGCCAGCGCCGCGAACCCGAGCACGGAAAGTAGCGGCACGCTGGCGAGCATCGCTGTGACGCCGAAGCGGTGCAGCAGGGGCTTAAAGGCGAAAGCCTGCACCAGCAGCGTGATCACGTTGACGACAAAAGCGAGATTGCCCAGCAGCGCGGCGCGCGCGTCGATATTAGGGTAGTCGCGCTTGAGCAAATCGGTTTGATGAAAGTAGAGCACCGTCGATAGCATGGTGTAGAGAAACACGTACAAGCAGATGCCCTGCAAGTAGCGTGACCCATAAACATCGCGCATGCCGGCGAGCACGCCGCCCTTCACGGTGGCCTCCTGTGCCGCGACGGCCGTTGCTCCGCCCGCACCCGAGGCAGCCGCTTGCTTACGCTGCCAAGCGAGCAGGCGCCAAATGCACACCAAGGTGAACCCCAGCAGCGCCGCCGACAACAGCATCAGGTTGGATGCGCCGACGCGCTGCGCCAACAAGGCCGTCAGCTTGGCGCCGATCAATGCGCCCAGTGTGCCACCGGCGGCGATGAAGCCGTACAAGCGCTTGGCCTGCTCGGTGTTGTACAAGTCCGCCATGAAACTCCAGAACACCGATACGACGAACATGACGAACACGGTCAACCAGACAAAAAACACTCGCGCGACGACGTCTAGGGTCACATGCGCGCGCCACGCGAGATAGAAGCCGATCAAATTCAGCACGAAGAACGCGATGCAGGCAGGCAACCAACGTCGCTTGGCAAATCTGCTGGTCAGCCAACCGAAGACCGGCACCATGACCAGCATCGTCAAGAAGGTCGTGCCGAACATCTGCGATAGGTTCGCGGTGCCGGCCTCCGCCGCTAGCGCGTCGCGCAACGGCCGCAGTACGTAGTAACTGCAAAGCAGGAAGAAAAAGTAAGCGAACGACCACGCAAGCGCCGGCCACTCGTGGCGCGCCACGCCGGAGAAGTATCGCTGCAGCGGGTTTGAGGCTTGCATCAGGGGGCTTGGCTGTCTACGGCGCATTTTCCCATTGGCAGCACGCGAATGAAAGCCACCGCGAGCCGTGCTAGCATTCGCGCATGTTCGATAGGCTTACAAAACAACCTTCAGCCGCTTGCACAGCTGCACTGCTGACCTTGTTTCTTTGCTTCGCGGCGGCAGCGGCGGAATTCGACCGCAACGATCAACCGGCACCGATGGACGAGCACGGGTTCGGCGCGAACGGTGACGAATTCCATGTCACTGCCATACCACAGGCGGGTCAGTTGAAGCTGCTGGTCGAGCGCTTTGGCGAGGCGCGTGCGATTACGCAAGCGTCTGTCGAGATTCACAGCACGGACAAACAGGTCAAAGCCACTGAAGTCGGCGACGGCGTTTACCGCGCCACAGAGAGCTGGCTGCTGGAGCCGGGCAAGAAGGCGCTTGCTTTCACCGTTAGCGCCGAAGGGACGAGCGATGTTGTGGTCATGGTGTTCGATCCCGCGCAAACGCCGAGTCCTAGCGCCCCGCTCGAATCGAAGTACGGGCCGCGCAAGCAGCAGGAGCAAGCGCAATGACGCGACGCGTTCTGCACGTTTTCCGAATGGCGTGCGCGATCGCGATCATAAGCACCGCCACCGCGGCCTTGGCACACCCCGATTGGTTCCTAGCACGCTTGAAGCCGCCGAATGGCGGACAGTTGCGCAACGCCGGCAACTTTCATCTGGAACTGGTCGTGAGCGCGGGGGAGATTCGCCTGTACGTTTCGGATCACTTCTTCAACAAATTTCCGACCAAGACGAGCAGCGCGACCGCCTTGTTGGTTGGGGGCGGGAAGACTCTGAAAGTGGCGCTTGCACCCGGCGGCGACAATTTGTTGCGCGCAGCGGGCGTGTTTCCGCAAGATGCGCAACTGCGGGTAGCAATCTTGCTGGAAGCCAACCGCTACGGGCCGCTGGCGGCGCGCTTCACACCCTTTCAGCAGATGACCGAGTTGGTACCGCCGGCACGGCGCGTACAAGGCGAAGATACGGATCTACCGCAGCCGCCGGCCGAGCTTCGTTAAGGCAGTATAGCCCCATCAATCTTATCTAGGGCGAATGATGGGGCCATCCTATCGATAGTATTTGGACTACTGGCCAACCACGGCCGGCTTCATGGGCCCGAGAATGCCGAGCAGTTCGCTTTTTTCCTTGGCCGGTACTTTGTTCTTATCCAGCGCAGCGACCAAATCTTCCACCAGCGCGCCGAACTCCGCGTCCGTGATGTTCATGCCCTTGTGCGCGCTCACCATGTCCTTGCCCTTGTACTGACAAGGACCGCCGCTGCCCGCACACACTTGCTCGACTAGGCGCTGCTTCAGCTTAGGGATATCGGTGTTGGCGAAGCGGCCGTTGATACGCTTGTCGCCAGCGACGTTGCCCACGAAGTCGTCGATGACGACTTTGATCGCGTCAACACCGCCAAGCCGCTGATACAGCGACGCTTCACTCTTGGCGGCAGCGTGATGCGATTGCATGCCGGAACAGGCCGCGAGCATCCCCGCGGCCGCGACGGTAAGCAGAAAAACGAAAACGCGTTGCATGGTTAACCCTCCTGGGTGTGTGAATGACACTTGCTGATACGCAAGCGGCGGAGGTTTGGATGCAAGCCACAGCAGCGCGCCCGATTACTTGCGCCAGCTTGAGCCGACCGCGGCGAGTGCGAGCCCGAGCCCAAGCAGCGCCAAAGCGCCCGGCTCCGCCACTTGAACGATGCTCAAGCGCGCATTGCGCGCGTCGGGCGCGAAATCCGACACCGCGGCGTCGGTAAAGATCGCGCCGTTCGCCGGATCGAAAATGAAGCGCGGCCACAAATTCCAAGTCCAGTCCTCCAGGGCGAAGCCGCCGGCCAGGCTGGGGATGATCGAAACCGGAACGATCCCGGTGATAGTGCCGCCGCTGCTGGTAACCGCGCCGGCTGCCAGCGGCGCGGGCGGCGTGCCCGCCGGCGCCACCAAATCCAAAAAGAAGCCCGTGTTATCGGCGTTGAGCACGACCACGGAATCGAAGAACACGTTGTTGACGATCGCCGCCAGCCGCTCGGTGCCTTGCCCGCGGTCCAATCCCCACACATAAACCGCACCGGGCGCGCCCGCATTGTTGAGCGAGCTGCCGATGTTGCCGACGTGCGTGGCGGTGAAGACGAGCTGGTTGGTAATCTTGTTGAGCGTGACCTCCGTGGAAGTAACGTCGACATCGGCATGCAGAGCAGCATCCCCAGGGACAAATGTCGCGAGCAAATCGTTGGCCGCGTCCGTCACCACCTCGGCGCGCGCGCCCATACCAACACACCACAGCCCAAGCACCAGCAACCCACCGCCTCTGCCCAGCATCCGCATAGCTTCCTCCGTATGAAAGTGTCCATTTGGCGAGCGGCCGAACCGGCCCCTCGATTGGCGCACAGACAGTAGAGTTTGCTACGTGGTTGCGTCAAGGGATTTGCGTTCGCATCTTTGCGCTTGTTCTTTGCAAGAATGCGAGGCGCGCGCCTGCGGCTGGCGCAGACTCGGCCAGCGCAGGAGCTTCCTACTTGCTATTGCCGCTACCGCGGCAATCCGAACCTCGCCGCCAGCGCTTCCGCCTGCCGCGCGAGAATGCCCACGTCGGCGCCCACACCGACATAGAGCGCACCGAGTTCGAGCCAGTGCTTGGCGTCAGCCTCGACGCCGGTCAAGATGCCCGGCGCTTTGCCGGCGCGCTTGATGCGGGCGATGGCATCGGTAATCGCAGCGCGCACGCTCGGATCGCCGGAATTGCCGAGATGACCGAGCGCGGCGGACAAATCCGACGGGCCGATGAACACGGCGTCCACGCCTTCCACCGCCGCAATAGCATCGAGCTGCGCCAGCGCTTCGCGCGTTTCCACCTGCACGATGACACAGATTTCTTCATGCGCAGTCTTGTGATAGTCCTTGATGCGGCCAAAATTGCTCGCACGCGTCGAGGTGGCCACGCCGCGATAACCCTTGGGCGGGTAGCGCGTGGCGGCGACGACATCCTTGGCTTCCTCCGCGCTATTGACCATCGGGATCAGAAAACTCTGCACGCCGATATCGAGCAAGCGCTTGGTCAGCACAGAGTCGCGAAACGGTTGGCGCACAATCGGCGCAACGCTGGACGCTTGCAGCGCGTGCAGTTGCGCCAGCACCGTGCCGAGTTCGTTGGCGGCATGCTCCATGTCGATCAGCAACCAATCGAAGCCGGCGCCGGCGACAATCTCGGTGGCGATGGGGCTCACCAAGCTGCACCACAGACCGATTTGCGGCTTGCCGGCGTTGAGGGCACGTTTGAGCGTGTTGGGTTTTATTTGCACGATGATTCCTTCCAGTAGGGTGCGTACCGCGCACCGCTTTGTGATGGGCGGCGTACGCGCTGCGCGCCGTCCTCGATCCTATTGAGCTTTACATATCCGCGAGACAGCGAGATTGCGTCTTGTGCGATAGTCACTCCCACTCTAGCCCTCCCCCATCAAGGGGGAGGGAAGGCATTTCCTTCCCCCTCGACGGGGGAAGGTTGGGATGGGGGTAGCGTTGCAAATCCTCAACCTCCCGGGTCGCAGTACTAGTCCAGTACCGCAATGGCTTCGATCTCGATCAAAAAATCGTCGTTCACCAACCGCTCCACGCCGACGAGCGTGCTCGCGGGAAGCGGTTTGACGAGGTATTGATTGCGAATCTCTGTAATCGGCAAGCGCTGCTCCGGCTTGAAACCGACGACGAAGGCCGTGATCTTTACTACATCGGCAAAGCTCGCGCCCGCTGCTTCCAAGCACACTTTCAGATTCTCGAACACCTGCCTGGTCTGCGCACGCAGATCGCCTTTGCCGACCACTTTGCCGTCTTTGTCGAACGGGACTTGGCCGGAAATGTAGATGGTGCGGCTGCCGCGCGCGGCAACGACATGCGAATAAGTGCCGAAGCTGCTCAACTGCGGCGGATTGTAGTGTTGCTTGTCTGCCATTGTGGTCTCCTCCTCCTTGTTATGCCGTTAGCAAAGCTTGTTCGAAATCTGCCAGCAAATCGCGCCGGTCTTCTAAACCGACCGAGACGCGCACCAAAGCGTCAGTGATGCCCGCTTGCGCAAACTCTTCCTCCGTGAACCCCGAATGCGTCGTTGTCTTCGGATGGCATACTAAACTTTCCACCCCCCCGAGCGAGACAGCGTTGCGCGCGATGCGGATCGCGCGCAAAAAATTGAACGCAGCCTGTTTGCCGCCGTGCAGTTCGAGCGACAGCATCGCCCCCGGCGCATCGCACTGCGCATCGCGAATGCGGACCTGATCGGCATTTTCGAACAACGTCGGATAGAGCACGCGCTTTACTTTCGGGTTGCGCGCGAGCTTTTCGGCGATGTGCTGCGCGTTGTCAGTCGCCGCACGCATGCGCGTGGCCACGGTCGGCAAGCGCCCGTCGAGAATCCAGCACTCGTCCGGCTGCAGAATCGTGCCGAACAAACTGCGCAGGCTGCGCACCTTCGCCAGGTGTTGCGGCTGCCTGCTGAGTGCGAAACCGCCGATCAAATCGCTGAAACCGGAGAGATACTTGGTGGCTGAATACAACACGATGTCTGCGCCGAGCAGCAGCGGATGTTGAAATGCCGGGCCCATCATGGTGTTATCCACCATGACGAGCGGGCGCGTTGCGCTCAGCTTGTGCGCCGACTCGACGGCCCGGCGGATGTCGGTCATCATCAAGGTCGGATTGGCCGGCGTTTCGAGCAACACCACCGCGAGATCCGGCGTATTGGCAATCGCGGCATCGAGCGCGCGGCTGTTTCCGCCCGGCACGGCCACGCCCTTCACGCCCCATTGCTGTAAGTAGCTCTGGATGAACTTCTGCGTGCCGCCGTAGATCGGCACGGTGTAAACGATACTTTGCCCGGGCTGTAAATGCGCGAGCAGCGCAGTGATGATCGCCGACATGCCGGAGTTAAACACGAGCGCCGCTTGCGCGCCTGACTCCAGCGGCAACATGTGCTCTTCCAGGATTTCCGCGTTGGGATGATTGAAACGCGAATAGACGAGCGCGACGCTCTCGTCGGCCCCAAGCTGCGCGCGCCCGGCCATCAGGTCAAAAGCGCGCTCCGCCGCCTCGGGGCTAGGGAAAACGTAAGTCGAACTGCGGAATACCGCAGGCCGCGCCGAGCCGACCGAAAGCGCAGGATCGAAGCCGCGCGTCAGGACTTCCGTGGAAGGTCGCAACACGCGATTGCTTTTGTCGCCGTCGGCCATACTACCTCCTTGCTTGCTTCGGTCTGCTCCGCGGGAGATCGGGATTATATGCTTGGCGGCACGGCGGCGAATCGGTCAATCGAGCGCGCGATACAGCGTCTAACCCCCGCCAAAAACTTGGATCGCCATTTCCGCATCCCGCGCTCTTATCACCTGCGCTCTGCGCGTAGCCGGATCGAGGCACAGCGCGGCGAGCGCGTCGGCATTGATCGCAGCCAACCCGCGATAGCGCACAGCCAACTCGCCCGGCGCGCCGCGCTCGCGTAGCGCTTTGGTTGCAGCGAAGAATTGTTGCTCGGTGTAGGCGTACTGCGGCGCGCTGGCGTCTTGAATGCGAATCTCACCGAGCGGGGCGCGTACGTACTCCACGCAGGCAGCCTCAAGCAACGGGCGCATCCAGCGGTAGAAAAACATCTGCATCAACGCTGCGCAGTGGATGCCGTCGGCGTCGGGATCCATCAGCAGCAGCACGCGATCGTAGCGGCGTTTGGTCAAATCGAAGGTCTCGCCCAATCCGGCGCCGAGCGCTTCGATTAACGCAGTGAACAATTCGTAGCCGCGCACTTTGGTCTCGCCGGCGCGCAGCGCATTGAGCGGCTTGCCTTGCATCGGCAACACGGCTTGCGTCGCCGCGTTGCGCGCGTTGGCCACAGCGAGCGATGCCGCATCGCCTTCGACGATAAACAGCTCCGCGCCGGAGTCCGGGCCGTTCACGTGGCAGTCGATCAGTTTGAGCGGACGAGCAGGGAACACTGTTGCCCTAGTTGGGCCGTTGGGTGGGAATACCTACATAAGTACATCTTGTTATATGACAATACGCGTCATTTGTTTGATTAACCTGATCCCTGTATAGGCCAAATCACGCAGAGCCGCCCATCGCCAACAAGCGCAAACTGATCACAACAAACTCGGCCGGCTTCAGCGGTGCGAAGCCAACGACGATATTGATGCGGCCTTGGTCGACATCGTCCTGCGTCATCGTAGTGCGATCGCAGCGCACGAAGAAGCCCTCCTCCGCGGTCGCGCCTATGAAGGCACCGGCACGCCAGAGAGTCATAAGAAAATTCTCGGCTTCGCTGCGTACGCGCGTCCACAGCACCTCCTCGCTACGCTCGAACGCCGCCCACGCCAGCCCTTGCAGCAGGCTGCGTTCGATGTGCAAATGCAAGCGGCGCAGCGACACGTATTGGTATGCCTGCCGCTCGCGTGCTGCCAGCGTGCGTGCGCCGAATACCACTAATCTGCCGCCCGGCAATTGGCGCAGCGTGTTGACGCCGATCGCGTTCAGTTCATGCCCATCGCGATCGCTCAAGACCACGCTGAGCGCGCTTGCCCCGAAGAGCGTAGCATCGGTACCCGCCGGCGCTTTCCATACGCCGCGCGCGGCGTCGGTGCGCGCGATGACACCCGCGACCGCACCGCACGGCGCGAATGCGCGCGTCGCGCCGGAGAGCGGATCGTTCGCCAAGATGCGCGGGAAGTACAGCGCGGCATCTTGCGAGCGCGCCGTGATCCGCTCCACCGCCTCGGTAGCCAAGGCCGCTGCGGCGCTACCCCAAGCGCCTGGCGCATCGATCAGCAGCAACGCGCCGCGCTGCGCGCAATAGGTCGCGGCCGCGTCCCACGTCTGCTTGCCGACATCGCGCCCAAAACCGAGCGGCGGAATGCAAAGCAGATTGAACGCCTCGATCTTTTCCAGCGCCCACAATCCACGTTGCGCGCCTTGCAGATCGAGCGCGCTGATGTGCTGGTCGCCGATCGCGCGCGCGCCGTTGCGGATGCGCACGATGACGGCCCGCGTGCCGCCGTTGGCGAAGAATTGCTGCACGGCGTAGGGCATCGGGCATAGCGGTGAAAGTGCGCCGAATAGACGCTCGAACTCGGCAAAGCTGGCGACCAAGCGTGGGCTATCGGCCGGGCCGCGGCGGGTGCGGCCGATGAAGGCGGTTACGGAAGTTGCTACCGGCTCGATCGACGTGGCGTGCGCTCCGACTTCTTCGACGTAGACGCCAGGGGCAATGTATTCGGGCACGCGGCGCTATTTCTTCAACTTGCGCTTGCCCTTGGCGTACTCGGAGTCCTCCCAAACGATCCACTTTCCGTCTTGCACAACATATTTGGTGATGAGGTCGACGATGTTCTGGCCGAAATCATCAAAAGTGATGCGCCCGATGATGGAATCGGCTTCGTGCGTGGCGTTAAGCTCGGCCATCACTTTCTTACGGTCCGGGCCGACTTTCTCGATCGCATCGAGTATCAGGTTCATGCCAGCAAAGGCGAACGCCCCGTAAGCTTCAGGTGGTTCGCCGTACTTGGCTTTGGCGTACTGCTCGCTGAACATCTTGCCGCCGGGCAGCTTCTCGATCGGCGCGCCTTCCTGGAACGCGAGCGTGCCTTCGGCGCGCGACGGCGTTGCGCCTTCGATGTACGGATCGGCGCGAATGCCGGAGGTGCCCTGAAAAACGGCGCTGAAACCGAGCTTCTCCATTTGCGAGCGGATGCGCACACCGAGCGGAGTCAGGCCGCCGAAGTAGATCACCTCCGGGTTGAGTTTTTTGCTTTGCGTCAGCTCGGCGGTAAAGTCCTGCTGATCGGCGGTCACGCCGAACGTGCCGAGAATCTTGCCGCCCGCTTTGGCCAGCGCCTCGCTAAAGTACTTGTTGTGGCCCTTGCCATAGTCGGTGGTGTCGTGGATCACCGCCCAGGTTTTGAAGCCCTGGCTCACCATGAACCTCGCCGCGACTTGGTTCTGATTGATCATGGTGCCGTTGACGCGGTTAATGGCTTTGTATTTGTTGCCATACGTTACCTCCGGCAGTACAGCGCCCCAAATCACGACGGGCATGTTAAAGCGATGGTATACGTCCACAGTACCGATCGCCACGGCGGAGCAGTAGTGCGTCACGCCGGCGATGACGCTTTTGTCCGAGGCTGCTTTGGTGGCAACTTGAACACCGATGTTCGGCTTGCATTCGTCGTCGAGCGGCATCAATTCATAGCTGTACTTCGCCTTCGGGTCGGCGTTGCGCAGGCGCACTGCTAGATCGGCGGAGTTGCGCCCGCCCAGTCCGTTAGCGGAAACGCCGCCGGTGAGCGGTCCGATGAAAACGACTTTGACGCTGTCCTTGGCTGCCGCGGCAGCGGCGGACAACGCCAAAGCGAGAGCGGCAGCAGAGATTTGGATTCGCTTGATCGTCACTTAGTCAACTCCATTTATGGGGTTAGCGCCATTGCGGCTGATGCGTGCAGATTACGTGCGCGGGCGCGGGCGGGTCAAGCGCGGCAGCCACGGGAAATGCCGCTAAATCAATCGGTAACAGAGGCGCTGCGGTATAATTTAAGGTTCGATTTGGGAGTCAAAGCAATGCCAATCTACGAATATCGCTGCGCCGAGTGCGGCTGCGAGAAGGAGTATCTGCAGAAGGTCAGCGAGCCGCTGAAAACGGACTGCCCCGAGTGCGGCAAACCCGCGCTGCAAAAAAAGTTGACGGCGGCCGGCTTCCAGCTCAAGGGCAGCGGCTGGTACGTGACGGATTTTCGTGACGGCGGCAAGAAAGCCGACAGCAAAAAAAGCGGCGCCAACGACAACGCAGCGAAACCTAGCGAGAGCAAGGCCGCCGACTCGACCGCCAGTAGCGGCAGCGGCGAAACCGCAAAATCCGATACGAGCAGCAGCGCAAGTTCGAGCAAGACGGACAGCACCAGCACCAAAGCTTCCTCCCCCACGACCACCTCCGGCAGCTAAGCCTACACGCTTGCATGAAGAAGTACTTCATCACCGGGCTGCTGGTCTTGGTCCCGCTGGTCATCACCGTCTGGGTGTTCATGCTGGTCATCAACACCATGGATGGCCTGCTGCCGCCCGCCTTGCGCCCGGAAAACTGGTTCGGCAAACATATTCCCGGCATGGGCTTACTGTTGACCGTGCTGCTGGTATTTGCCACCGGCGTGCTCGCCGCCAATTTCCTCGGCCAGCAATTGATCGAGCTTTGGGAGGGCTTACTCGCGCGCATCCCCGTGGTGAAATCGATCTACGGCGGCGTCAAGCAAGTCTCCGATACCGTATTCGCTTCGGACGGCAAAGCTTTCCGCAAGGCCGTGCTGGTACGTTTCCCGCACAGCGACGCTTGGACCATCGCTTTTGTCACCGGCGAGCCGGGCGGTGAAGTCGCGCGCCATTTGCCCGCGGACTGCGTCAATGTCTACGTCCCCACCACGCCCAATCCGACCAGCGGCTATTTTCTAATTGTGGCTCGCAAGGATGTGGTGGAACTGGAAATGCGCGTCGACACCGCGCTGAAATACGTGCTGTCGATGGGAGCGGTGGCGCCTAACCCGCAGAGCGCGGCGCTGCAAAAAGCCTAACAACTAAAATCTTCGAATCATGCGAACCGATTACTGTGGTCTGATCGACAAAAAATACCTTGGCCAAACCGTGACGCTATGCGGGTGGTCGCATCGCCGGCGCGATCACGGCGGCGTCATCTTCATCGACCTGCGCGACCGCGAAGGGCTGGTGCAGATTGTGATCGACCCGGATACGCCCGAGGCGTTCAAGACCGCGGACAGCTCGCGCGCCGAGTATGTGCTCAAGGTAACCGGGCTGGTGCGCCCGCGCCCGGAAGGTACAGTCAATCCGAACTTGAAGAGCGGCGAGATCGAAGTGCTTGCCAAGCAGATCGAAGTGCTGAACAGCTCGATGACGCCGCCGTTCCAGATGGACGACGACCACCTGGCGGAAAACACGCGGCTGACTTATCGCTACCTAGACCTGCGCCGACCCGCGATGCAGCACAACATGCGCCTGCGCTACAAAGTCGCCATGCTGGTGCGCAATTTCTTGGACAAGCACGGTTTTCTCGACATAGAGACACCGATGCTGACCAAGTCCACGCCTGAAGGCGCGCGCGACTATCTCGTGCCTTCGCGTGTGCACGCCGGCCATTTCTTCGCGCTGCCGCAATCGCCGCAGTTGTTCAAGCAATTGCTGATGATCTCGGGCTTCGACCGCTACTACCAGATCACCAAGTGCTTCCGCGACGAAGACCTGCGCGCCGACCGCCAGCCGGAGTTCACGCAGATCGATATCGAGACATCCTTTCTTGACGTCCCGGAGATTACCGGACTCATGGAAGAGATGGTGCGCCACATTTTCAAAGAGGCGCTGGGCGTGACCTTGCCGAATCCGTTCCCGCGCATGAGCTATGCGGAAGCAATGCTCAAGTACGGTTCGGACAAACCGGACTTGCGCGTATCGCTGCAACTGACCGAACTCACCGACGCGATGAAGGATGTCGACTTCAAAGTGTTCAGCAATCCGGCGAATGCCGCGGACGGGCGCGTCGCGGCGCTGTGCGTTCCCGGCGGCGGCGCAATGACGCGCGGCGAGATCGACAACACCTACACGCCGTTCGTCGCCATCTACGGCGCGAAGGGCTTGGCCTACATCAAAGTCAACGAAGCGGCGAAGGGACGTGATGGCCTGCAATCGCCGATCGTCAAGAATCTGCACGACGCGGCGTTAAGGGCGATCATCGAGCGTACCGGCGCAAAGGACGGCGACTTGATTTTCTTCGGCGCCGA
Source organism: uncultured Burkholderiales bacterium (assembly GCA_964488915.1). Classification (GTDB taxonomy): domain Bacteria; phylum Pseudomonadota; class Gammaproteobacteria; order Burkholderiales; family JALYOK01; genus CADEHE01. Next base: position 14,493 of record CAZAWU010000019.1, read on the forward strand.
CAAGGCAAAAGTCGTCAACGATGCAATGGGCGCGCTGCGCGCGAAAATCGGCCACGAACGCGGATTCGCGACCAATGCATGGAAGCCGGTTTGGATCACCGACTTCCCGATGTTCGAGTACGACGATGAGGAAAAGCGCTGGGTTGCGCTGCATCACCCGTTCACCAGCCCGAAGGACGGTCACGAAGCGATGCTCGGCACCGATCCCGGCACATGCCTGGCGAAAGCCTACGACTTGGCGCTCAACGGCTGGGAAATCGGTGGCGGCTCAGTGCGCATTCACCGCGAGGAAATCCAATCGCAAGTCTTTCGCGCGCTCGGCATCGGCGCGGAGGAAGCACGCGCCAAGTTCGGCTTCCTGTTAGATGCGCTGCGCTACGGTGCGCCGCCGCACGGCGGTATCGCGTTCGGCTTGGACCGCATCGTGACCATGATGGCCGGCGCCGAGTCGATTCGCGATGTCATCGCCTTTCCTAAGACGCAGCGCGCGCAGTGCCTCATGACGGAAGCGCCATCCGCCGTCGACGAGAAACAGCTGCGCGAACTGCACATCCGCTTGCGGCAAGCGGAAGCGCCGAAGGGCGCGGCCGGCTGAGACGCGTGTAGGTGCAAGACTTCAGCGCCAGATTGCTTGCCTTCTTTGCCGCATATTTCGTTTTCGTCGCGCTCATGTTCCCGGTACTGCTCATGGCGCGCAAGCTGCAAGTGGCGGCGCACGTTGAGCGGCGCCTGGTGCAAACGCTCAAGTGGCTCGCCCTACTTATTCCGTTGGGCGGCCTGGCTGTGCTGACACTCGCGTACTATCTGACTCCAAACACCTAACGCCAATCACTTTCCGTCATGACCGCCCAACTCTTCACTCCCTACGTACTGCGTGACCTATCTCTCCCCAACCGAATAGTCGTCTCACCCATGTGCCAGTACTCCGCTCAGGATGGCACGCCTAACGACTGGCACTTGGCCCACCTCGGCCAGCTATGTCTTTCCGGCGTCGGGCTCGTGATCGCCGAAGCGACCAACGTTGAAGCGCGCGGCCGCATCGCGCACGGCTGCACCGGGATTTACTCGGACGCCAACGAAGCGGGCTGGAAGCGGGTGGTCGATCACTGCAAGAAATACGGTAACGCGAAAATCGGCTTGCAGATCGCGCATGCCGGCCGCAAGGCCTCGGTCAAAGAGCCGTGGCGCGGCGGCACGCCGCTGCCGCCCGAGGAAAAGCCTTGGCCGATCGTCTCCGCTTCGGCGCTGGCGTACGCTGAAGGCTCGCAGGTGCCGCACGCTCTCAGTGTGGAGGAGCTCGCGGCCCTGAAGGCGAAGTATGTTGAATCGGTACAGCGCAGCGAACGCATCGGTTTCGATTTGCTCGAATTGCATGCGGCACACGGCTACCTGCTGCACCAATTTCTTTCGCCGCTCGCCAACCGGCGCAACGACCAATACGGCGGCAGCCTCGAGAATCGTATGCGCTACCCACTCGAGGTGTTCGCCGCCATGCGCGCCGCCTGGCCGCAGCATAAACCGCTCGGCGTGCGCGTCTCCGCCACCGACTGGGCGCCGGACGGCTGGGATCTCGATCAAACCGTGAAATTCTCACAGCGCTTGAAGGAACTCGGCTGCGATTTCATGGATGTCACCAGCGGCGGCTTGGTGCCGCACCAGGACATGAAAACCGGGCCGGGCTACAACGTCGGCTTTGCGCAGAGCGTCAAGGTCGCAGCCCAGATTCCGGCCATCGCGGTCGGGATGATCACCGAAGCGCAGCAAGCGGAAAAGATCATCGAACTCGGCCAAGCCGATCTGGTCGCGCTCGCGCGCGGCATGCTTTACGATCCGCGCTGGGCGTGGCACGCGGCCATGGCGCTGGGGGCGGAAGCGTTCTACCCGCCGCAATACGCGCGCGCGAAACAAGCGATCGCTCGCTAGCGCGGCGCCCGGTTAGCGGCGCGCCGCGTGAGCTACAAGATTCCCGTCTCGATCCTTGTCTGCATCCACACGCCGGATTTGCAGGTGCTGCTGATGGAGCGCGCCGATCGCCCCGGCTACTGGCAATCGGTCACCGGCAGCCAGAACGAGGGGGAAAGCCTGCGCCAGACCGCCGTGCGCGAACTGCGCGAGGAAACCGGACTGGAGGGCGAGCGGCATGCGTTGACCGATTGGCACATGCAAAACGTGTACGAAATCTACCCGATGTGGCGCCATCGCTATGCCCCAGGCGTGACGCACAACACCGAGCACGTGTTCGGTTTGCTGGTGCCCGCACCGTTAAGCGTCACGCTCGCGCCGCGCGAGCACTTGGCTTACCAATGGCTGCCATGGGAGCAGGCGGCGGAAAAGGTGTTTTCCTGGACCAATCGCAAGGTCATCCTGGAACTGCCGCAGCGCCAGCATTAGTTTGACGTACGTTCCTGGCAGCCATCCGGTTGCGGGAAGAATTGCTAGAATGATTACAAGACAAGATTCCAGCCACGGTCCGCGCAAGAGAAAACGCCCAACGCCGCCATGACTGAATCGCTGCACATCACGACTTACAACATCCACAAAGGTTTCTCCAATTTCAACCGGCGCATGGTGTTGCACGAAGTGCGCGAGCAATTGCGGCACCTGAAGTCGGACTTGATCTTCCTGCAAGAAGTACACGGCGCGCACGAAGGCCACGGCCTGCGCCACGAGAACTATCCGCAGATGCCGCAGTACGAGTTTCTCGCCGATTCGGTGTGGAGTGAGTTTCGTTACGGCAAGAACGCCGTGTACGACGAGGGCCATCACGGCAATGCCATTCTCAGCCGCTTTCCCATCATCTCTTCCGAGAACGAAGACGTCTCGGCGCACGCTTTCGAGTCGCGCGGACTGCTGCATTGCGTAATTGCGGTGGCGGGCTGGAAGGAGTGGCTGCATGCGGTGTGCGTGCATTTCGGCCTAACCGCGGCGGGCCGGCGCAAGCAGATCGACATGATGTGCGACCGCATCGAGCGCATGGTGCCGCCCGAATCGCCGCTCGTCATCGCCGGTGACTTTAACGACTGGCAGCAAGGCGCCAGCCGCACGCTGCGCGAGCGTTTGAACGTGCGCGAAGTGTTTGAACTGACACGCGGACGCCCGGCGCGCAGCTTTCCGTCGAGCTTTCCGTTGCTGCGCTTGGACCGCATATACGTGCGCGGTGTGCGCGTGAGCCAAACGCGGCTGCTGGCTGGGCAGCAATGGGCGCGCCTGTCGGATCATTCCGCGCTGTCGGCGCGCGTGAGCCCTCTCTAAACCTTTTGCTTTGCCGCGCGGCAAAGCCAACTACCTAAGCGAGCGATGCCTGAGTTCGTAGCGGGCAACACCATCACGCTGCTCGAGAATGGCACGCAGTACTTCCCTGCGCTGGAAACGGCCATTCGCGCTGCGCGCTTCGAGATCCACCTGCAGACTTACATCTTTTCCTTCGACGACACCGGCCAAAGCATCGCCTACGCGCTCAAGATGGCGGCCATGCGCGGCGTGCAGTGCTACATCGTGGTCGATGGTTTCGGCTCGCGCGACTATTTGCCGCAGGCGATGGTGGACGACATGCGCGACGCCGGCGTGCAGGTCATCGTGTTCCGTCCGGACTCGGAGCGCGGCATCTCGCGCCGCAGCCGCCTGCGGCGCATGCACCGTAAGATCGCGGTCATCGACGGCCGGCTTGCGTTCGTCGGCGGCATCAACATCATCGACGACATGTACACGCCGCGCCACACGCCGCCGCGCTACGACTACGCCGTGCAGATCGAGGGACCGCTACTCGAAGATGTGCGCTACACCGCGCACCACTTGTGGCGCTTGCTCAGCCTCATCTACGAGCAAAGGCGCTGGCGCTCGACGTTGCCGGAAACGATCGAACTGCCGAAAACGGGTCCGCACCGCGCGGCGTTGCTCGTGCGCGACAATTTGATTCACCGCAGCGATATCGAAGAAGCCTACCTGCAAGCGCTCGAGAGCGCGCAGCAAGAGATCGTCATCGCCTGCGCCTATTTTTTCCCGGGCATCTCGTTTCGCCGCGCACTGAGCGAGGCCGCCCAGCGCGGCGTACGCGTCATTCTTCTGCTGCAGGCGCGCGTCGAGTACGTCTGGCTGCACTACGCCGCGCGCGCGCTGTACGGCAGCCTACTCGACGCCGGGGTGGAGATCTTCGAGTACCACAAGAGCTTCATGCACGCTAAGGTGGCAGTGGTCGACCGCGAGTGGGCAACGGTGGGATCGTCCAACATCGACCCATTCAGCCTGCTGCTCTCACGTGAAGCCAATGTCGTCGTGCACGACAAGAGCTTTGCCACGCAACTGCGCGCCAGCCTACAACGCGCTCTCGACGAAGGCGCCCGTCCCGTGAAACCGCAGGATTGGAAGCGCCGCCCGCTCCTAGCGCGCGCTACGGCTTGGACCGCCTATAGCTTCGGCCGCTTGATGATGGGACTGCTCGGCGTTTCGCAACGCTAACAGGGGAAAATACAGGACAAAGGCACAGAGACGCGCAGAGGTACCAGGCAGACGGCTTCGCGCCCGCGCCGTTGACGGCGCTTACTACGAACTTCGGTGCGGAGGGGACAAATTCGAGTGAGAAAAAAGCCTCTGCGGCTCTGTGCCTTTGTTTCTCTGGGCGACTTACTTTCTGTCGCCGCTGATCTACTCTCCCGCCCGCGCCGAAACTTTGGACGCCACCGAATTATGCGGAAGCAAGTGGACTATTGCCCATACCACAAACGGCCTAGACCGAATGTGCTAGGTTCCTAGTCCCCATCTGTTATTTTTATTTTGGAAACAAGATCTGCGCACGTCGGCGCAGGAAGCGCGAAAAATCCTTTGCATTAACAATGCGTTTGTCCACGTACGCAGGCTTTCGCACCTGTGTTGCAATCAACACCGTGCGCATGTGCAGCGCTTTGGCGGCAAACAGATTTTCGCGGCTGTCGTCGATGAAAATGCAACGCCGCGCGTTCAATCTCGCGCGGCCGACCAAACGGCGGAACCCATGCAAGTGAGGTTTAGGTCGAAAACCGGTGTGCTCGATGCAGTGCACTACCTCGAACAGGCGCTCGATCCCGAGCGCTGTCAACACCGCTTCAACATAGTGCGTCGGCGCGTTGGAGAAGATGAGCTTGCGCCCGTGCAGGCGGCGCAGCGTCTGCAGCAAGATGTCGTCGCTGACCAGCAAACTTTCCAGATCGTGAAAGCGGTGCGTTTCGCGCAAGAAGTGATGCGGGTTGGTGCTGTGATGGCGCATCAAGCCGCGCAGCGTCGCTCCATAGCGGCGCCAATAGTGCTCGCGTAGGTAGTTCGCCTGCTCGTTGTCCACACCCAAGTGCTCGCGCACATAGCGCGTCATGGCCGCGTTGATCTGCGGAAATACGCGCGCGCTGGCGTCGTGCAGCGTGTTGTCGAGATCGAAGATATAGACGTGCCTGCCGCGCGCTGCCGACATCAAGCGCAACACCAAAGAGCAGTCGCCCGCACCGCTGAGCTTGGAGTTAGCTCAAAGCCGATTCGCCGCGGCGCCGCGAATGAGCGTGCCGACGCCCTGACTCGTCAGCACTTCGAGCAGCAGCGCGTGTTCGACGCGCCCGTCGATGATGTGGCAAGTGCGCACGCCGTTGCGCGCGGCCTCCAGCGCGCACTGCACTTTCGGCAGCATGCCGCCGGAGATGGTGCCGTCGGCGATCAGCGCGTCGACCTGCGTGGCGCTCAAGCCGGTCAACACTTTGCCCTCTTTGTTCATCACGCCGGCCACGTTGGTGAGCAACATTAGCTTCTCCGCGCTCAAAGTCTGCGCGAGTTTACCGGCGACGACATCCGCGTTGATGTTGTAGGGCTCGCCGTTGTCCCCCACGCCAATCGGCGCAACCACGGGGATGAAATCTTTGCTATCGAGCAGCTCGATCAGTTGCGGGTCGATGCCGACGACTTCGCCGACATGGCCGATGTCGATCCACTCACCCTCCTTCTCCAGGCTCTTCAGCTTCATCTGCTTGGCGCGGATCAGGCCGCCATCCTTGCCGGTCAGGCCGACCGCTTTGCCGCCATGCTGATTGATGAGCCCGACGATTTCCTTGTTGACCAGGCCGCCGAGCACCATCTCGACCACGTCCATGGTCTCCTCGTCGGTCACGCGCATGCCCTGGATGAACTCGCTTTGCTTGCCGACGCGCTTGAGCAACTCGCCGATCTGCGGCCCGCCGCCGTGCACCACAACCGGGTTCATGCCCACCAGCTTGAGCAGCACCACGTCGCGCGCGAAGCCTTGCTTGAGCTTCTCCTCGGTCATGGCGTTGCCACCGTACTTGATGACGATGGTTTTGCCGTGAAAGCGCTGGATGTAGGGCAGCGCTTCGGCGAGGACGGAAGCTTTGTCCGCTGGAGAGATGGCGCTCATGGTGGTAGTGGGATGCTGGGGAGTTTGTGCATTTTAACAGCCCGCATTTCGCACAAAACAAAACGCTGTGAACAAAAAACAAGCGGCCGGGAAAACCCGGCCGCTTGGCACCGCTATCGAGTAACGAACGCTTACTGGATGGCCAGCTTTTTAGTCGCCGCCGCCGCTTTCTTCGGCAGTACCAGTTCCAGCACGCCGTCCACGTACTTCGCGCTCGCGTTCTGCTCATCGACGTCTTGCCCGAGCGTGAAGCCGCGATAGACTTTGCCGTAGTAGCGCTCGCTGCGCAGTACGCGCTCGCCGTTCTTAACCTCCTTCTCCCGCTTGGTCTCGGCGCTGATCGAGACTTGATTGCCCTCGATCGAAACGTTGATGTCCTCGCGCTTGACGCCGGGCATCTCGGCTTTCACAAGATAAGCGTTCTCGTTCTCGTTCACATCGATGCGCACCGCTACAGCGGTATCGCTCGTTGCCGGCGCCGCGGTTAAAAACGGACGCAGCATTCCGCGCACCACGTCTTCAAAACGATCTTCAAACGGATCGAACCGGATCAAATTTGCCATTGCGAAAATCTCCTTACTGGTTGCACTCACTACCGTTACTGGTCGCTCGGCGCATCGGTTTTCCGCCGCCGTTGTTGCATAAATAAGTCTGCGGCTAAGGCTTTCAAGACCCATGCGCGAGACTTTTTCGCCGGGTTGCCGCAGCGTGCTTGCGGTGCCTTTATCGCCGCCAATTCTGCATATACTTAGATATGCATATCTTGGATAATGGCTCTCTAAGTTATTTTTCCGATTTATCTAATGGCAGTATCTATTCGTGGCGCTTTATTTTGCCGTCACTGTCAGATCTCGGCCTGCGCGCCGGTCTTATGCGGTAACAGATAGATATCCACTCGGCCTGTGTTGGAACCCAAGCAGTCCTGCTTCGAATCAATGGTGCATGCGTACGCGGCGGACTTGTACCGCTTCGCGTATTGGAAGTGCCGCGACCGCGCGCTGGCGGAAGATCTAGTGCAGGAGACCTACGCACGCGCTTGGGGCGCATGGCGTGATTTGCGCGACGAGAAAGCAGCCAAGCATTGGCTGTTCACCATCTTGCACCACGAACACGCGCGCTTGTATGCGCGCAGACGCGTGGAAATCGACGAGCGCGAGTTGGAGAGTCTCATGCTCGTCGCCGAAAGCGAAGCCCAGCGCAGCGTGGAATTGCGCGAAGCGATGTGGGCACTGCCGGGGCCGTACCGTGAACCGCTGGTGCTGCAAGTGCTTGGCGGTTTCGCCTGCGGCGAGATCGCGCAGATGTTGAGCATCAGCGAAGCGGCGGTGCTGCAGCGCGTTAGCCGCGCGCGCCGCGCGCTGCGCAAACAGTTAGAACCAGAACAGGATTCGTTGGAGCGCCGTTCATGAATTGCCTCGATTTTCGACGACTCAAACTTGCCGATCCAAACCATCTGCCGGAGGCAGCGCTAGCCCATGCGCGCGAGTGCGCGGGCTGCGCAGAGTTCGCGCGCGCTCTAGACGCGTTCGAACAGCGCCTGGCCGAAGCCGTCCGTGTACCCGCGGATTCGGCACTTGGCGCGCGCGTACTGCTGCGGCGCCAACTGAAACACGCCGGTTATCGGCGCATGTTTGCTCGTGTGGCGCTCGTGCTCGTCGGTTGCGCGGCGCTGCTCGGCGTGGGCGTGCGCATGTTCGCGCCGGAGGCGGCGTTGTTCGAAGCTTCGGCAGCGCACGTGGCGCGCGAACCGAGCGCCTTCGAGGCCGAGGAACGGCGCACCAACGAGGAACTCATAGCCGCGCTGGCGCCCTCCGGCGTCAAAGTCGTGCAACCAATCGAAGGGGATATTCGCTACATCCACCCGTGCCCGGTACCGGGTGGTCTGGGCAAGCACATCGTCATTCGCACCAGCGCGGGAACCATCACGCTGCTGACCATGCCCAACCAGAGAGTTTATTTTCGCACCGCTAAAGTTAAGGACGGCTACGCGGTCGCCCTGTTGCCATGCAAGCACGGCAGCGTCGCGTTGGTTGCGCGCTCAGAAGCGGAACTGGCCGCGCTGGAGCGGCAACTGCGCCAGCACATTAAGTGGAGCATTTAGCCGGTGGAAACGCGCGCAAATCAAATGCAAGAGGCACTCGGTGCCCATATCCCGCACCTTTACCGCTTCGCGTTGGCCCGGACGCGCGACCGGGACTGGGCGGCCGAAGCCGTGCAAGAAGCCCTGCTGGCGGCGCTAGAGCACCGCGCCGGCTTTGCCGGCCGCTCGGCGCTGCGCACATGGCTTATCGCGATCCTGAAACACAAGATCGTCGACCTGCAGCGCGCCCAAAAGCGCGGTGCTATGCTTAGTGCCCAGCCCGATGGCTGGAACGCCTTCGACCCTGCCGAGAGCGTGGCGCCGCGCAGTGTGTGGAGCGATCCCGAGTATGCGCTCGAGCACAAGCGCCTGTGCGCGGATTTTGAGCAAGCACTCGCAGCCCTCCCGGCAACAGCAGCGCGCGTATTTCATATGCGCGATGTGCTCGGTTGCAGCACCGCCGAAGTGAGCAAAGCACTCGGTATCTCGGAGAACAACTGCTGCGTGATTCTGCATCGCGCACGCTGTGCGCTACGCGGCCGGCTGGACGGAAACGGCTACGGCGCGGGCGCGTGAACATGTTTTTTTGGGCGGCTGAGAAGTAATATCAGCCTTCGTTGCGCGCGCCACCTCGGCGTTGCGATTCGCTGTCACTTGGAAGGAGACCATAGGATGAAACGATCTACCGCTTTAATTCATACCGCATTGACCGGCCTGCTCGCCGCCGGCCTGTCGGCCGGTATTGCCACCAGCGCCGTTGCCGCGGACAAGGAGAAATGCTTCGGCATCGCCAAGAAAGGCCAGAACGATTGTGGCACTGCCAAACACGCTTGCGCCGGCGAAGCGGCCGCGGATAACCTGCCCGAGGAGTGGAAATACGTCGCCAAGGGCACGTGCGAACAAGTCGGCGGCAAGCTGAGCGCGGGCAAGGCCGACGAAAAGGACAAAGAGAAGATGTGATGGAAATGTGACAAATGCGTGAGGTGCGCGCGAGCGCCCTCGCGCACCATCACAGCCATGTCGTCTCCACGAGTGCGGGAATCCATAATTCATCAACCACCGCTTGGGTCCGCGCTCTAGCGGGCACGACCGCAATCTCTTGGAAGCCCCGGTGGTCAGTCAGTAACTCAACGATATCGTATCCATGCCGCTCAATAGCGCCTCGACAGCGACTCCGCCCGCCTCGGCGGCAGCACCCATTCTCGGCGCGAGCGCCGGAATCGGTTTGCGCGCACCGCACTACCGCCAAATTCTCAACGAACGGCCGGCGTTCGGCTGGTTTGAAGTGCACAGCGAGAACTTTTTCGGCGCAGGCGGCCAGCCGCTGTGGTTCCTGGAAAAAATCCGCGCGCATTATCCGTGCAGCTTGCACGGTGTCGGTTTGTCGCTCGGTTCGGTCGATCCACTCGACCAGGGACACATGCAGAAACTCAAAGCGCTCGCCGAACGTGTGCAGCCGGCGCTCGTTTCCGATCATATCTGTTGGGGCCGCGTGGACGGGCGGCACTTGAACGATCTGCTGCCGCTACCCTACACCGAGGAAGCACTCGATCATATGGTGACGCGCGTAGGCCAAGCGCAAGAGTTTCTCGGGCGCCAGATTCTGGTCGAGAATGTATCCGCCTATTTGCAGTATCGCCATTCAAGCATTCCCGAATGGGAGTTCGTCGCGGAGCTGGCGCGGCGCAGCGGCTGCGGCATTCTGCTCGACATCAACAACATCTACGTCAACGCGGTCAACCACGGCTTCGATCCGCTGGTGTACTTGCGCGCGATCCCTGCTCACGCGGTCCAAGAAATGCACTTGGCCGGCTTCGATCGCGGCGAACATTGCTTGATCGATACGCACGGCAAACCGGTTCACGACGAGGTTTGGACGCTCTACCGCATCGCTGTCGAACTGATCGGCGCCAAACCGACGCTGATCGAGTGGGACACGGATATCCCCGCGCTGGAAATACTGTTAGATCAAGCGCGGCAGGCCCAAGGTATTCTGCATGACGTCGGTACTAAGCTTAGCCGCCGCGCAGCGTGATTTCCTGAGTGCGCTGCTTGCGCCGCGCGAGGCCGCAGAAGCGGCCCCGCCGCGCATCTGCGCGGCCATCGATGCCGCAGGCGTTGACGCCGCCACTCGCGTCGAGGTCTACCGCAACAACGTCTTCAGCAACTATCGCAGCGCGCTGCAAGCGCTCTACCCGGTAGTCGAGCGCCTGGTGGGCGAGCAATTCTTCCGCCATGCGTGCGACCGCTACATCGTCGGCTACGCGTCGACGAGCGGCGATTTGCATGACTTCGGCGCGCGGTTCGACGAGTTTCTCGCTACGCACGAACCGGCGGCGGCCTTGCCTTACCTGCCCGACGTCGCGCGGCTGGAATGGCTCTATCACCGCAGCTTTCACGCGCCGTCACACGCGCCGCTCGCACTGGCGCGCTTGGCGGCGGTCGATCCGGACGCGTACACGTCGCTGCGCTTCGTCTTGCATCCCGCGGTAGCGCTGCTACGTTCGGCGTTTCCGGTGCTGCGGATTTGGCAGGTCAATCAGTCCGAATACAGCGGCGACCAGCGCGTCGATCTCGGCGAAGGCGGTGATTTTCTGCTCGTCACGCGTGGCGAAGACTTCGTCGTGAGCATCGCTCGCTTGCCGCAAGCGGAGTACGAATTCCTAGCCGCGCTGCAGCGCGGCGAAGCGCTGACGCAGGCGCTCGAAACCGCGTTGGTCATAGACGCTCAATTCGATCTGCAAGGCGCGTTGACTGAGCACGTCGCCAAGGGGACGATCGTCGATTTTTCCGCCCGCGCTACAGGGTAGGACGCGCCAAGCGTAGCTAACCCAAGCTGCGGTATCCGGCCTCAGGCGCTTGCGCCGGTTTCTTGCAGTGCTGGTGTCAGCGCGACGCGTTCGTCAAAGACAAAACAGTTGCCGTCGTAGTGCGCCCCGGCGCACTGCTGGAAATATTCCAAGATACCGCCGTCCAACTGATAGACCTCGCGAAGCCCCTGTGCGATCAGCATCGGCGCCGCTTTCTCGCAGCGGATGCCGCCGGTGCAAAAAGTCACGATCGGCCCCACGCAGGCTTGCGCTTGGAGTTGCTTCGCTTTGTCCGCGAACTCGCGGAAGTTGTGCAAATCAAGGTGCCGCGCACCGCGAAAGGTGCCGACTTCGACTTCGAACGCGTTGCGCGTATCCAGCAGCGTGACGGCGCGGCCCTCGTCCAGCCAACGCTTGAGTTGTTCGGGCGGCAGGCGCGGCGCCGGTGGCAATTCCGCGGGGTTCCGGCCGGCGATGATCTCGCGCTTGACTTTGATTAGCATGCGCCGGAACGGCACGACACGCGAAAAGCTGCGCTTGTACTTCATGTCGGCCAAGCGCGCGTCCGACTGTAGCTGAGCAATGAGCGCCTCGACATCCCCGAGCGCGCCGGCAATGAAGAGATTGATCCCTTCGCTGCTCAATAAGATCGTGCCCTTCAGGTTGCGTTCAGCGCATACCCTCCTCAACTCCGTCCGCAGCTGTTCGGGAGCATCCAAGGCAACGAATTTGTAGGCCGCGATATTAAGCACGGACATAAATTACTACCTACTGGATAGTTTATGAAATGGCCAGGGTATTTATTATTGTTAGTATACTCCCGAAGAGATGTTCTTTTCCCAAGCGGAAGGTCGATACTGTAAAGCAAAAACGCCCGCATGCGGCGGGCGTTTTACATTACGAGTAGGCGGGTTGAACCGCTAGTGCACAACCACGGGACGAGGTTGCGAGGCGCCGGTTCCACGGCGATCACCGCGCGCGTAATCGCGCCGCTCGATGCCTGCCGCCAAAAGCAGCGGCGGGTTGACACGGCGATCGGTACCGTGGCGACGGTTCAACGCGGGCCGCACCTCGACGAGCGCAGCGCTTGCTCCCCCGCCCACACGCGCCATGGGATCTAGGAAACGCACGACAAAGTTCGCGAGATCGCTCATGTCGTAGTAAGGCTCGCCGCCGCGCAAAACGCACGGAATGACGGGCTCGTGCTGCGCATCGGTCAACAGCCACTGACGCGCGTCCCGGTTGGGCATGAACTCTTGCAGCAGTTTGGCGGCATCGCCAAACGGAATCAAACGGCCGGTAGACAAACTCGAACCTCCTCTCTCATCAGCTCGGTCAAGACTGCCGGTCGTGTTGCCTAAATTCAAAGATTCAATGCAAATGACAGCCGACAGCAAGCGCATGCTACACCACTGCGGCAGTGTTGCCTAGCCTACCTGGCTCAGTGCGCGCGGTTGTTGTGGGCGCAGTGCGCCGAGTGGTGCGGAAGGTTGGTTTCGCGGGAAAGCGGCGGGGTCAGTCGCCGCCGAGGCGGCCACGCCGGTCGGCGATCTGGCGCCGCTCTTGGGGGCTCTTGCGGCGATCGGACAGCGGATCGAGCTTGCGCGCTTTGACGCGGCGCTCGGCGCCGCTGCGCCGGTCCTGGCCGCTGCGCTGTTGGAAGCGCGCATCGCGGCGCACACCTTCGATCTCAACGTTCACGCGTAATACGCGCGCCATGAACGCCGCGACATCGGAAAGGGCATAGAGGCGCCGCCCGTCGCGCTCAACCCACGGGATCTGCGGATTGCCGAAGCCATCGGCCAGCAGCAGTGCCGCCGCGTTCTTGTCGGGCATGCGCGGCTGGATCATCGCGACCACTTCAGAAAAGCTCAAATAGCGCTCGGTGTCCGTCATCATTCTTGTTCTGTCCGAACTTGGCTGCCGCTGCCCGTGCCGGACAACCGCGCCAAAGTTAAGGGGAAGTTTAGCGAGCTTGCGGCATCACGCAATCGTTGCCGTTGTGCGGGTTGGCAACAAGCGTCTGCTTTGCGCCCTCTAAATCGCCAGCGCAACGGCCCTGCGAGGGCGGCGCGCGGCATCCGCCCGCACGTTGCCGCAAACCCAGCAAGACCCGCGAGAACCTAAGCTTAAGCTACTTCGGCCGCTTATCGACGATGCGCTTGGCTTTGCCGAGCGAGCGCTCCAAGCCGCCCGGCGCGGCCACATGCACCGTCGCCGAAACACCAATGATCGATTTGATGTGGTGTTCGAGTGTGCGGCCCGCTTGTGCCGCCGCGCCCGCATGCTGCGGCAAGATTTCCACGTGCACAGCCAGTTCGTCCAAATGCTGCGGCCGCGTGACTTCCAATGAATAATGCGGCGCGAACTCCGGCTGCTTGAGCAGCAGTTCCTCGATCTGCGACGGAAACAGATTCACACCGCGAATGATGAGCATGTCATCCGAACGCCCGGTGATTTTTGCCATGCGCCGCATCGAGCGCGCGGTGGGCGGCAACAGCCGCGTGAGATCGCGCGTGCGGTAGCGGATGACCGGCAGCGCTTCCTTGGTGAGCGAAGTGAAGACGAGTTCGCCCTGCTCGCCATCCTGCAGAACCTTGCCGGAAACGGGATCGATGATCTCGGGATAAAAATGATCTTCCCAAATGCACGGCCCGTCCTTGGTTTCAATGCACTCGTTGGCCACACCTGGGCCGATCACTTCCGACAGCCCGTAGATGTCCACCGCGTCGATCCCCATGCGCCGCTCGATCTCCGCGCGCATCGCATCGGTCCACGGCTCCGCGCCGAAAATGCCGACGCGCAAGCTGCATTGCGCCGGGTCCAGACCCTGGCGCACGAACTCCTCCGCGATCGCGAGCATGTAGGAAGGCGTGACCATGATGATGTCCGGCTTGAAATCTTGGATGAGCTGCACTTGCCGCTCCGTCATGCCGCCGGACATCGGGATCACCGTGCAGCCGAGCCGCTCAGCTCCGTAATGCGCACCGAGACCACCGGTGAACAAACCATAGCCGTAGGCGACATGCACAATATCGCCGCGCCGCCCCCCCGCCGCACGGATGCTGCGCGCGACCAAATCCGCCCAGGTGTCGATGTCTTTCTGCGTGTAACCGACGACCGTCGGCTTACCGGTCGTGCCGCTGGAGGCGTGGATGCGCACCACTTGATCGCGCGGCACCGCGAACATGCCGAAGGGGTAGGTGTCGCGCAGGTCCTGCTTAGTTGTGAAGGGAAACTTGGCGAGATCTTCGAGCGATTTCAGATCGCTTGGATGGACGCCGGTGGCGTCGAACTTAGCGCGGTAGTGGGCGACGTTATCGTAGGCGTGTTTGAGCGACCACTTGAGGCGCGCGAGTTGCAGTGCGCGCAGTTCGCCTTGGCTGGCGCGTTCGATAGGGTCGAAGGTCGTCATGGCACCTTAATCTACCCCAGCGCGGCGCGCAGTTCGGCTACGGTCACCATCAAGGTCATCGGTTCGAGCGGCGATTCCGAAAGCCCGAGACGCAAGTAGAAAGACTTCGCATCATCAGAGAGCGCGTGCACTAGCATCCCCCGAATGCCGATCGCTTCCGCCGCATGGATCACACGGCGTGCGGCATCCTGAAACAACGCGCGACCAAGCCCTGCGCCGCGGAGTGTCTTATCTACGGCCAGCCGCCCCAGCACCACGACCGGGATCGGATCGGGCATATTCCTCCTGAAACGGCCGGGCGCCTGGGCCGGCGCCAGCGCACTGGAGGCGAGCGCGTAGTAACCGATCACTCTATCGTCAAGGCATGTGACGAAAGTGCGCGAGGCCCCGCTTGTTTGATTCTGCGCCGCACGTCGCTTGACCCAGTCATTCAACGAAGGCACGCCGCAATCAAACCCGGCGAGTTGGTGATGCTCCGCGAGCGGAACCGGCGCGCATAGACTCACCCTTTCGCCCACGGTGGCGGCGTTTGCATCGTCTTCTTCAACAACTTGTTAGGTCGCGGCGGCGCGTCAAGGCGCTTCAAGAACTCTCGATAGGCCTTCGGGCTAACTGATATTAGGGCGCGATCCAGCAGGGCGTCCTCCGCAGCACGGCGAGCTGCTTCCAAGATGAAATCCGTGCGCGTCTTCCCGGTCGAACTGGCAGCCCAGTCGATCAAGTTGCGCTCCGCCGCCGGGATGCGCAGGTTCAGCGTATCGCGCGCCGGTTTGAGTGGGATTGAAGCCATGCAACCTCTCCTGTTGTTGCCTAGTGTAGTGCTTCACTCTTAGTGTTACTTATGTGAGCATCCATGCAGGCGGGAGCACGAACAAAAATGGCGAAATTCGAGTCAGACAAGGCGCAAACCGCAGCGAGGTTGAACACCTCGCGAGGATTTGCAACGCGCTATGGCTCGATTTCTCGCACATCTTTTGTAGCATTAAGAGTGAAGCACTACACTACATTGTAGCATTGCGTAACGTCTTTGTCATTACGCAAATGATCAGCCAGATGATACCGATCCACCCAAGCCTACTTCGCCGGCGGCGCAAAAAACGGCTGACTGATCTCGCGAAACTCCGGCCGCGCTTCGCATTTCTCCCGATGCGCTTTGAGCTTCGGCCAACGCTTCGAGTAAAGGTCGAACTGCAGCGCCTCGACCGCTAGTGTCAACACGCACGCCACCGCGATATCCGCGTGCGCGATCGATTCACCGAACCACCACGCTGCGTCACTTGCAGCGCGTTCCGCCTCCAACACATCCAACGCCCCGGCAATCTGCTTGTTGCAGCGCGCGACCCAATCCGGCGTCTGCCGGTTGTGCACCGCGCGTTCGTAAATGAGAGAAACGACTTTGTCGCCCAGCCCGCACGCGAGTGCGCACACACGCATGTGCTTGCGGCGCTCCGGGCCGTCCGCGGGCATGAGCGCCCGCGCGGTGCCAACCATATCGTCGAGCGCATCGAGGATCGCGCTACTGTCGACCAGCGCTTCGCCGTCGTCCAGCACCAGCGTCGGCACGCGGATCAGCGGATTGTGCTTCGCCACTTGATCGGCATCGCGGAACACCGACCAGGGACGATGCTCGAACGGCACGCCGCACAAGCGCAACGCGATCGCTACGCGGCGCACAAAGGGACTGTCGTACATGCCAATGAGCATCATCGTCGAGTCCTCCAACATGTGGGCCGCACGTAATGTATTGCGCCGCATGTTTGTGCTTGCATACGGCGCAACGCGTTGCGCCGTACACGCCTATTCGCCATCACGCGAACCGGTCGCCACTATCTCCCCCTTCACCCGCTGCGAGCGCCCGCGAAAAATCGCGATGCGTTCGTCACGCTGATTCGTCACGGTCACGTCGTAGAATCCGGTGCGCCCGCTCAGACTCTGCTCGTGCGCTTCCGCCGTCAGTACATCGCCCAAATACGCCGGCGCCAAGAACTCGATGCTCGCACCTGCTGCAACGGTGATGTGGTTGTAGCTGTTGCAAGCAAACGCGAACGTGCTGTCGGCGAAAGTGAAAATGAAGCCACCGTGGCAAATCTTGTGGCCGTTCAGCATGTCCGGGCGCACGCGCATGCTCATCTTCGCGTAGCCGCGCTCGATGGCGTCGAGCTGGATGCCGAGGCCGCGCGAGGCCGTGTCGGCGGCGTGCATGGCGGCGCCGACGGTTTCGGGACTCGGCGACTGGGATGTAGTCATGCTTTCTGCTCGTACTCTCGATATAGCGCCACGGCGACGCGGCCGATCAGATCGATGGGCAAAGGTTCGCTCAGCGGAAACGACAAATTCCCCTTCGGTCCACGATACGGCGCAAGCTGCTTAATGAGCGCCTTGTTTTGCGTTACCGGCGGATAGACACCGATGTGTTTCTTGAACGCCGCAAAGTAGAAGAACGGCCGCTTGCATTTGAAGGCTGGCATGCTGTAGCTGATGCAGCGCGTGGCGCTAGGCACGAGCGACTCGACCTTCGCCTGTATGGACTCGAGCAACACCCGCGCCTCGAGCGGGGTGCTCGCGAAATAACTTTCGTGTGAGGCAAACTTCACAGTCGCACCTGGCCGCTTAGCTCCCGCTAAACTTCGCCGCCCGTTTCTCTAAAAACGCACTCACGCCTTCCTTGTAGTCATGCGTGCGCCCCAGCTCCGCTTGCAGTCTCGCTTCCAAACTGATCTGCGCGCCGAGGCCGTTATCGTAGCTCGCATCCAACACTTGCTTGGTCAGCGCGACACCTCTGGTCGGCGCTTGCGCGAAATGCTGCGCGAGTTTGTCGGTTTCGGCAGCAAGGTCGGCGTCTTCGACGCAGCGCCAGATCATCCCCCACTGCGC
>CAZAWU010000020.1:0-3092 GCA_964488915.1 uncultured Burkholderiales bacterium
TTGAGCAACTCGAAATTCTGCGTATTGCGTGTGCCGATCTGCAGCATGACGCCGGTCGGATCACCGGTCTGTGCGAGCGCCACGCGGATCTCGTCCACATGCGCCTCGTGCGTGACTTCCATGGCAATCACCTTGATGCTGTACTTACCCGCCAACTCGAATACGTAGGGCAGGCATTGCGCGCCATGGCCTTGGAACGCGTAGGGGCTGGTACGCGGTTTGTACGCGCCCATGCGCGTGCACACTTGCCCCGCGTCGCGCAGCGCGCGCATCATCATCTCGACGTGCTCCGGCGTATCCACCGCGCACAAGCCCGCAAACACGTGCAGCGTGTCCTGCCCGAAGCGCACGCCCTTGTAGTCGAAGAAGCTCGGGCGGTCGTCGCCCTTGTGACGGCCGAGCACGCGGTACTCCTGCGACACGCGCACCACTTTCTCCACGCACGGCAGCGAGCGCATGTCCTCCACGTCGAGGGCTTTGGTGTTGCCGATGAGATAGATTTCGGTGACGCTGCGCTCGGTGCCGGTGACATGGTGCACGCGGTGCTTGATGCCGGGCAGCGCGGCCAGTGTTTCCAGCAGCTGCCGGTATTCGCCGCTGACAACGTCGGTGTTTTCGCCGAGGATGAGAATCACGCCCGATCTCCCGTATGGCGGCTAACGCCGCGCAACAGCGTGGCGATCAGTACGACCGACGCCGCCGCTATCGCGCCGAGGGCGGCGATCTTGCCCGCGGCGAGCACAAACATCTCCCACGAAAGCAGTTCTAGCACCGACAGCGAAGCGGCGATCGCCAGCGCCACGATGAGCATCAAAGCGACGCACTTGAGCGAGCCGATCACTCCGGAACTGCGCTCTTTATGATCAAGTTGCAAGGAGGGCATAGGCTTATACTGTCTGTAGGTTAACTCGAACAATGGCTTAAAAGGCCATTTTCTATTTCATTCTGCCTTATGTACTAAGCGCCGGTACCGCCAACGGTTAGCCCGTCGATGCGTAGCGTCGGCTGCCCGACACCCACCGGCACGCTCTGCCCGTCCTTGCCGCAGGTACCCACGCCGGGATCGAGCTTCATATCGTTGCCCATCATGGACACGCGCGTAAGCACATCCGGACCGTTGCCGATCAGCGTCGCGCCTTTCACCGGCGCACCGAGCTTGCCGTTCTCAATCATGTAGGCTTCCGCGGCGGAGAATACGAATTTACCGCTGGTAATGTCGACTTGTCCGCCGCCGAAATTCACCGCATACAAGCCGTTCTTCACCGAGGCGATAATCTCTTGCGGATCTTTGTCGCCGTTCAGCATGTAGGTGTTAGTCATGCGCGGCATCGGGATGTGCGCGAACGATTCGCGACGGCCGTTGCCGGTTAGCGGCATTTTCATCAAGCGCGCGTTCAAGCTGTCTTGGATGTAGCCGACCAGTACGCCGTTTTCGATCAACGTGGTGGCTTGAGTGGGGTTGCCTTCGTCGTCGATATTCAGCGAGCCGCGCCGCTTTTCGATAGTGCCGTCGTCGAGCACCGTGACGCCGGGGGCGGCGACGCGCTCACCGATGCGGCCGCTGAAGGCGGAACTGCCTTTGCGGTTGAAATCCCCCTCCAAACCGTGGCCGATCGCTTCGTGCAGCAATATGCCCGGCCATCCAGAGCCGAGCACCACCGTCATCGTTCCCGCCGGCGCCGGCTTGGCGCGCAAATTGGTCAGCGCTTGATGCACCGCGTGCTCGGCATAGCCTTGCAGCACTTCATCGGTGAAATACGCGTAATCGAAGCGTCCGCCCCCGCCTGCGCTGCCCTGCTCGCGCACACCATTTTCTTCCGCGATCACGTTGAGTGACAAACGTACCAGCGGGCGCACATCCGCGCCGACGAAACCGTCGTTGCGCGCGATCAACACGACTTCGAATTCACCTGCCAGGCTCGCCATCACTTGCGACACGCGCGCGTCGAGCTTGCGCGCGTAGCGCTCCAATTTTTCCAGCAACGCAATCTTGGTGTCGTCGGACAGACTGGCGATCGGATCGTGCGGCAAATACAGCTTGCGCGCCTCACC
Organism: uncultured Burkholderiales bacterium; assembly: GCA_964488915.1. Lineage (GTDB taxonomy): Bacteria > Pseudomonadota > Gammaproteobacteria > Burkholderiales > JALYOK01 > CADEHE01. The sequence continues at coordinate 2,053 of CAZAWU010000020.1, forward strand.
GCCGCGAACGACCGGCAAGCTGCCGTTCGCGCCGGCGTGCGCGATCGCGCGCGTTGCGTGAGCGGCGCTCTGCAGCGCGTCGAGGTTGATCTCATCGGAATACGCAAAGGCGGTCTTCTCGCCGCTGACAGCACGCACGCCGACGCCTTGATCGATGTCGAAACTGCCCGATTTCACCATGCCCTCCTCCAGGCTCCACGCCTCGGTGCGGCTGTACTGAAAGTACAAATCCGCATAGTCGACGGCGTGCGTCATGATGGAACCGAATACTCGCTGCAACGCGTGCTGATCCAAGTTGTATGGCGCGAGCAGCAAGTTGGTGGCGGTGTGCAGCGGTGTGGCTTGACTCATTGGAACCTCAACGGTGGCCCGCAGCGAGCACGCTCAGTGCGGTGCCGGTGAATTCTTGCGGACGGCTTCAGTACATGGGGTTGGCAGCGGCGCGCGCAAGCCCGGAATGAAGGGCCGGCGTCGAATTCTCTGCGGTACACCTGACGAAATACGGATCATAGCAAATCGGCCTGGGTAGCCGGCCAAAGCAGCTATCTCGGGCGCGGCCGTTCAGGCGGCTGCGGCCGCGCGATCCTCTTGACGGCCGGATCGCTCCAAGCGCCGGTCACCTCGTACTCGTAGGCAAGAATCTCGTCGAACGGCTCGTTTAATATCTTCTGCAGCACGTAGGCACCGACGCCGGCCACCGGCCCGCCCGCGATGGTGCCCGCCACCGCCACAGTGCCGCCGAGCGCCGGCAACACCTTCACACGCAAATTCTGCGTTTCCGAGCGCGCGTCAGCTTCACCCGCCATGCGCACGCGCGCCCCCGTCCCGCGCATCTCGAAGTCGTCCGTGCGCAGAACCCCAAGCCCAATCGAGACGCGCGCCCTGATGGCGTCGAAGGTGAAGCCTTCACTGAACACGTCGCGAAAATCCAGCGTAATACGCCGCGGCAGCGCTTGCAGACTGATAAGCGAAAGCAACTTGCCTGCGCCGGGGTCGAGTTTCAGAAAACGCCCTTCCTTGACGCTGAGTTTCAGCTCACC
>CAZAWU010000020.1:3192-17898 GCA_964488915.1 uncultured Burkholderiales bacterium
CGCCGGGGTCGAGTTTCAGAAAACGCCCTTCCTTGACGCTGAGTTTCAGCTCACCACCGAGGCTCGTTGTATCAAAATCGAACGGCGCGCCAGCCCACGCCAAGCGCCCCTGCAGTTCCGCCGCGCCACCCGCGATGGTGCCAGGGAAACCCATGGCGTCCATAAACGCGCCGAGATCGGCGATCTTCCAATTCCCCTCGATGCCGGTGCCGGGCGTCTCGTTCACGCCGCTCCATAGCCCGATTGCGGTAAACGCCGCCGCCGGACTGGTCAACGACAAGGTGTTGATGCGCCAAGTGTTACCTTCGGGCAATGCGAGCAGCCGCAGCGTGCCTAAGCGCCGCTGCTTGATCTGAAATGCTTGCACGGAAAAGTCCAGCGCAGGAAATTCGCTCGGCCGCAGCGGCACCTTGCTCGCCGCCGCGCTCTTGGTCTGCGCCGGTGCGGCGGGCATGATCAAGCGCTCGAACTTGCCGACCAGCTTGCCGCTCGGGGAGTCGGCTTCGCGCCCTGACAGCCACCGCAGATGACCGAGCATCTGCGCGCCGCTCAAAGCCACTTGCCAACCACCACCTTCTTTGCGCACGCGCATATTGACATCGTCGAATACGCGCCCGATCGCAGCGAAGCGCTTCGCGCTTATGTCTACGGCGCTGAGCGGCGGCATCGCATCTGAGGCGCCCTGCTTCGCGCCTGCGTCGCGCGCCGCCTCGCGCTGCAGGTCGAGCCACGTGCCAAGATCGAAATCGTCGACATTGCCCGCGACGCTCACGCCGGGCTCTTGCGGCACCGGCGCCATGCCACCGAACCTTAGCGTAGCGCGCGCTACCGCGCTCTTACCCTCCGGCGTACGCGCGCGCACGATTTGTGCACTGGCGCGATCGCCAAGGCTCACGCGCACGAGCTCTTCATTGGGCCGTAGTGCCGATAGGTCGATGCTAAGCGGCAAGGAATCGGCTGCATTCTTGGCAAAAGGCGCGGGCAAGTTCGATGCTAGCCCGCGCAGATCGGAGACGATGCGCAGCTTGCTTTTGCTGCTGGCATCTTGTGCGTTTGCTTTGCTGGCCGCCGGGCCGGCGCCCGCATTCAATTCTGCGCGCCACTGCGTTTCTCCGGCGAGCCGCTCCGACCATACCCCAGGATATAGTTGCGCTAAGCGCCGCGCGTCGATGCTGCCTTCGGCGGCCACGCGCAAATTCTCGCTCGGCCCTTGCGCGCTAATACGCGCCGGTTTGCCGAGCACAGTGGCGTCGGCTTCGAGCTTAACTTGCGTTTGCTGGCCGGCGACGTTCAATTGCGCACGCCAATCGCCGACGCGATCGACCAGACTCCAATCGATATCGGGCAGCGTTTTGGCGAGTTCCGCTTGCTGCGCAGATCCGCGACCATCGATCCGCAGTTTCCCGTCGGCCGTGCGTACGATGTCAAACTTCGCTGGCGCGCCGAGCACGTTGCCGCTAGCCGCTACATTGAGCTGCAGCGCTTGCGCGCTAAGCTGCATCTTTCCGCCCCACTGCGCTCGGCCCGCCAAGCCCTTGAGCAGGGCGTGAGCATACTCGCGGTGCAGCTGAGCAAGATCGGCCTCCCCCTTCGCTGCAATGGCAATGCCGTCGTTGCCGGAAGTCAGCTCAATGGTGACTGGTCCACCGAGTGCCACCGCATTGACGTCTTTCGCACTCACGCTACCCTCGGTGAACTGCAGTTTGCCCTTGATCTGTGATAGCGCAGGAAAGCCGCGTTGCGCGTCATCGAGCGCGTTGCCCATGAACTCGTACTCACCGTTGATCTTGCTCGCGTGCAACGCATGCAGCGGCAGCTCCAGTTGCAGTTTGAGTTTGCCGCCGCCGCTGCCGCGCAGACCCTCGGTGCGTCGGTGCAGCTTGTCATTGACCGGGCTCGCCGCGATGAACCTCAAAGCATCCGGCAACGCCACGCTGCTCTCGCCGCTGATTTGCAGCACCTCCTTGTGATTGCCCAGCACCGGAATCACGGCGCGCACACCCTGTACACGTGCGCCGAAGACGCTGCCTTCTCCGGTGATCTCCATGCGCGCACCGCGAAAATGCAGCTTGCCTTTTACACGCTCGAGCTTGGGCCAGTCGTTCGCGTACCACAAACGCACATCTTCGACCTCTGCGTTGATATCGAAAATACCATCCTTGTCATCCGCGAACGGGAAATGATAGAGATCACCCTTCAACGTCAGCGTCGCCTCTTTGCCGCGACCCGTCTCGATCGCGTGGTCGAGCCAGCCGCGCACGCGCGGTCCGAGCACCAGCGGTATGTAACGATCGACATTCTCGCCGCGCGCGCGCACGATCTTGCCGGTCAGGTCGATCCACCCGGGCGCGCGCTTCGGCACGGGCTGGCCTGCCGCCGCCGGCAGAGCGGTCTTGTAGGTGCCGAACGCGCTGCCGGCCACGTCGGCGTTGGCAAAACCGGCGTTCTGTATCTTTACGACTGTCTGCGCACCTTCACGCTGCCAACTCGCTTGCGCGCTCAACGTGTCGAAGCGCAACGTGTCGGCAAACACTTTGGGGAAACTCAAAGCGCTCTTGCCGCTGTCGAGCGACAGCGTGCCGCCAGCCTGCGTGGCGTCGACACTGCCGCTCAGCCCGTTGGCGCCGGGCATGTACTCGACGGCTTGCCAACCCAATCCGGTGAACTGTGCGCGCAGCGCGAAGGCTCGGTCGGCGCGCTCCAACCCCTCCCAGCGCGCTTCCACCGTTTTCAGCACACCGGAAGGCATCCAAGCACGCAAGCGCGCACGGTCGGTTTCCGGCAAGGGCAGCGCCGCCGCCAAAGCCACCAGCGCGCCGAGGTCGATCTGATTGGCTTTGAGCGTGCCGTGGTCGAGATCATTGGCCGGCGATGCGAACACGGTGAGATCCAGGTCGGTGGGCTGCAGCCGCACGCGCGGACTCACGAATTGCCCGCTCAGCCCGCGCGCCACGAAACTGCGCTCCTTTTCCCCCTGCGTATAGCCGAAGCGGCCTACGAGAGTCGTGAGATGTATGGGTGTCAGATCGTCGCGCAGGCGCGCATGGACCTCGCGCAAGTCGACTTCTGCCGTTACGCCGGTGGCGCGGCCCGCGCTGACATCCACCCACGCCTTGACGCTGCCGGCGCCGGACCTGAGCCGGCTGCTCAACGGCACGTAGTCGTTGATGGTCACCAAGTTGGCATTCTCCGCTGCGGCATAGATTTTCCCGGACCACTCTTCAAGCCTCTGCGGATCGGTGCCGCGCAGCTCCGCCACCAATTGCAAGTCCGTGGCTAAATGCGCCGGTGGACTTGCGCGCAGCGTCAGCTTGCGTTCGCTGCCGTGATTCTCCAGCGTGAGGTCGGCCTCGCTGAGCTTGAGCGGCGCCTTGCGCCGCAGCTCGTCGATCCACTCGATTTGCGCGCCGCGCACCGCAATGCTCGGTTGATGCAACAGCCATTCGGCGAATCCCGAGCGGCCGGTCTGTTCATCGCTCAGCACGACGCCGGCAACGAAAACGCGCCCTTGCCCATCGCGGCGCACGGTCAAGTTGGGCCGGGCGATCTCCAACGACAGGAATTGCGGCTTACGCGCCGGTACCGTCCACCAGGACAACACACCCTCGACGCGGTTGAAGCCGAGCACGCTGCGGCCTTCGCTGTCGTAAAACTCGATGCCTTGCATCGTCAGCACCGGCCTCAGGCCTTCCCAGCGCGCGCTGACTTTGGTCAGACGCGAACTCAAGCCAGTGGCGTCGCTGATCGCCTGCGTGATACGCGGTTTATACTCCTCGACACTCGGCATGATCCAAAATCGCAGCGCCAATCCGGCAGCGATCAGCAAGATCAGTGCAACGCCGCCAAGGGCCAAGGCGGCACGCCACAGCATGAGTGAGGTTTTCTTGATCATCGAGACAGAGCGGATGAAAGCGGATGATACTAGGGAACTTCCAGAGCTCTCTAGATTTGGCAGTGCGGCACCGCAAAGATTCACATGAATTAACGCGCGGCTGCATAGCAACGTTTACGTTTGCCTGGCCTCGCGGGTCAGCAGGCGACGCGACCAAGTGGCTCGTTGAGTCGCTTGCGTTGCATATACTGCGACATGAATAAATGGATGGATGATAATTCAAGCCATTTCCCAAGCAATACATAAAACAGTACATGAGCCCAATGAGTGTTTCTTCCTTCGCCATCGAATTCAGCCGTTACGCGCAGCGACTGCTGCATGCTCACCCGAATTTGATCGAAGAAGCCGAAGGCGCGCACGAAGCGCGCTGGGATAGCGCCCAGATGCGTGCCTTCGTCGCCGCGCAGGAGGTGCGCGATGAAGCGACGCTCGACCGCGCACTGCGCCGCCTGCGCCAACGCGTGATGCTGTGGCTCGCGGCACGCGATCTCGCCGGCGGCGCCGAGCTACACGAGGTATTTGCCGCCATGACGGCCCTAGCGGACGTCTGCATCGACACGGCGCAGACGCACCACTACGAATGGCTCGTTCAACGTCATGGCGAACCGCTCGGCGAAGAAAGCGGGCGCCCCCAGTCGCTCGTGGTTGTGGCGATGGGCAAGCTTGGCGGCGGCGAGCTGAATGTTTCCTCCGACATCGATCTTATCTTTGTTTACGCCGAAGAAGGCGAGACGCAGCCCCCGCACGAAGCGGCCGCAGCGCGCATAAGCAACCACGAGTTCTTTACGCTGCTGGGCAAGCGCATCATCGCCACACTCGGCGCGACCAGCGCCGACGGTTTCGTCTTTCGCGTCGATATGCGCTTGCGTCCCTACGGTGATAGCGGGCCGCTGGTGGCATCGCTCGCCACGCTCGAAGAGTATTTTTTTACGCAAGCGCGCGCATGGGAGCGCTATGCCTGGGCCAAAGCGCGGGCCATCACCGGCAGCGCGGCCGACCAAGCCGCGCTCGCCAATCTCGTGCGGCCGTTCGTGTTCCGGCGCTATCTGGACTTCGTCGCACTGGAAAATTTGCGCGATATGCATCGGCAGGTGCGCGAGGAAGTTAAACGCCGCGACCGCGCCAACGATATCAAGCTCGGGCCAGGTGGCATACGCGAAATCGAGTTCATCGCGCAGGTGTTCCAGTTGATCCGCGGCGGCCGTGACACCAGCCTGCAGACGCGCGCCACCATCGCGACGCTCGAATTGCTGGCAGCGAAGGACTTGTTGCCGCGCGAGAGCGTCGCGGAATTGCTGGAGGCCTACCGTTTCTTGCGCAAACTCGAGCACAGGCTGCAATACCGCGACGACGCGCAGACCCAGCGCCTGCCTGCCGACACCGCTGAGATTGCGCTGATCGCGCGCAGCATGGGTTATGCCGATGTGGAGGAATTCAATGCGCAACTTGGCGCACACCGCAGCCGCGTCGCGCTGCATTTCGAAGGCGTTTTCTCGGAGCAGCAAAGCAATGCGCACACCGCCTTCGATCCGCTGCAAAGCGATGAGACAGCGCTCGCTCAACTGAGCGCGTTGCGCTACGAAGAACCCGCCGAGGCCCTGCGCCGCCTGCGCGCCACGCTGGGCAGTGCGCGCTACCGGCAACTGCCGGAGTCGAGCCGCGCCAAGTGGGACAAGCTGCTACCGGAAATGGTGCGTGCCGCTGCCGCGCAGCCAAAGCCAAGCGTCACTCTCGCACGCCTGCTCGACCTGCTTGATGCCATTGGGCGACGCGAATCGTATTTGGCGCTGCTGATCGAATACCCGCAGACGCTGCAGCGCGTCGCCGCGCTCGCTGGCTGGAGTCCGTGGGCGCTCAAGTATCTGCAGCAGCATCCCATTCTGTTGGACGAGTTGCTCGACCCGCGCCAATTCGGACGCGAGCCGGTATGGCCGGAATTGGCATGCAGCCTCGACGCGAGTTTGGCGCAGCACGAGGCCGACGCTGAACAGCAAATGGACACGCTGCGCCACTTCAAGCAAGCGCAGCTATTTCATCTCATCGCGCAAGACTTCGCTGGCACACTGACGGTGGAGCGCTTGAGCGATCATTTGAGCGAGCTGGCCGATCTTATCCTCGGGTGCACGCTGCAGTTGGTGTGGGATTCGCTGCCCAAGCGCCATCGCCCTCAGCCGCGCTTCGCCATCGTCGGCTTCGGCAAACTCGGCGGCAAGGAGCTTGGCTACGGCTCCGATCTCGACATCGTATTTCTCTACGACGACGATGCGCCCGAGGCGCCGGAGAACTACGCCAGACTGGCACAGCGCCTGAATGCGTGGCTGAATGCTTACACCGGCGCCGGGGTGCTGTATGAAACCGATCTGCGCCTGCGTCCCGATGGCGCCAGCGGACTATTGGTCAGTCCAATGCAAGCTTTCGCGCACTATCAAACGAGCCAAGCGTGGGTGTGGGAGCACCAAGCGCTCACACGCGCGCGCTTTTGCGCGGGTGATGCGCAAATCGGCGCGGCGTTCGAAGACTTGCGCATTCGCGTCCTACGCCAGCGGCGCGAGCTCGCTACGCTGCGTACTGAAGTGCTCGCCATGCGCGACAGGATGCGCGCCGAGCATCGGCCGGCCAAGAACGCTTTCGATCTCAAAGCAGATCCGGGTGGTTTGATCGACGTAGAATTCGCGGTCCAATACTTGGTGCTGGGCTACTCCAGCGAGCACGAGCTTCTGACGCGCAACAGCGGCAATATCGCCTTGCTGCAAACTGCGGCAGAGCTCGGTCTACTGCCGCGCGAAGCCGCGCTGCGCGCCGCCGACGCCTACCGTGCGCTCAGGCGCTTGCAGCATCAGAGTTGGTTGAATGAGATGGCCCAGGCGCGCGTGGCTCACGAAGCGGCGCAGCCGCATGCGGATGCGGTGACGGCGCTTTGGCAGCAGGTGTTCAAGCCCTAAGCCGGGGCGGGATGCGCTTGGCGCACCGGCTGACGCGAAACTTTGACTTGACACTCTGCTCCACTTTCGGCACGCTTGCCGCGCTGTCACGAGCGCGCAGAATTACACCTCCCCGCTTGTCTTCCCAAGACGTTTAACTCAACTTCGGCTGATCTCCGGTTCAAGCTGCTACAGGAGTTCGGCCGCAAAACGGGGAGCAATCATGCACCAGGCAGAAGGCTGCCCGCGCCAGCGGGCGTTGGGCGCGCGCATGCGCGCATTGCTGTTCGCAGTCCTCTCTCTCATGTTGTACGATGCGGCCGCGCAAAGCGCAGTCAACTACGACATCGTCTATGTGCGCGCGCCGCGCTACGGCGACAGCACCTTCACCAAGTGGCACGAGGTGTTCCATCCGACACAAGCTGAGCCAGGCACTGATCTCATGCTGCTGCGCCCGAACGGCACTGAGGAACTGCTGTTTCCCGCTGGCAACGGCGCGGTGATCGATCCGGTGCCTTCCTTGGACGCCAAGTGGGTGTACTTCTCCTACTTCCCCGATGTGCGCACGCCGCAGCTCAACTACCAGCGCAACAACGCGCCGCTGCAAGGCGCGGACATCTACAAAATCAACATCGCCACGCGCCAAGTGGTGCGCCTGACGCAGCAAAAGTGGGAGCCGCCCACGGGCGCTGCGAATTGGTCGTCGAATCATTTGAGCGCGTCGAGTCCCGGCAGCTACTACTTGGGCTACGGCATTTTCAACTTGGGTGCCTGTCCGCTGCCCAACGGCAAAGTCATGTTCACTTCCAGCCGCGACAGCTACCTGCCGAACAAGAACTTCACCTTCCCCAACCTGCGGCTCTACATCATGGACGAGGATGGCGCGAACGTGGAGCCGATCGGCCACATCAACATCGGCAGCGCACTGCATCCGACCGTGCTGAAAGACGGCCGCGTCATGTTCTCCAGCTACGAGGCGCAGGGCGTGCGCGATGAGCGCGTCTGGGGCTTGTGGGCGATCTGGCCGGATGGGCGCAAGTGGGAGCCGCTCATGAGCCCGCTCAAAAGCGGCGCGGCGTTCCACTTCCAGACCCAGCTCTCCGATGGGCGCATCGGCGTCATCGAGTATTACAACTTGAACAACAACGGCTTCGGCACCCTGCTCGCCTTCAACGCGACCAAAGCCGCCGGCAGCGCGCCGTTCGGCAGCCCGGTCGACACGCACGCTTCCAACCCGCAAGTGCGCCGCGGTGTTTGGTTCTTCGATCCCAGCCATCCGGCGCACTTGCAGCCGCGCTACACGCAATACCGCTTTTCACCGCCGGGGCTGACGGCGCTGTCCGCCTTTACCCATGGCGAGGATCAATCGTCGGGGTGGGAACTGGACGGCACATGGGCGGGCAAAGTTACGCATCCTTCCGGCGCGCCGGGTAACGACGTGCTGCTGGTATGGAGCCCCGGCCCGGTGAATCAGCTCGACCGGCCGACGCGCTTTCCGCAGCCGGACGGCGGTTTGTACTTGCTGAAGAACGGCACTGCCATTACCGATCATCGCCAGTTGGTGCTGATCAAGAACAACCCCAACTACAACGAAATGCAGCCGAAGGCGTTGGTGCCCTACTCCGCCATCTACGGTGTGGCCGCGCCTGCGATGCTGCCGTATCTGCCGAACGACGGCACTCTGCACGCTACGCTGCCCGCCGGCACGCCGTTCGGTCTGGTCGGCACGTCCAGCTTCTACAAGCGCGACAGCGCGCCGGGCAGCGCTAACGTGAATGGCACTTATCACGGCTTGGATGTGTTCAACACCACCGAGAACGAGGCCAGTCCGAACTGGTTTAACCAAGGCGCGGATGCCGGGCGCTACACCAACGCCGAGATTCACGCCGTACGCATCCTAGGCATGGAAGGCGTGGCGCACCGCAGCTACGGTGGTCCGGGCGCCAGCGGCGGCGCGACGGGTTTTCGCAGCCACGCCGCGGCGGAGCGCTTGCGCATCCTCGGCGAAATCCCGCTGCGTAAGCCGGGTGTGACCGATCCCGACGGCAATCCGGATACGAGTTTTCTCGCGAAGATTCCCGCCGACACCCCGTTTACGTTTCAAACCATCGACAAGGACGGCCTGGCGCTCAACCTGGCGCAGACCTGGCACATGGTGCGCCCGGGCGAAGTGCGCGCCGATTGTGGCGGCTGCCACGCGCACAGCCGCGTGCCGACTAATTTCGCCAACACCGCGGCGGGGCGCGCCGGCTATCCACCGACCGACTTGACCGGCAACACGCCGCTCATCGCCAAGAACGCTTCGGGTCAGACGGTGCAAACGCAAGCGTCGCGGCACATGGTCGATGTCGAGTATTACCGCGACATTAAGCCGGTCCTGCAGCGCTCCTGTGTCACCTGCCACTCGAAGAACGGCCGGCAAGAAGCAGGACTCGTGCTGGATGATTCCGCCATCGTCGACGGCTTCGACAACACCTACAACCGCCTAGCGCGCGATCAAAATGCGCAGTACGGCATCAAGCCGGTTATCGCCAATGCGACATGGCGGCAAACCAACGCCTCGCGCTATATCCGAATGTTCCAATCGCGCCGCAGCCTGCTTATGTGGAAGATCATGGGCCGGCGTTTGGACGGTTGGAGCAACACCGATCATCCGACCGAGGCCGTCCCTGGCAATGCGGCCACCCTGCCGGCAGGGGCGAACGCGAACGATGCCGATCTCGACTTCACCGGCACCATCATGCCGCCGCCCGGCTCCGGCGCAGTGCCGCTCAGCGAAGAGGAGAAAATGCTGTTCGCGCGCTGGATCGACCTCGGCTGCCAAATCGATTCGCCCGACCCGCAGTTGAAGCCGATGGGCGTCTTCGCCGACGACATGAAACCGGTTCTGACGGTATCAGCGCCGCGCAGCGGGACGAATGACACCGCGCTAAGCCAGATCCGTCTCGGCATGTACGACAACTACTCCGGCTTGAACCGCGCGTCGCTGTCGGTAAAAGCGAGCTTCAGCGTCAACGGTAAAGCGCCCGGCAGCGAACTCGGCTCTGATTTCAGCGGCGGCGGCAACAACATCTGGACGCTGGCGCTGAATCCGCCGATCACTAACTTGGCCGCGGGCAAGCTGAACATCAGTGTGCGCGACCTGGCCGGCAACGTCAGCGCGTTGGAGCGCACCTTTCGCGTCAACGGCGGCGCCGCGGGCGGCACGGCGGTCAGCGGCGCGCCGGCTTCGATCGCGGCAGGCGGGACGTTGACGGTGAACTGGAGCGGCATTGCCGTTCCAAGTCCGACCAATTGGATCGGCTTGTACCGCCCCGGGGCAGCTTCGCAGGACCATCTCGGCAATTGGCTGTACTTGAGCTGCAGCAAAACCCCGGGGGCAGCGAGCGCGAGCGGCGGTTGTCCGCTGCCGGTGCCGGCAACGATGGCGGCGGGCACGTATGAGCTGCGCTTACATCATCCGGCCAGTTGGAATGTGCTGGCGACCAGCAGCCCGGTCAGCATCACGGGCGGGATAGGAGGCACCACGCTCACGCTGACAGCGAGTCCGAGCAGCGTCGCGCAGGGTGGATCGCTGACAGTGAGTTGGAGCGGCATCGCCAACCCGAGCTCGACCAATTGGATCGGCTTATACCGGCCCGGCGCCGCCTCGCAAGATCATGGTGGCAATTGGATGTACGTAAGCTGCAGTAAGACCGCCAGCGCGGTGCGGTCGAGCGGTAGCTGCGCGTTTCCGATTCCGGCGACGCTCACCGCTGGTCAATACGAACTGCGCTTGCACGCGAGCAGCAGTTGGAGCGTGTTGATTCGCAGTGCGCCGCTTACGGTGCAGTAGCGTGCGCCGTGCGCACGAGCCGGTTTGCGGGACAACGGCAGACGGTCGTGCGCAGGGCGCAAGCTACAAAGTCAACGGCCAGAATCGAAGGGGGGAAGGCACGCGGCGCCCATCGCCAAGCTCAGGACAAACTTTGCCACCCTGCTCAACTCGATATAATCCTCGATACTAAATAAGCTGTTCCGCCAGTTGCGTCAAGCTGGCGTACACGGCAGTGGGCTCGAATCCTAGATCGTCCATGCCGGCCCCGCTGCGGTTTATCCAGAACGCCTGCATGCCGTAGGAGCGTGCGCCGCAGATGTCCCAAAAATTGGACGACACCAACGCCACGTGCTTGGCGTCGAGCCCAAGGCGCTCGCAACCCAGCTTATATACGCGCGGATCCGGTTTAAAGACATGGATTTCGTCCACGCTAATGACGTGACTCATATATTTCTCGATGTCAGCATGCGCCAACAAGGGCCCCAGCATCTGCAACGAACCGTTGGAAAAAATCGCCAGCGGCAAACGCTTCAAGCGCTGCAGCGCCGGCTCGCTATCGGGGTACGGTTTGAGTTGTAAGTAGGCGCCCGTCAGTTGATCCAGGACCGCGGACGAGGCTTCGAGTGCGAGTGCACGGCAGGCGACCTTCAAGGCCGCGCGGGTGACCAAATGGAACGGTTCGTAGCGCTGCATTAGGCTGCGTTGCCAGCTGTACTCCAGCTGCTTGGTACGCCAAAGCTGCGAAAGCGCCACCCCTTTTCCCGGAAATAGCTGCTCGCACAACTGGACGACCGAGTGCACGTCGAATAGCGTGCCGTAAACGTCGAACAACAATCCTTCTACTTTTGCCGCTTGGGACATGGATTGGATTCCCCCGGGTGAGCATGCGGTGCGTGGATGCGCTGCGCGCTTGCGGTTTTCGCCGTAAGTTCCGCACAACACTACCTGATTTTGCGCCTTGAATCGAGTAGCAACGATTTTTCGCTAGAATGGCGTTTTAGTTCGGGAGTTAGCACTATGTCGATGGCAGACCGCGACGGCCAGATTTGGTACGACGGCAAGCTCGTTCCTTGGCGCGAGGCGACCACGCACGTGCTCACCCACTCGCTGCACTACGGCTTGGCCCCGTTCGAAGGCTTACGCGCGTACAAGACCAATAAGGGCACGGCGATCTTTCGCCTAAAGGAGCATACGGAGCGCCTGTTCAATTCGGCGCACATCTTCATGATGAAAATTCCGTACGATAAGGAAACCATCATGGCGGCGCAGAAGGAAGTCGTGCGCGCGAACAAACTGGAAGAATGCTACATCCGACCGATCGCTTTCTACGGCTCGGAGAAGATGGGCGTCTCACCCAAAGGCGCTCGGGTGCACGTGGCGATCGCGGCGTGGCCCTGGGGGGCCTATCTCGGTCCGGAGGGGCTAGAGAAAGGTATTCGCGTCAAGACTTCGTCTTACGCGCGCCATCACATCAACGTGACGATGTGCCGCGCAAAATTTTCCGGCACCTATGCCAACTCGATACTCGCGAACCAAGAAGCGGTCGAGCACGGCTATGACGAGGCGCTGCTGCTTGATGTCGACGGCTTCGTCGCCGAAGGCGCGGGCGAGAACCTGTTCATCGTCAAGAACGGCAAGATCTATGAGCCGGAGCTGACCTCCGCGCTGTCCGGCATCACGCGTGACACGGTGATCACGCTGGCGCGCGAGTTGGGATACGAATTCCAGTCGAAGCGGCTCACGCGTGACGATCTCTACATCGCCGATGAAGCGTTCTTCTCCGGCACAGCCGCCGAGGTCACACCGATTCGTGAAATCGACGGACGCGTCGTCGGCGAAGGCAAACGCGGTCCGGTCACGGCCAAATTACAAGAGAAGTTTTTCGACGTCGTGCGTGGCCGCGCAGAGCAGCACCTCGATTGGTTGGCGTTCGTATAAAAAGTTTGGTGCACATGGCACAGAAGCCGACCGAACTCAACCAACGCAACATCGAGGTGACAGCGGCGGACTTGCCCCTGCACTGCCCCTTACCTTCGATGAAAACCTGGAACGCGCACCCGCGCGTGTTCCTGCCGATCGACAAGACTGGGGAATCGCTCTGCCCTTACTGCGGTACGCGCTACATTCTGGCCGGTCCGGGCCCGAGAAAGCACTAACCTACCTCTACCGCCCGTCGCCGCGAGCGGATATACTCGCCGCACACAGTGATCGCTCCGCCGCGTCGAACGACGCTGACGGATAAAAACGAGAAAGACGCTTTTTCGCCGGACGGCGCGTCGCGCCTCCAGCGTTTGCGGGCAGAACTCCTCTCCGACTTGGCTCCGCCGGTGAAACACCGGAGCGTCGTCCCTTATTTGACTTGAGAGGAGACGCAATGCACTTTTCACATCTCGGCGATATCGCACGGCGCTGGCACGGCGCGGGGCTTTGTCTCGCAGCCTGCCTCATTGGTTTTCCCCAGGCGCACGCCCAAAGCGTGCGCGACACCAGCCTTCGGGTGCAGGAGGTGGCGAGCGGATTGAGCGGCCCGACCACAATAGCCTTCATCGGCAGCACCGATATGCTAGTGCTGCAAAAGGGTGATGGCCGCGTGCGCCGCGTAATCAACGGCGTCTTACAAGCAGGCGCCGTTTTGGACGTTGCAGTCGACAGCGCATCCGAGCGCGGTCTGCTTGGGATTACTTTGCATCCCTCCTTCCCGACGACGCCCTACGTGTACTTGTTCTACACAGAAAGCGGCAACGGCAGCGACACGCAGGGCACACCGACGCCGTTAGGTAATCGGGTTTATCGCTACACCTGGAATGGCAGTGCGCTGATCAGCCCCACGCGCATAGTAGATCTACCCGTCACCAGCGGACCCAACCACGACGGCGGCATCATCGCCTTCGGTCCGGACCGCAAGCTCTATGTCGTCATCGGCGATCTCAACCGCAATGGACAACTGCAAAACAACGCTACCGGCGCCGCAGCTGACGACAGCGGCGTGATTCTGCGCCTGAACGAGGACGGCACAACACCGAACGACAATCCGTTCGCGGCGCAGGGCGGCAACTTGGCCAAATACTACGCTTACGGTGTGCGCAATTCGTTCGGCCTAGCGTTCGATCCGGTCACCGGCAAGTTGTGGGACACGGAGAACGGTCCTTCGAGCTACGACGAGATCAACTTAGTCGAGCCCGGCTTCAACAGCGGCTGGCGGCAGATCATGGGTCCCGACGCACGCGACCCGCAGGGGCTGAGCGATTTGTATCAAGTACCCGGTTCGCAGTACCGCGACCCGGCGTTCTCCTGGCTGAGTCCGGTGGGTGTCACAGGTATTGTCTTTTTGAACTCGACCCAGCTGGGCGCACAATACCAGAACGATGTGTTCGTCGGCGACATCAACAACGGCAATCTTTACCGCTTCGAGCCAAACGGGGCTCGCAACGGTTTGAGTTTCGGTGCTGGTGGTTTGGCGGACCTCGTTGCCGACGACGCCACCGAGCGCGACACGGTTGTGTTCGGGAGCGGCTTCGGCGGTATCACCGACCTGAAGGTAGGACCTGATGGTCTGCTTTACGTGGTTTCTTTTAGCGGAAAAATCTACCAGATCTCCCGCAACGCCACCGTTGCCACTACGCTAGGCGTGAATCCTACGAGCGTTGCTGCCGGCGGGACGGTGACAGCGACTTGGAACAACATCGTATCACCCACCGGCACCAACTGGATCGGGCTCTACACGCCCGGCGAGCCCTCGCAGAACCACGACGGCATCTGGATGTACGTCAACTGCACCAAAACCGCCGGCCAAGCGTTCCCCAGCGGCAGCTGCGCTTTCCCGATTCCCGCCAATGTGCCCAGCGGTACGTACGAGCTGCGTCTGCATGCCAGCGCGAGCTGGAGCGTCATTGCCACCAGCGCGCCTTTGACGATCACCGGTGGCACCGGCGGCGGCGCCACAAGCGTGAGTGTCTTACCCAGCAGCATTGCCGCCGGCAATAGCGTTAACGTCAACTGGAGCAACATCGCCTCAGCCACTGGCACCAACTGGATCGGGCTCTACACGCCCGGCGAGCCCTCGCAGAACCACGACG
>CAZAWU010000020.1:17998-30929 GCA_964488915.1 uncultured Burkholderiales bacterium
TTGACGATCACCGGTGGCACCGGCGGCGGCGCCACAAGCGTGAGTGTCTTACCCACCAGCGTTGCCGCCGGCAACAGCGTTAACGTCAGCTGGAGCAACATCGCCTCAGCTACCGGTACCAACTGGTTCGGACTGTACACGCCCGGTGCACCTTCGCAAAACCACAACGGCAATTGGATGTACGTCAATTGCACGAAGACGGCGGGACAAGCTTTTCCCAGCGGCAGCTGCACTTTCCCGATTCCGAGCGGGCTAGCGAACGGCAACTACGAGATTCGCTTGCATGCCAGCGCGAGTTGGAACGCGATCGCCAGCACCCCGCTGACGATCACTGGCGGGGCCGGCGGTACGACGATAGGCGTGAACCCGAGCGCTACGGCGGCCGGCGGGACCGTGACAGTGAGCTGGAGTGGGATTGCCTCGCCCACCGGCACCAACTGGTTCGGACTGTACACCCCCGGCGCGCCGTCACAGAACCATAACGGCAACTGGATGTACGTCAATTGCACCAAAACGCCCGGACAAGCTTTTCCCAGCGGCAGTTGCAGTTTCCTGATCCCCAGCGGGCTAGCGAGCGGCAACTACGAGATTCGCTTGCATGCCAGCGCGAGCTGGAACGCGATCGCCAGCACACCGCTGACGATCCCGTAAGAGCCGTAGCGCAACGGGCTAAGCAGCAAACGGATTCCGATACTCGACAAAGGCGCCGCGCGCATGCAATTCTTCGTTGATTTGATTCAACGCGGTTTGCATGCGCGCGCGCAACTCCGTCACCAGCCTCGCCTGCTCTTCATCGTCTAGCGCCCGCGTGATTTCCAGGGGTGCCGGCACGCGCACATAGGCGACGCGTGAGCCGGCGGGCCGCGGCACGAAACGATTGACGCTATCGCGCAGCGAGCCAAAACAGTAGTCGTTGCGCAAGCGCTTGATGTTCTCGGCGACCTGCTCTTGTGTGAGCGTCGCGCCCGGATACATCTCCGGCCGCAAACGCAGAATGCGGCGCACGTCGCGCAGCAACTCGCGCGTCGTTTGAACGGTGTCCTGAGCCGCCGCGCTCGGCGCAAGCTCGCGCAGGTAGCGCTCCGCTGCGCTGACCAAGTTGCGGTAGCCTCGGGTCGTGCCTTCCTCGTCCTCAGCCGGTGCGGCGGCGGGTAGCGTCCCACCCAGGGTGGCGATGCGCTGACGCAGTTGATCGGCTAGCGCGCTGAGCAAACGCGCCTGCGCGATCCAGTAACGCGCGCTCAGACTAATGCTGGCGCTCCACTTGGTTGCGTCGCGCTGCAGCAGCATGGCGTAGGCCTCGTGCAAGCGTTCCGGCAGGCTGTGCTGTTCTTCCACGCGCAAGGCAAGCGCGCGTTCGATGTAGCGCATCTCGCGCCTGAGCCGCGTCTCTTCGTCGCGCTCGAACTTGAACTTCCACACCACTGGCGCGACGTGGACTTGACGCGCCACGTTTTGCTGGCGCAGCAGCGCCGCAGTGTCCGAAGCCATCTCGACCACGCCCGGGAAGAGCGGCCCTATGTAGTCGTTGTGCCACCCCACCTGCCCCTCTGGGTGCAACAACACCGCGTGCCCCTGCGCTGCCCATTGCACCGAGTAGTCTTTACCGGCAGCGCCGCCGCTTCCTGGAATTTGTGCAATTAGATTATTGGCCAGCCAGAAACGCTGCGGCAAGCGTCCCATGCCGTTGACGACTTCGTGCGTGGCCCAGTTGGCTGTCAGTGGCGCAATGCGCGTGCAAATTTCCTTATCCAGCATCCAGTCGGCAAAGAACTCGGGATGATTCGGCACGATGAAGGCAGCCGACTGTTGGTTTACCACCGCTTTGAGACGCGCCAAGTCGGCGTGCGGCATTTCGATTCGTACCACGTCGGCAAGCCCGCGAAGACCTGGCACTCGCCCGAGCAGTGGCAAGCGGCGCAAGCCCGGAATGCCACCCAGACAGAACACGCGGTTCACCGGCACCAGGGCGGCGATCAACCAAGGTTTTGGTCGCGGCGCGACGAAAGTGGTTAAGAAATCCTTCCTGGCGCGGCGATCGTTTGCTTTAGCGTTCGAGAGCACGGGTAGACTATACGGACAATCCGGTGGCCAGACTATACTTATATATGTACAAGCTGATCAATGGCTTTGAGCGATATTATTGTAGCCATCCTATTAACGGTATAGAGAACGATGAATAAGCCTAGCGTTGGCGTGATCGGCGTAGGCGCCATGGGCATGGGCGTCGTCAAACGCTTGCTGCGTCACGGCTATCAGCCGCACGTACGTGACATCCGCGCCGAGCGTGAAACTGAAGCGGCTGCCGCGGGCGCGCGTGTGGCTGCCAACCCAGCCGCTCTCGCAGCGGCGTGCGACATCGTCATCACGCTGGTGGTCGATCACCGTCAAACCGACGATATTCTGTTCGGGCCCGACGGCGCCATCCACGCGCTACGTGCGGGCAGTTTCGTCGTGCTGAGCAGTACTCTCGCGCCGGAATACGTCGTCGCCGCTGCGCAGCGGCTTGCCGCACGCGGCGTGGGCGTGCTCGATGCACCTGTGTCCGGCGGGCCGCTGCGCGCGGAAAACGGCTCGATGAGCATGATGCTCGCAGCGCCGAACGCCGCCTGCGAGCATTGCGCGGCGCTGCTCGCGGCGCTGTCCAATAACGTGTTTCGCGTCAGCGAGCGCGTCGGCGACGGTGCACGCATGAAACTGGTCAACAACATGATGGCCGCCGCCAATCTCGTTGCCGGGTGCGAGGCGCTGGCGCTCGGCATCAAGCTCGGGCTGCAGCCTAAGATCATGCTCGACGTAGTCGGCGCCAGCTCAGGCGCAAGCTGGATCGTGCCGGAGCGCATCCCGCGCGCGCTGGCCAACGATTTCGCGCCGCGCGCGGCCACCACGCTACTCACCAAAGATGTGGCGCTGTTCCTGCAACAAGCGCGCCGCGCGAACTATGACGCGCCGATGGCGAATGCAGCCTACGCCGCGTTCGTGCGCGCGATCGAGCGCGGCTACGGCGCCCTGGACGACGCGGCGGTGCTCCGCCCCTATCTAGAAGATGGCGGCACGCAAGACGCCCCCGCCGCGCCCTAACCCGGCAGCGGCAGCACTGCGCGAGTACAGCGCCAAGCGCAGCTTCGAAGCAACACCCGAACCGGCGCCGGCAGCGCAGACCGAACGCGACGGCCCGCTGCTATTCGTCGTGCAGCAGCACGCCGCGCGCGCACTGCATTTCGATTTCCGCATCGAACTGGACGGCGTGCTCAAGTCGTGGGCGGTGCCGAAAGGACCGAGCATGGATCGCGCCGACAAACGCCTCGCGGTGCCGACCGAAGACCATCCGCTCGAGTACGCCACATTCGAAGGTGTGATCCCGCCGAAACAGTACGGCGCGGGCCAAGTCATCGTGTGGGATTGTGGCGTGTATTCGCCCGATGAAGGTGGCGAGTATGCATTCCACGATCGCGCGGCAGCGCAGGCGCGCATACGCGCGGAACTCGCCGCCGGCAAGCTCAGCATCTTCTTGCTCGGCGCCAAGCTGAAAGGTTCGTTCGCACTGGTGCGCACCGGTCGCGTAGGCGACCAATCGTTCACCGGTCGCGCAGGCGACCAGTCGTTCACTGGTCGCGTAGGCGACCGATCCAACGGCAGCGGCAAACACTGGCTCATGATCAAGCACAAGGACGCGCACTGGCATGGCGCGGCGCCGGC
The DNA here is from genome assembly GCA_964488915.1 of uncultured Burkholderiales bacterium. Lineage (GTDB taxonomy): Bacteria > Pseudomonadota > Gammaproteobacteria > Burkholderiales > JALYOK01 > CADEHE01. Next base: position 21,698 of record CAZAWU010000020.1, read on the forward strand.
ACAGCACGAGCGATCGGTATTGAGCGGCGTCACGCCGCAGCAGCTGCAGACACAGCCCCCGCCGCAGCGCGTGCCGCTGCAAGAACTCGTGGTACACGGTCCGAGCGAAGCGCTACCGAACAAGCTTGCGCCGATGCTGGCCGGCACGGCGGAACAACCCTTTAGCAATCCGGAGTGGTCGTTCGAGCCTAAACTCGACGGCTACCGCGTGCTCGCCTTCGTCGAACGCGGCGAGGTGCGACTGCGTTCGCGCACGGGCCAAGATTACACGCAAGCATTTCCCGAGATTGTCGCCGCGCTGCAGGAGCAAGTCGCCCCGACACTGTTGTTGGACGGCGAGTTGGTTGCCTTCGAGAACGGCGCACCTTCGTTCAACGCGTTGCAGAATCGCTCGCAGTTGAAGCTCAAGGCTGACATCGACGCGGCGCAGCGCACCACCCCATGTGTGCTCTACGGTTTCGATCTGCTGCACTTCGCGGGGTGCAACTTGCGCGGATTGCCCTACCGCCTGCGGCGCAGGTACCTGTTACAGTGTATTCTCGAAAATAAGTACTTACAGCATATTCACGCCGATACCGATGGCAGTGCCATGTACCAGGCGGCGCTGCAAACGGGCCTGGAAGGCATCGTCGCCAAGAAGATCGAGAGTGTGTACGAGCCCGGCAAGCGCTCGCCCAACTGGCTCAAGGTTAAAACGCAGCGAAGCGCAGAGTTCGTGATTGGCGGCTACTCCGAAGGCAGTGGTCATCGCAGGAGCTCGCTCGGCGCGCTGCTGCTCGGCTACTGGAACGACGCACGCCGCCTCGTGTTCGTCGGCAATGTCGGCACTGGTTTCGACGATGCAATGCTGCGCGAACTGAAGCGCCGGCTCGACCCGCTTACGACTAAACAGTGCCCCTTCAGCGAGCGCCCGCCGCAGGACATGCCGCCGACTTGGGTCAAACCTGAGCTGGTGGCGGAAGTGAAGTTCAGCGAGTTCACCCCCGCACAGCAACTGCGCGCGCCGGTGTTCCTACGCCTGCGCGACGATATCGACGCCGGCCAAGTCGGCGCACCGGCGCCGCGCCCGCACGGCGCACACAACGAGCGCGCACAACTGCAACAGCGCATCGCCGCCGTGCTGCAACAGCTCGACAACGAGCGCACGGAACTGACGCTCGCCATCGGCGCGCAACAAGTTCGCGTAACCAACTTGAACAAACCGCTGTGGCCGGCGCAGAAAAAGCCGAAGCACGCGGCGCTGACCAAGCGCGCTTTGCTGCGTTATCTCGCGCGCATTGCACCGTACATGCTGCCGCATTTGGCTGATCGGGCACTGACGGTAATCCGCATGCCCGATGGCATCGATGGCGAGCGCTTCTTTCAAAAGCACTGGGACGGCATCAAGCTGCCGGAGTTCGTTGACAGCGTAGCGGTCTTCTCCGAGACGAAGGACATCGATCATCGCTACATCGTGTGCAACAACCTGCCGACACTGCTGTGGCTTGGGCAGTCCGGTGCGCTGGAGTTCCACGTCTGGCATTCGCGCATCACGCCGCTACCGGACCGTGCCGGAGCAAGCACGCAGTTCACCGGATCGATGGCGAACTTGGACGCCTCCATCCTCAACTACCCCGACTACCTGGTATTCGATATCGATCCCTACGTGTACTCCGGCAAAGAGGGCAAGGGCGAGGAGCCGGAGTTCAACCGCCCGGCTTTCGACAAAGGCCGCGAAGTCGCGCTGCACTTGAACGAAGTGTTGACGGCGATGAAGTTGCGCTCCATCGTGAAAACTTCCGGCAAGACGGGTCTGCACATCTTCGTGCCGATCGTGCGGACATTGGATTTTGACGCGACGCGTCGCATTAGCGAGATGGTCAGCCGCCACCTACAACAGCGCTACCCAAAAGACGTCACCATCGACTGGAGCATCGACAAACGCACCGGCAAGATTTTCATCGACTACAACATGAACGCCCGCACGCGCACGTTGAATTGCGCCTATTCGCCGCGCGGGCTGGCAGGCGCACCGGTGTCGATGCCGCTGACCTGGGCCGAGCTGGAGAGCGCCTACCCGACCGACTTCAGCATCGACACGGTGTTCGAGCGGCTGGCGCAGCGGCCGGACGTATGGAACAACGTACTGGAACAGAAGCAGAACTTAGCAGCCATAATCGGCGCAGGCTAAGGCCGTCGCGGCCCCGGCGTACAGAGGGAAGCGCGCGCAATATGTGGCAGAATGCACGCGAGCGGGCGCCAGGTCCGCACGCACACTTCAATCGAGGAGGAAAGCATGCAGCGTAGATCGTTTCTTAAGAAGGCGACAGCGGGCGTAGCAACCGGTGCGGCAGTTGTCGCCGCCCCGGCCATCGCGCAATCTAATCCCAAGATCAACTGGCGCTTGAGCGCCAGCTGGCCCAAGAGTTTGGACACGCTCTACGGCGCCGCCGAGGGGATCACCAAACGCGTAGCAGAGCTGACCGACGGCAACTTCAACATTCGCCCGTTCCCGGCCGGTGAAATCGTGCCGCCACTGCAAGTGCTCGACGCGGTGCAAGCAGGCACCATCGAAATGGGCCACACCGCAACTTACTACTACTTCGGCAAGGACCCAACCTTCGCGCTCGGCACTTCCATCGGGTTTGGCGGCACTACGCGCCAAAACTTCGCTTGGTGGTTCTCCGGCGGCGGCGCCGAGGCGATGGCGCCGCTGTTTAAGGAATACGGCTGCGTTGCCTTCGCGGCGGCCAGCACCGGCTGCCAGATGGGCGGCTGGTTCCGCAAAGAGATCAAAACCCTCGACGATCTAAAGGGCCTAAAGTTCCGCATCGGCGGCATGGCCGGCCTGATCCTTGCCAAGCTCGGCGTCGTGCCGCAACAAATTGGCGGACCCGACATCTATCCAGCATTGGAGAAGGGCACCATCGACGGCGCCGAATGGGTCGGCCCCTACGACGACGAGAAACTCGGCTTCAACAAGGTCGCTAGCTTCTACTACTACCCAGGCTGGTGGGAAGGCGGGCCGATCAGCATGACGCTGGTCAACGAAAAGAAATGGAACGAGCTGCCCAAGCACTACCAAGCCGCGATCAAAGTCGCCTGCACCGAAGCTTGTGTCACCAGCACGGCGAAGTACGATTCGTTGAATCCGCAGGCGCTGCGCAGATTGGTGGCGGGCGGCGCCAAGCTGCGCCCCTACCCGCGGCCAATCATGGAGGCGTGCGAGAAAGCTGCTTATGAACTGTACGAAGAAATGAAGGGCAAGAGCGCGCACTGGAAGCGCGTCTACCCCGAGTGGAAGAAATTCCGTGACGAGCAGTTCCTCTGGGGCCGCGTGGCGGAGTTGACCTACGAAAACTACGTATTCAATTCCAAGATCGGCGCTGGGAAATAGCGGGGCCTGTCCTCATACCGTTCTCAAGCCCTCCATGACCTTGGAGGGCTTTTTTTCGAGCATTACGCAGCGCAGTTCTTGCTTCTTTCCCGGTCAACAACGCTGCGGGCGTCGCGTGTGTTCCGATCAACTCGGGTGATACGATCTCGCTTTGCGTCCTGAGCTGAGGAGACGTAATGCAATTGAAAGGGAAAGTTGCGGTTGTCACCGGTGGCAACGGCGGTCTTGGCCAGCGCATCTGCCAAGCCCTCGCGCGCGAAGGTTGCGACGTTGCGGTCATTTACGCCAACAGCGGCGACGCCGCTCAAGCGGTTGCTTCGGATCTGTGCGCTTCGGGCGTGCAGGCGGAAGCGCTCCCTTGCGATGTAACCAACCCGGGGCAAGTGCAAGCCTTGGTAGACGCAGCGCTAGCGCGCTTCGGGCGCGTCGACATCTTGGTCAACGACGCCGCTTACAACAAATGGATCGCGTTCAACGATCTCGACGCGCTCACCTACGACGTTTGGCAGAAGATCCTCGCGGTGAACCTTACCGGCCCGATGCTGTGCATCAAGGCCTTCGCCGCGGCGATGCGAAAATCTGGCGGGGGACGCATCGTCAATGTCTCCTCCATTGCGGGACTCGCACCTTCGGGCTCGTCGATCGCCTACGCGGTGTCAAAGGCCGGGCTGATTCACTTGACGCGCTGCATGGCGGTCGCGCTGGCGCCGGACGTCTTGGTCAATTGCGTAGCGCCCGGATATCTCGAAGGCACGCGCGCCACCGCGAATCTCGATACTGCTTACCAGCAGCGTGCGCGCGAAAACTCACTGCTCAAGCGCGCGGCCGACAAAGACGATGTGGCCGATCAGGTCGTGGCGCTATGCCGCACCGACAGTATCACCGGCCAGACGCTGGCAATCGACGCGGGGCGCGTATTCCATTAACGCACTCGCCGGCTTCAAGCAGCTTTGAGCACCACGGCAGCTCCCCGCCGTGCCGTCGTTGGGCGTCAAAATCTCTAGATCCCAGCTTACGCCGGGATGACGGGCTTGGGTGGCGTTTACCCTAGTGTAGTGCTTCGCTCTTAACGGCACAAAAGATGGCGAGAAATCAAGCCAGACTGCGTTGCAAATTCTCGCGAGGTGTTCAACCTCGCTGCGACACTGGGGAAACAGGGGCCCCATCCCCTGGTGGCCTTGTTTGGCTTGATTTTCGCCACTTTTGCTGCATTAGACGACTGCGCGAGATCCAAACATAAGTGCCATTAAGAACGAAGCACTACACTCGCGGCCCAGTCGCTACTTCTTGAATAAATCCTCCAACTCGCCTCCCTCTTTGGCGCTCGGATCCTGTTGCTCTCCGGGCGATGGCGGCGCAGCACCCGAAGGCTCTTCCTTGCCCTGACCGAAATCAGGGATCTCGGGTTCACTTTGCTGCGCGTCGTCCGCGCCGGGGACCATCGGCTCGCCCGGCGTGTCATCCATTGAGGGTATTTCGATCTGAACCTTGGAGGGATCAACGCCAGTGCCCTTGTCCAAGTTCATGGTGACCAGCTCCGGGAACGCAATCAAGATGCCGACCATGATGACTTGGATTACCACGAAAGGCACCGCACCCCAGTAAATCTGTCCCGTGGTCACCGGTGCCATGCGCTTACCCGTGATCTTGTCGATGTAATCCCTCACCGGTGCGACGCTACGCAAATAGAACAGCGCGAAGCCGAACGGGGGATGCATGAACGAAGTCTGCATGTTGACCCCGAGCAGCACGCCAAACCAGATCAGATCGATGCCAAGCTTCTCGGCCACCGGCCCCAGCAAAGGCACGATGATGAACGCGAGCTCAAAGAAATCAAGAAAGAACGCCAACAAAAAGACCATGATGTTGACGACGATCAGAAAACCCGTCTGACCGCCCGGCAGGTTGGTCAGTAGATGCTCAACCCAGAGATCGCCGTTGACCGCCCGGAACGTGAGACTGAACACGGTTGCGCCAACCAGGATGAAGAGCACGAACGAGGTCAGCTTGGCGGTGGAATTCATCGCTTGCTTGAGCAGAGACCAGTTCAGGCGCTTCTTCGCCAATGCAAGCAAGATCGCGCCAGTCGCCCCCATTGCACCACCCTCGGTGGGAGTAGCCATGCCCAGGAAAATGGTGCCCAGCACGAGGAAGATCAGTGCCAACGGCGGCACCAGCGATACGATCACGCGTTTAATGAGCGCGCTACCGCGTAGTGTGCGCGCCTCGGGCGGCAGTGCCGGGGCGGAAGTCGGTTGCAACATCGAACGCCCGAACACGTAAATGACGTACAAGCCGGTCAAAACGAGGCCGGGCAGTATGGCGCCGGCGTACATATCGCCAACCGAGCGGCCGAGCTGATCGGCCAGTACGATCAACACGAGCGACGGCGGAATGATTTGCGCCAGCGTGCCGGAAGCGGCGATCACTCCAGATGCAAGCTGCCTGTTGTAACCGTAGCGCAGCATGATCGGCAGGGAGATCAACCCCATGGAAATGACCGAAGCCGCCACCACGCCGGTAGTGGCAGCAAGCAGCGCGCCAACGAAAATAACTGCGTAAGCAAGCCCGGCGCGAATCGAACCAAACAGTTGCCCGATGGTGTCGAGCAAGTCTTCCGCCATGCCGCTGCGCTCCAGCACGAGCCCCATGAAGGTAAAGAACGGGATCGCCAGCAGCGTGTCGTTGGCCATGATGCCGAACAATCGCTCCGGCAACGCTTGCAGCAGCGCGGGTTCTAGCAAGCCCAACTCAATGCCGAGTATGCCGAACGACAAGCCGACTGCGCTCAGCGCGAAGGCGACCGGATAGCCGAGCAGCAAGAACACCACCAGCGTGATGAACATGAGCGGCGCAATGTTCTCGATGATGAAGGCGATCATTTGGTCGCTCCCTTAGCCGCAGCTTCTGCGGCTTGCAGCTCCGCCTGCTGCTGTTCCAGCAACTCCAATGCGGGATCCTTATGCTTTTCCCCTGGGTCTGGAATCAAACCCTTGAGGAAGGCGACGCGCTTGATCAGCTCCGAAAAGCCCTGCAAGACCAGTAGGAAGAAACCCACCGGAATCAGCAACCGCGCCGGCCAACGGATCAGCCCGCCGGCGTTGCTGGACATCTCGCCGCTGTGCCAAGCGTTCATAAACACCGGCCACGATAGCCACATGATCAGAATCGCCATCGGCAAAAGAAAGAAGATCGAGCCAAACACGTCGATCCAAATCTGTGTGCGGCGGCTAAAGCGCGAAGCGACTACGTCGATGCGAATGTGTTCGTCGTGGCGCAGCGTATAGCCGGCGCAGAGAAGAAAGATGGCGCCGAACAAATACCACTGCAGTTCCAGCCAAGCGTTGGAACTCATATGAAAAGCGTAGCGGTACAGCGCGTTGCCGGCGCTGACTATGGCCACGATCAGCACCAGCCACAGCACGGTGCGCCCAACGCGTTCGTTCAGCGCGTCAATGGCGCGCGAAATCGACAACAAAGCGTTCATGTTTGAATAACCCCTAGGATGGTGCTCTTCTTCGCTGCGCTGCACATGTGCGGCCGGCAGACGGCGCGCAAGTGTAACAGAACAGCGTTCGAACGACCGTTGGCGATGCGGGATGAACACCCCGCTGCCTTTTGGCACAGAGCGAACTCAATATGCCGTCATTGCGGCGCAAGCCGCAATCCAGCGCCGACGTACTTGTGAAGGAAACGCTAGAACCCGATCGCGCAGCCGTCCTTGCGATGGTCCGATGCGCCGACGTAACCATCCTCGAGCCGATGAATCAACTGCGCGCCACCGAAATTGAAACCGAGCACGTCGCTGCCGACCCGATGCCCGCGCGCGCGCAGTTCGCGCACCACATCTTGATTGAATTCCTTCTCAAAGGACACGTTCATATCGAGATCGACGAACCAGCGCGGCGCATCCGATGCCGCTTGCGGATTCTGATCGTAGTCGACCACGCGCACGACCATCTGCGCATGCCCCTGCGCTTGCATCACCGCACCCATGACACCGAAGCTCATCACCGGCTGTCCGCCGCGCGTGAGGAAGCCCGGGATGATGGTTTGGAACGGACGCTTGCGCGGTCCGACACAGTTCGGGTGCCCCGGTTTAAGGTTGAAACCGTAGCCGCGGTTCTGCAGAGCGATGCCTGTGCCCGGCACCACGATGCCGGAGCCGAAGCCCATGTAGTTCGATTGGATCATCGACACCATCATGCCGGAGGCGTCCGCCGCGGTGAGGTAGACCGTTTCGGCGCCGCCGCGCGGCAATTCCGCTCTGGGTTGCTTGGCCTGCTTCATATCGATCTGCTTGGCGCGTTGCGCGAGGTACTCCGGGTCGAGCATTTGCGCGGGCGTAACTTGCATCGTCGACGGATCGGAGACGTTGCGGTAGACATCGGCGAACGCCAGCTTCATCGCTTCGATCTGCGCATGCACGCTGTCGGCGGAGTCGAGTGGATAGCGATTCATGTCGATGTGCTTGAGAATACCGAGCATGATGAGCGCGGCGATGCCCTGCCCGTTCGGCGGGATTTCGTGCAAGCGGTGACCGCGGTAATCCTGCCCGAGCGGCTCTACCCAATCGGCTTGATGCGCCGCCAAATCCTCCATCGTCATCGCACCGCCGCGGGCGCCGGAGTGGGCGACGATCTTTTCCGCCAGTTGTCCTTGATAGAATGCTCTACCTTTGGTCTCGGCAATCAGCCCCAGCGTCTTCGCCTGCTCGGGAAAGCGAAACACTTCGCCCGGCCGCGGCGGCTTGCCGTTGCACAGGAACGAGGCCGCGAAATCCGGCTGCTCGGTGTACTTCGGCATCTGCCCTTCCCAGGCAGCGGCGGTAATCGGCGAGACGGTATAACCGCCTTCCGCGTAGCGCATCGCGGGCTCGAATAGATCGGCAAACTTAAGCTTGCCGTAGCGCTCGTGCATCGCCACCCAAGCCGATACGCAGCCCGGCACGGTGACGGAATCCCAGCCGAACATCGGCATGGCGTCGCGCCCTGCGAAACGCTCGGGCGTCCATCCCGCCGGCGCACGCCCGGAGGCGTTCAACCCGGTAAGCTGTTTGCCATCCCAGATGATGGCGAAGGCGTCCGAACCGATGCCGTTCATCGGGGGCTCCACCACCGTCAGCGTGATTGCCGTGGCGACAGCGGCGTCGACCGCGTTGCCGCCCTTGGCAAGCATCTGCAATCCGGCTTGCGCCGCGAGCGGCTGCGAAGTGGCGACGACATTGCGCGCCATGACCGGCATTCGTTGTGAGGCATAGGGAAAATCCCAGCGCATGCAAGCTCTCCATCCTGATTCTTGGGTTTAGCTTTGCATCGTATCACTGCCTGGCGGGCAAGCGGAATCGCCGCCGCGCGGACGTTGCAGACTTGCTGTTGCCGACATTACCGGCGAAGCGCATACTCGAACTGCACTTGCCTCCGCAGTTTTCCCCGCCACTCGAAAGGAGAGACCGCATGATTACGTTAGCCGTCAACGGTCAGAGCCACTTGTCTGACTCCCCGCCCGACACCCCCTTGCTTTGGGTCCTGCGCGAAGAACTGCGCTTGACCGGAACACGCTACGGCTGTGGCCTCGGCCTGTGCGGTTCCTGTACCGTGCACCTGAATGGGCAGGCGGTACGCTCCTGCATGGTCAAAGTGGGCGATGTTGGTGCGGCAACGGTAACGACCATTGAAGGTTTGCACCACGCGGGTGCCCATCCGGTGCAGAAAGCATGGGTAGAAATTCAAGTGCCGCAATGCGGTTACTGTCAGTCCGGCCAAATTATGCAAGCCGCCGCGCTGCTCGCGCAGAACCCCAATCCGACCGACAAGGACATCGTCGAAGGCATGAACGGCAACTTGTGCCGCTGCG